>NZ_JAAHHS010000216.1 GCF_010692395.1 Moorena sp. SIO3H5
CGGTGGGGCAAACCGGAACCTGGGTTATAGACCCGAACGCTTTAGGAGAAGACGCCTCTACTCTTTCTGATTCCGGTCTGAAAGAGCAAGCGACCTCGTTGATTAAAGAATCCCCGTTCTTATAGGACGGGGAGTGTCAACACTGCAACATGGTATCAGTGCTCGGCGAGGATAAGCTGTAACACATTTAAATTGTGAATAATTTGTGAATAGGGGCGCTTTGGGCAGATGGGCAGATGGGGAGATGGGCAGATGGGCAGATGGTAAACCGGCTTGTCCACAAGTGGATTGACCGTTGGTCACGCTACGGGAACGATTGGCCGTTGGCCACGCTACGGGATTGACCGTAGGTGAAGCTACAGGAACGGACATTTAAATTCATAAAAGCTTAATCACTAATTAAATATTTTTTTATACTTAAGTATTTTCTTTGAAAAGAAAAATTTTCCAATTTAAGGAATTTTTAAATAGTTAATATAAACTTCATTAAAACTATTCATTTAATTCATCCACTTTTCATATTTGTGAAAGCAAAATAAAAACAAATGAAGGAAAAAAATACGTGATTTTACTTAATTACCGCAAGCTAAAATCACAATTTTTATACTATAGGGTGCAATTAAAGAGTATTTTTTAGGAGTAATAAATATGTCTACTAATTCCACTAACAGAACAGTTTTGACTTTCGATGAACTGCCCTTTCAACCCGTTGATGACCTGAGTTTCATGGGGGTAACATTTGATTTCAAAGTAGGTGGGGTAGATTCAACGGATGCCAATTATGCTGACGCCGGTCCAGGCTCAATTTTCTTTGTACAGGATCCGAGTTTGGAAGGTGATGCCGCCGGAATCCTAACCCTTGACTTTGATGCACCCGTTTCCGAGCTTGAGTTTGGAGTGGCGCTGAGTACCTTTGGTACTCTCACACCTGGTTTTACAGTGGAACTGTTTGATGGCTCCACATTGGTAGATGAGATTGAAGTTGATACTACTTCACTGCCAATCTTTACCGAGGGTCTGTTTTCCTTTTCTGATCGTGATACACCAATAGACCGGGTTGTGATCGATTTCGATGATGCCGCTGCTACCCGCTTCGCTTTTGACAACCTTAGCTTCGAGAAAGCTGGTGTTACCCTAATCGGTACTTCCAACAATGATATCCTCGAAGGTGGCGGAGATGACGATATTATCAAAGGTCTTAACAGTAAAGATCTTCTTATAGGACTTGCTGGAGAAGACTACCTCGACGGTGGTGACGGTGACGATCTACTGTTTGGAGGGGACGGTCATGACACCCTCAAAGGTGGCAATGGTCAGGATAGCCTCATTGGCGGGGCTCATGACGATATCCTGGAAGGTGGCAAGGGTGACGATTGGCTTTATGGTCAAGAAGGCAATGATCTGCTTAATGGTGGCCAGGGTCAAGATCAACTATTAGGTGGTTTCGGTCATGATACTCTTATCGGTGGCTCAGGAGATAACATTCTAACTGGTGGCAGTGGGGAAGATACCTTTGTCTTGTCAACAGTAGGCAAAGTTACCATCACTGACTTTACCGATGGTGAAGATCTGTTGCAGTTAGATGGTCTAACCTTTGGTCAGATTTCAATTTTTGAACAAAATGACGATACCATAATAACCACCATCAATAATCAACCATTAGCTGTCTTGAGTGGTGTAGATTTTGGTGATATTACAGAGGCAGATTTTGTGCTTTAATCTGCTGTTTTCTTAATTGATAATTACTAAAATAGGGTTCTAAAAGGTAAAGGTTAAGCGATGCAGCGCGGTCTTGGGAAGGCAGCGCGGTCTTGGGGGTTCCCCCCATGAGCGACTGCCGTGGTTTCCCCCATGAGCGACTGCATCAAGACAAGGTGAAAGAAATTTGAAATAAACCTTGATAACCTTTACCCTTCTCACCGACGACCAGGAATCAAACCCCGACGACCTTCCATTACAGACAACTGCAAAAACTTATGCAGGTGCTCAACATGTGGGTTATCTGGTGGTAATTCCAGAGTTTGGAGGGCTTGAGTGAATGGTTCTCCTGAAAGATAGAGCTTCCGGAAGACATTTTTTAGCTGTCTAATTTCACCGGTTGTCAGTCCAGCCCGTTTAAGACCGATTAAGTTAAGCGATCGCACTCGGGATGGATTCCCCTCCACTAGCATATAGGGTGGAACATCCCGGTCAATGCGACTCATCCCACCCACCATAGCTAAACGTCCAATGTGGACAAATTGATGAATCCCCAAGACCCCACTAATTCTGACCTGGGACTCAATATAAACATGACCTGCTATAGCAGTGCCATTAGCGATAATTACAGAATCTTCAATCACGCAATTGTGAGCAAGATGACTATAAGCCATTAGCATATTGCCATTGCCAATTACGGTTGCTTCT
The DNA here is from genome assembly GCF_010692395.1 of Moorena sp. SIO3H5. Taxonomy (GTDB): domain Bacteria; phylum Cyanobacteriota; class Cyanobacteriia; order Cyanobacteriales; family Coleofasciculaceae; genus Moorena. The sequence goes on from NZ_JAAHHS010000216.1 coordinate 2,407, forward strand.
CCAGCCCCGGTGGCTCGGTTAATGGTGACGTACTCTCGAATTAGATTATTATCACCAATTCTCACCCAGCTAGGAGCACCATCATACTTAAGGTCTTGGGGTTCCGAACCCAGTACTGCTCCTGGATATATTTTATTCCTGGCTCCGATCTCCATCGGTCCAGAAAGAACCACATGGGCACCAATGGTTGTTTCTGGGCCAACTTTCACATTATCTTCGATCACCGCGTAGGCACCAATCTGAACTGTCGGGTGTAGTTCAGCACCAGGATGGATAACAGCAGTAGGATGAATAAGTGTTGCCAATTTTCCAAACACCAAAGTGACCAATGACTAACAATACTGGCAACTTTTAGCTTGCAGGTTCCAGGCTACAAGTTGCCGGTTGCAGGTTGGCGGTTGCAGGTTGCAGGTTTAAGGTTTAATGTTTAATGTTTAATGTTGCAGGTTTAAGGTTTAATGTTGAAAGGTTAAGCTTGACTGTTGCAGGTTTTAGTCCTAATACATAAAATTAACTTTTAACCTAGAAAGTCAAGTATTTCAACAAAACAACCTATCCTAAATCGAAGGCCAAAGGCGAACAACTAAATAAACAACTAAATAACTTATGCGCTACGCGCACGCGTGCGTGTTCAACCAAATAACCTACCCTGAACCGAAGGCCAAAGGCGAATAACCAAATAACTTTTATTCGCTCTTACTAATTATGTTTTAATCCACTATAGAGAACATAAGTTCGCCTTCTACTGCTTTCTTACCATCAACAGTAGCAACTGAGTGTATCTTACCAAAACGACGGCGCTTGATGGACAAAAGTTCCGCAGTCATTACCAGTTGATCTCCTGGCACTACGGGACGCCGAAAACGAACTTTGTCAATCCCTGCAAATACGAATAATCCATCAGGACTATCGGGCATTTGGGTTAATACAATCCCGCCAACCTGAGCCATAGCTTCCACTATCATTACCCCAGGCATCAAGGGTCGTCCAGGAAAATGTCCTTGAAAAAAAGGTTCGTTGAAGGTAACATTCTTGATACCTACAGCTCGTTTACCTGGAACATAGTCAATAATCCGATCAACTAATGCGAAAGGATACCGATGAGGGAGTAGTTTATGAATCTCTTCGACAGTTAGAACTATTTTAGTCGATGAGTCATCATTTAGCTCCTGGGTACTTCCGGTAGAGTTATTTGGGGTGTTAACGTCAGTCAGTGTGGACATAAGCGTACTTTTATAGAATTACAAATTGCAGGTTAATTTATTAATTTTTAAAGGTTCAACCTTCTGTGTATTTAACTTGCAACCCATGCGTTCAGCCAGCTTTTTGGCAAGTTGGACATGGAGATGGTGGCTAGCTTTATAGGCCAGGATGTGAGCAACAGGAAAACGTCCTAATAAACTCAAATCCCCTACTAAGTCTAAAAGTTTATGACGCACTGGCTCATTTGAAAATCGTAAGGGAGGATTAACCCATCCGTGTTGACCACAAACCAGAGCATTCTCCAAGCTACCACCTTTTATTAAACCGCGATCGCGCAGCTGGTCAATTTGATCAGCCAAGCCAAAGGTGCGAGCTGGTGCGATCGCATCAGCAAAATTGTCCTGTTCTGGAGTCCAACTATACCATTGTTTACCAATAGCTGGTAACGCAAAGTCAATGCCATAGGTAAATCGAGTTTTGGGTGCTGGTACAGCCGTTACAAAGGCATCTCCGTGATAAACCGAGACTGGCTCGTTTAATACAAAAGGGATAGGTATTGTTCCTGAGGGAGTTAGGAGGTGAGGGGGTGTTAGGCTACCTCGAACTTGTCCGGTGGTAGAACTCTCGTATGCTTTTCCCTCCATTCCTCGAACCCTTGCTGCTACTACTCCCACATCCTGGATGGCTTCCAGCCACACCTTTGCCGAACCATCGAGAAGAGGCACTTCTGGACCATCAATCTCAATCTGAGCATTATCCACACCACTAGCAGCCAGTGCTGCTAAAAGGTGTTCCACCGTACGAACGGTAGCGTTTCCATACTGGGTTGATGTGGAGAGTTCCGTAGACAGTGTGGTACCTGAAACTGCATCTATGTTTGCTGGAATAACCGGTTTATCTGGTAGGTCAACCCGCACAAAATATCGCCCAACTCCCGCAGCTGCTGGTAGTACCCTTACTTTGGTTGAAATACCGCTGTGCAGTCCGACACCAGAGCGTTCAAACATACCAGCCAAGGTGTAATATACTGAAGACATATTTTTGGGAAAATTTCTATCAATAAATGCCGGAAAATTGAAAATTGAAAATTGAAATTAACCAATCACAAATTCCAATTAACAATTGACAATTAACCACTAACAATTCACAATTAACAATTAAAATTTCTCTCCAATACCAAAGTGAATACGACTGTCCCCTTCGGTATTCAAACCAAAGTCTACCCGAATCGGGCCAAGTGGTGACTGCACTCTAACCCCAAGACCGTAACCGAGACCAGTACCAGGTAAATCTCTCTCCTCACCGGGTTCACCAGGAACAGCACCAGCAGAACCAAGGTCAGTGCCAGCGTCAACAAATAGAGCACCCCCTATGACTGAGAAAATGGGGAAGCGATATTCTGCAGTAGCCTGAAGGTAGCTACGTCCTGATGCTAGGTCTCCCTCAGTAAACCCCCGCACGGAGTTACTACCACCAATAATAAAAGCTTCATAGGGAGGTAAATCCCCCAAGATAGTGCCCCCTTGAATGTTAAAGGCAAGAGCCTGAGGTCCTTTGGTAAAGTTGGTGAATTCCACAGGGATATAGAAACTATAGCTAGCTCTCAACCGATTCATTAAGATGCTGCCACTACCAATAGGAATAGATTGTTCCATGCCCAACCGGAGTAGAGAACCGTTAGTAGGTTGGGTGGTACTATTCCGTAAATCCCGCACTGCCCCTAACTGGACAGTAGTTAGGTCATCTTCACCACTGTCACTAAAGCTCAACAGTTCTCCATCTGTAGATTCAGGTCTGACATCCCCATCACTATCTTCAATGGCAACATGTTGATATCTCAAGCCTAAGGATGCTGTCCATTCTGCCCGTTTAAATACATCTTGCGATAAAGGACGGCGAAAAGTCACTCCACCACCAGTGCGCACAACCCGGGGGCGGTCTCCATCATCATCATCATTAGGAACTCTAATATTATTCTCACCGCTGCCTCCATTAAATACCAAGGAAATCGAGCGCCTTCGGAAAGCATTGATGGTGTAAGAGGTGCGGAAGGGGTCTCCTGCAATCCAAGGGTCTGTAAAGCTCAAATCGAACAATAGCTCTCGGGTTCCCAGCTGAAATTCTCCCCCTAAGGTCTGATTATTACCCCCTAGATTTTGCTGTTGATAGCTCACGGTACCAAAAATACCACTGGCAGAACTCAGACCTGCACCAGCCGCAATCGACCCACTACTCTTCTCAATCACATCTACTACTATGACCACCTGGCGTGGGTCAGTACCGGGTTCAAAGGAAAACCGTACATCATCGAAAATCCCTAAACCAAAAACTCGCTGTAGGTCCCTTTGGGCTTTCTTCCGGTTAAATACACTACCGGATTTTAACTCCACCTCCCGGGTAATAATAAAGGGGCGAGTATTACCCCCAACCGGTTCCTCTTTGTCAGTCATTGATGGAAGTGGGTTGCCATTTTCATCTACAACCGGGTTACCATCTTCATCGAGAAAACGCACCTTGACAGCTTCAATAACCCCTTCTGCCACAACCAAGGTGACTGTGCCATCCGGTGTGACTTGCTCAGCATCAATGACTTGAGCTAGGTCATAACCTTCTTCCTTATACCAATCGTTTAATTGTTTGATTCCCTCTTGCAGGTCTCGAAGATTCAGGATTGAGCCATATTGCTCACTGAAGATTTCATTAATTTTTTCCTGGTTTACGATCCGTTGCCCTTCCCCTGGGGGTTCTGTTTTGACTGCCACCTGACGCAATACTGGGTTAGCTCTGACAACAAAGCTAATCCTAACTCCCAAGGGAGTATCTTCTGGCTGAACATCCACACTGGAAAAGAAACCTGTGGCAAAGATAGCATTCACATCTTCCTGAAGCTGAGAGCGGGTGGTTGCTCGTCCTGGTCGGGTTTTAATCACCCGATAAATTTCCTCTTCCAGTTGGGGAGGTGCGCCAGTAATCAAGACTTCTGCTACCAGTACTCGTATCTCTGAAGAGTCAGAAGGAGGCTCAGTTGAAGGGGGCTCCAGTTGAGTGGGTTCCGGAAGTTGCGACAGTTGTTCTATCCCTATTGGAGGTGTTAGTTGAGCACTCCCTTCGATGCTATCGATTGATAAAGTGGGTTCAGTTGAAGGGGGCTCTAGTTGAGTGGGTTCCGGAAGTTGCGACAGTTGTTCTATACCATTTACAGGTGTTAGTTGAGCCATCCCTTCTATGCTATCCGGTGATAGTTGGGGTGGGTTTGGGCTAAAGGAGCGATGCAGCGCGGTCTTGGGGGTTTCCCCCATGAGCGACTGCATCAAGAAGGGTAACTCTGCGGCTGTTGAATCTACGGGAACCACTAGTTTAGTTGGTTTAGTGGGTACTGCCACCTGCTTTGGTGAAGAATTCGACCCTGAAAAAGTAGTAGGCACAGACTGCACAACACTCTTGGCCGGTACTGCTACCTGGGTTGGGGAAGAGTGAAGCGTCGAGGCAGTCGTTGGTTTTGCCTGCACAGCAATTGTTTCAAGAACCGCTGGTTCAGGTGTTTTTACGTCACTGGAATTCTGTTGAGGTGCATCCGGTAGGGACTGAATGGTTTGCCCACGGCTTGGTTTGGATACACCAATACTGGCAGTAGCAGCGATCATTGCTGCTAACAAAGGAGATAAACGCATTGTGTTATTTGTTTTTGACACTTCCACACACCATTCCTATTGGGTCATTGGTCATTGGTCAACTCTCAGTAAGCCATTGATTACTAGTTGACGGAGGGCTAACAACTCCAGTGCCATAGGAGCAACTATTATATTAGTTATTAGTTGTCAGCCACAGTACCATGACTGAAGACTTGACCTAAGCAAGCAATGCCCATGCCTGTTGTCTATTTTCGTTCGTCTGTGGTTATTTTTACCAATGTGCTGAATTTTTTTGGGTTACGGGTTAACGATGGCATCAATCCCGTCACTTGTTGTAACCCTGTCACGTCTAGTCAGATGCTGATTAGAGTTTGCTCTGAAGAACTTTTTGTAGCACTTGCTGATAGGCTTGTTCTACATTGCCCAAGTCCTTGCGAAATCGGTCTTTGTCCATCACTCGACGCTCCGGATCCGTTTCGGCTTGGTTCCAAAGGCGGCAGGTATCAGGACTGATTTCATCGGCTAATAGTAGTTCTTCAGACGGGGTTACACCAAACTCCAACTTGAAGTCTACTAGAGTAATGCCACACTGATAGAAGAAGTCAGTCAGAATTTGGTTGATTCGCAACGCTTGCTCAATCAGTTGGTTCAACTGCTCAGGCGTTGCTAGTTCCAGCAGTAGTAAGCGATCGCGTGTTAACAAGGGATCTCCTAAGTCGTCATTCTTCAAATAAAATTCCACTAGGGGCTTCGGGAGTACCCGACCTTCTGGTATTCCAGTTTGTTGACATAGACTACCAGCAGCAATGTTCCTGACTACCACCTCCAAGGGCACAATTTTTACCTGTTTGACCAACATTTGGTTGGGAGTAGGACGGTCAATGAAGTGTGTAGCTATGCCATTCTCTTCTAAGACTTTGAATAAATGAGATGCGATCGCACAATTTATCTCACCCTTACCAGAAATCTGACCTCGCTTTTGGGCATTAAAGGCAGTGGCATCATCTTTAAAGTGAGTTAGCAGAATCTCTGGGTCATCGGTAGTATATAGGATTTTCGCTTTACCTTCGTAGAGTTTTTGATCAGGGGACATAATCAGTAAGATGATGGTTCACTGACAATATCTTGACAGATAGATGTTGATAGATAAATTTAATTCCGGCATTCCTCGACAGAACCAGAAATCTAGTTTGACCCTATTGATGCTAAATGGGTTTGTCAGCTACATCTACATCTCGATCAGCGCTACTAGGGAGAAAGTGGTAACAGGGGAAGGAGTGGGAATAAATTTGGGTGATTCCTTACTCAGTATGCTTTTTTGTCAAAAACAAAGCCTAAAACCATTGCTTAGCAATACTTTTAGGATTTGAGATGCTATTTGCCATAAAAACTAAATCAAAAGAACTAAAAGCTATATAAAGTATTTTTTTAGGCAATTTCAGCTAAATCAGCAGGAGCCTCACGCCAGAATCTTTGATTTGGCGTGAGAGGTTAGAATTTACCGCAAGAATAGTGGAGCCTTTATGGTTGGCAGGCTATGGGAAAAGGGTAAAAACTTATTGATTAAGGCTCCACTATTCTAAGGTTTCGTCTCCGGAATGCGCGGCTGTGGAATGAAATGCAGCAGCCAAGTTGCTAGTCAGGCGAAACCTGCGACTCAATGTATTTCCGAAGTGTGGAAATAGTGACGCCGCCACAAGATGCAATAAAATACGAGTTATTCCACAAAACATCTTTCCAGTAAAACTGGTTGATTCGTTCCTGGAATTCACTTCGTAGTCTGCGACTCGTAACGGTCTTGAGATTATTGATGAACTTAGTTAACTCCATTTGCGGGAAATATTGAAACAATAGGTGAACGTGATCCTCCTCGCCATTAAATTCAATTAACTTACAGTCCCACTTCTGGCAAAGGTTTTCTACTATCTCTCCTAGTCGTTGCAGCATTTTTGCGTCAAATACCTTGCGACGATACTTAGAAGTTAGAACCAGGTGAGCCTTCATGTCACTTACTGATCTGCCTTTTGAAAGGAAATCATCTTTCATTGCAACAATCCTAAAACTTGTGCTAGGATTAGTGTAGTCAAAAAAAGTATCACTAAGTCGAAAAATTGAAATACACGTACCAGTACAAGGCACTTCCAACTACCGATCAGAAGTTAGAGCTAAATCTCTGGCTGCGGATTTGCCAGTACTGGTATAACCGACAGTTAGGGGACAGATTTGACTGGTGGGAAAATAATCGATCGCCAGTCAATGCTTGTCCGCTGGTCGCTTCGTTACCTGAGTTGAGAGACAAGCCTAACTATTACCTTCAAAAAAAATACCTGCCAAACCTCAAAAAAAAGTTTGTGAAGGTTGGATGGTCGGGCGAAGAACTGGATTTTTCGAGAGTTCCAGCAAATACATTACAAGAAGTTTGCAAACGGGTTGATAAGGCGTTCGAGAGATTCATTGCAGGTGATAACAAAGGAACTCGAAGTGGTAAACCACGATTCAAATCGCAATCACGTTACCGATCATTTGTTGTTGAAGGGGCTGGAGTCAAGTTACATTCTTGCTCGGTTGGTGGCAAGTACTTGTACGTCAAGATTCCCAAGATTGGGCTGGTAAAGATTCGTTCCCACCGTCACTTACCCAATGGGGCGATACTCAAACAGGTTCAATTTATCAAGAAAAATGATGGTTGGTTTGTGAACCTGCGATTAGAAGATCCAACTGTTCCAGCGGTAACACCAAATTCAATTCTGCCAACTTGGGAGAATTCACTCGGGATGGATGCCGTTCTACATGAGGATGATTACCTTGCTACATCGGAAGGAGTAAAACTCCCATCGCGCAAAGTCTTACGAAAAAGCCAGCACAAATTAACCCGAATTTCTCAAAAGAAAAATGCTCGAAAACGGGGATCCAGATCGCGTCGCAAACTAGCAAAACGAGAAGGACGTCAACACCAAAAGATAGCAAGGTGTCGTAAGGATTTCCAATACAAAACAGCTCACGAATTATTGAGAACTGGTAAGAAAGTTTTCTTTCATGAAAATCTCAATCTTAAAGGTCTCACAAAACGTAATGCACCCAAACAAGACAAGAATGGCACCTTTCTTCCAAATGGTCAATCAGCTAAATCTGGACTTAATTTGAGTTGGGTGGATGCCGCCTTTGGTCAATTCTTCCAAATCCTAGGACACATAGCTGAAAAAGCTGGAGCCTCTGTGATTGCGAAGAATCCTGCTTATACATCTCAATTACTTGCATATCGAGATGAGGTGATTTTCACTAATACCAGTATCCGCGAGTATTGGGATGACATAGAAACCATGCAGGTTGATAGAGACATCAACGCCGCTATCAATATCATCATAGTGGGGCTGGACGTGTTCCCCACTATAAAACGCTCCCAAGGTAAAGTTGTGATTGCTAGCTCAATTACCAATGATACCTCTAAGGAAGTTCTACGCATTCTTCGGAGTGTCTGAGAAGCCTACACCATACCTTTGGTTGGTGTAGGAGCGTCACAAATTTGGCTAGGAAGTTATAGTATAACCAGTTAAGTTAAGGTTAGGTTAAGAACGTCTGGTGCAGGCAATAGCTAAGTTAAGGTTAGGTTAAGAACGTCTGGTGCAGGCAATAGCTATGGTAGATACATCTGATTTTTTATACCCTCACAGTCCCTATCACGGTCAGTTCAAGCCAGAAAACCTGGTTTTTAACGCTAACTTACAGGAATTTGCTCAAAAAGTAAACTACATTTGTAATCTCGAAACTGCTGGTAAGCTGCCTCCAGAAGAGGCTTACCAGCAGATTAAACAACTGTGGAAAGACTTGAAACAAAGCAAAAAGACCCTGGGGATATAAAGGAAGAAATAGTTCATACTTTACTTCGTGGTCATCGTGTAAACTCCATCCCAGGAATCATCAGGAGGATGATCACAATAGTTTTTAGCTCGGTTAATATGGGTTTTGACAGGCCGGTCATTTGGTTGTATTTCTAGTGCATCAGTAAAATACTTGAGTGCCTGGTTAAAGTCTCGTTTGATGTAAGCATTACGCCCTGCTTGATACAAATCCAAGAACCGTTTTCTTTTATCGGTAAGGGATAGGTCGGTTTTGCCAATTAATTCATAAATCCTAACCGCTTCGTTTTTACCTTTTACCCGGATTTGATCTAACTCCCGCACCACAATGCGATCGCGGCACAAATTATAGGTAGACTCACTCAATATAATGTCGCAGCCATACTCTTTGGTAACGCTTTCGAGACGAGCACTTAAATTCACCCCATCTCCAATAACCGTATAGTCCATCCGTTTTTGGGAGCCGATATTCCCGGAAACCACTTCTCCAGAACTAATTCCCATCCCAATCCGGATTTCGGGTTGGTTATGACGGCTGCGATTGGAATTAAATTTTGCTAAGCGTGAGCGCATATCCAGAGCTGATTTGACAGCCTTCCAAGCATGATTTGGCAGGGGTAAAGGTGCTCCAAACACGGCCATCAAGGCATCTCCAATAAACTTGTCCAAGGTGCCATCGTGATTGAATACAGCCTCTACCATAGTTTCAAAATACTTGTTGAGCAACGATACCACCTCTGTTGCTCCGAGATGTTCTGTTAGGTTTGTGTAGCCCCGGATATCGGAAAATAGAATTGTTACTTCTTGCTTCTTGCCCTGCATTAAGGTATCTTCCCCGAGGGCTAAGACTTGATCAGCAACTCGTGGAGTCATGTAACGATACATGGCTGTCTTCATACGCTTCTCACGAGTCATATCTTCTAAAACCACCAACCCACCTCGCACACTTCCCTCTGGGTTGAGCAAAGGATTGACGCTTAGGTTGAGACTGCGTTCAATTTCCTGAACTTGGTATTTTGACAAATAATCAGTAGATGAAGATTCCGTGTGGGGTGTTTCATTCCAGGGTACATAAACATTCGGGTCATCCCACTTTGGCATTGCCAGCACCATCGATGGTGATTCTGAATCCCCTTGAGGAGCTCTATACAGACCAATCTTCAGAGTTTGTTCTGGCATATAATGCCGAGTCCCTGTAGCCAAGCTATCTTGCCAACGCCACTGGAGATTTTCAATCGGCACTATATCCCAGATGTATCGACCAGTCAGCTTAGACTGCCACAATTTCCAATCGGGACTGCCTTTTCTACGATTAGGACCACCTAGGAACTTGATGGCTGCATCATTGATCATCACAATTCGTCCCTGCATGTCAGTGGAAATCACTGCGTCGGTTAGACTTTGCAGGATATCTTGCTGATATTGCTTTTCAATCAGGACCCTTTCAAACAGCTGGGCATTTTCCAGAGCTATGCCTGCCTGAATATTAAACGCCCGCATAAACTCTTGATCAGAGCTGGTAAAGTAGCCTTGGTGCTTGTTGATTAACTGGGTTACACCGATTAATTTATTTTTGGAGTTAAATACCGGCATACAAAGAATGCTTTGGGTGCGATAACCGGTTTGTTTGTCAGTGGTCGGGTCAAAACGGTCGTCTTTATAGGCATCTGGAATATTGAGCGGCTTACCAGTCGATGCTACATAACCAGCAATACCTCGGTTGGCTGGTATTCGAATTTCTATGGTATTTTTTCCATCCGCTGTAGCTACCTTACTCCAAAGTTCGTTGCGATCTTGGCATAGCAAAAATAGCGTAGAGCGGTCCGCTTGCATTAGATCCCGAGCCTGCTCCATAACTAAACTTAGGGTTTGTTCGAGCTTCAGGCTCTTCCCCAGAGACTCCGTTGCCTTGAGCAGAGCAATCACTCCTTTTTTGTTGTGT
>NZ_JAAHHS010000217.1 GCF_010692395.1 Moorena sp. SIO3H5
TGGGGAACCTTCTAGACCCTTTCGATATCAGGAGAAACTAGAACAGATTACCCCCCTGCTTCAACCCGTTCTCACCAATGAACTAAACAATGCTCAGGATACAAGGAAACTGGGAGAAACTCTATTTGAGGCAATATTTGATGATGTACTGCGTCAAGAGTTTGTCAACTTCTACCAAGAGGCTGTGCGGGACAAAAAACAGCTTTTGCGGATTGAGCTAGATATTGATGAGCAAACAATTCCTGAAGTGGCAGCATTGCCTTGGGAGTTTATGTGCTTGCCGGATAGTGCTAATTTAGGCCATCGCTGGTTGGGGACAGATCCAAATATTGTTTTCTCTCGTCGTCGTGCCCTGTGGCATTCTGCTCCCCCAATTCAGTTAGAAAAGGGTGAAAAACTAAGGATTGCTCTGGCGATCGCGGCTCCTAAAGATTTAGGCCATGTTGAGTATGAAGATATTAAAGAAGCGTTAGCAAGCTTGGCGCAGGAGCAAGCAGAGCGAATTGAACTGCTGCCAATTGTAAATCCAGCAACTCCCACTGCTATTGACAACTTACTTGAGCAGCAACCTCATATTTTCCACTTTATTGGTCATGGACAAATGCATAATGAAGCAGGGGAAGAAGTAGGAAAAATTGCCCTTGTCAAGAAGGTTTTCAAGACAGCTTCGTGGATGGATGCTGCTTCTTTCAGCGAACTGTTCAATCGGTGGAGTCCAGGAGTGGTTCTGCTACAAGCCTGTGAAAGTGGAATGCTATCTGCTTCTCAGGCTTTTGCCGGTACTGCCTCTAAGATAGTACAAATGAATATTCCAGTTGTGGTGGCGATGCAGTATCAGGTTTCAAATATTACGGCAATCCAGTTTGCCTATGAATTTTATGAACGTTTAGCCAAAGGTGAACCCGTTGATATTGCGGCTCAGAATGGTCGCCGCACAATTGGTTTGGAGACTGGAAATCGCAAGCGTGATTTTGCTACTCCTGTCATTTTTATGCGTTTGGAAGATGGCTATCTGTTCAAGCGTGAGGATGGGGAAAATGGTATAGAAAAATCCCTTCTGCAAAATCATCAAAATTCTGATCCATCTAACCTGTCATCTCAAACTAGCAGTAACAAAATTGTAGCAACAAGCAATTTAAGAATACAATTACCCCCAACTACCAAAACCTTTGAATTTGAAGTAGTAAAAATAGATGCTAAAGGGAGAGAAAAACGTAGCTGCCAACAAGCTGAACATTTTATCGAAACCTTGAGTGATACCGTTGGACTAGAAATGGTGTCTATTCCAGGGGGTCAATTTAAAATGGGTGCCCCTATAGAGGAAGAAATGTCTAAACAAGAGGAACGCCCTGAACATATAGTTACTATTAACCCCTTTTTTATCGGTAGATATCCGATTACTCAGGCACAGTGGAGGGTTATTGCCAACCTTCCAACAATTAACCGCCCTCTTGAACCTGAACCATCCTATTTTAAAGGAGATAAATTATCAGTCGAGCGGGTTTCTTGGTACCATGCAAAGGAGTTTTGTGTCCGGTTGTCACAAAAGACAGGGAGACAATATCGTTTACCCACTGAAGCTGAATGGGAATATGCTTGTCGCGCCAAAACATCAACTCCGTTTCATTTTGGAAGAAAAATTACACCAAATTTAGCGAATTATAATAGCAAAGATCACCATTATCGCCAACAAACGACAGAGGTAGGTAGTTTTACCCCTAATGCTTTTGGGCTATGGGATATGCATGGGTTAGTCTGGGAGTGGTGTGAGGACTACGACCACGAAAATTATCAAGGCGCACCATTAGATGGTAGTGCATGGCTAAATGATGGTAGTGCATGGCTAAATGATGGAATTGAGGAATATCGAATTTTGCGCGGTGGTTCTTGGGATTGTGATCCTAATTTGTGTCGTTCAGCATCTCGCTTTTCTGGAAATCCAAGCGTTCCTAAAAAAGAATTCGGTTTTCGAGTAGTTTGTTTATAGATGTAAAATTTACTGATTGCTGACTTACTGATTATGATCTAAGTAATTGATAAATTCTGCTATTTTTTATATCCTCAATTGAGGATAACTCAGAAACTTTTATACTGGTTTCCCGACGAATTTGAACTTTAGGATTTATTAACGACCTATTACACTGCCTTCTGTAAGGATGAGAAAGCCAATTCCAACTTCCTACAATAGCAAATTGAGTATCACAAACCAAGATTCTTTCATTAGTTCCTTCACTTTCAATGTATGCCCCTTCACCTAAACGAATAAGATGTAAATCTGAATACTCATCAATTAATTTTCTCAAACTCTTCTCAATCAATGAATTATTATCATCATTCTCTCCCCTTGCTCTGTCTTGTTTACCGTAGATTACTGTAACCTTTACTCCTTTCTTTAAAACTGAAACTACATCCTTCTCAAATTGTCTTGATTCAGGGGGTCTAATCCAAGGAGTAACAATTATTAATTCCTCTTCAGCGTGATCAAGAGCTTCGCTAAAAACCGTTATATGTTCACAATCATAAACCATAGTAGCTCCCGGTTGAGGCTGGGGAATTTCTTCCTCGGTTTTATACTCTAAAATAACCCCATTGTCTCGAATATGTTTAACAAGCTTGCCGGTCAGCCTTCCTTTCTTTAGCCTGTAAAGATTACCAACCAGTATAAATACTTCTTTGGCTCTCGATACAGCAACATTTAACATATTAGGTCGTTTGTTGATCCAATTAATCCTCTTTTTATCTTGTGGTTGGCAGACTTTGGTAGAGAGGATAATTACTCTCTTCTCAGAACCCTGAAACTTGTGAATTGTGCCAACGGATTTTTCCGATTTTTCCTTGAACTGAGGAAATTTTTCTTTAATCTCTTTTTCAAGAGCATCAGCTTGAGCGCGAAAAGGGGAAATTACACCAATATCTTCTAATGAATAATCTTGCTTAAGCAAATGCTCAATTATCTCCAATACAGCAGTAACTTCTTCCTGATTAACATTCTTACTGATAGTCCCCTCTACATGATAAGCAACTAAGTTTGACTCTAACAACGAATCAACTGGTGCTGTTTTTACCTCTAACCCATAACCAGCAATATCATCACAATATTCAATGATACTACGTTGACAGCGATAATGCTCTTTTAAACAAATTCCTTGACCCTGATCATTGTCTTCTCCACTTGCTCCCGCAGCACGATGATAGGTAGTAGCTCTATATTTTTCTTCCGGACTATAACGGTGGTAATCAATTTCTGTTAACCCTTTGTCCAAGAATGCTATTTGACGATAATCATGACGTCTCTGGTCAGTTAGGGTGATTACCGGCTCAAGTTGTAGAGGGTCGCCGACAATAATTGCTTTACGCGATCGCACCAATAATGGAAAGGTTTGATGCAATGGAATCATTCCAGCTTCGTCTACAATTGTGCGGTCAACACATTCCGAAACCCTAGGTAGCATATTTCGGATTGAAGTTAATGTACTTGTAATGACAGGAAATATTAAACTTAAATTTTTTATATGCTTATCTAAGTTGTTGGCAATTTCAGATTTAGATTTCCAATCTTTGGAAAGAAAGCTTGAATATACTTCTAAAGTATTTTTTACATCATCTCTGTCCTGGAGTGCTTGCTGAATTAGCAATTCTCGCGATAGCTTAAACAGTTCTTTATGTTGCTCATGAAACTTTTCCTGGAATGTAGTGTAAAAATCCTCTAGTGGATTTGCTAATCTGTTTTCTAATGCACGTAACTCTTCACTAGCTTGATTGTTTTTTGTTTCTGTTATTTCTATATCTTCATCAATTTCTTGTAATCTGGCTTGTACACGTTTTAGCTCTTCACCCTTGTCTAATCTTTCCCTAACCAACTGGGCTTCTTGAACTAACTCAGTACGAGTTGTGGGATTTTTAACATCAAAAGGAGTATTTAAGGTACTTTCGATGGCTGATTCACAAGCTAAAACCGCTTTTGTGATAATGTTTTTTTCGGTTTTTCTAGTTATCCATCGCCATAAACGAATCAACCAAGGCAATCTTCCTTCCGGTAACAGTCGTTCTGCATTTGTAAAACGGAAGTCAATTTTTCGATAAGCTTCGATAGGAAGCTGTTCGTACTCCGCCAAATCTACTGTTCGTCCCTGAAAGTTAGTTCTAGCTGCTAGAATTTCATCTAAATGTTGTTGAAGGTTTTGGATTTTATCTTGGAGTTCAGGTAACCGTTCTTCATCTATAGCTCTTTTGCGACGTTGTTCTAAATAATTCGACTCTTCAGCTATAAACTCATCTTTAATCTGCTTGATGCTTTCTTTGAGAGAATTGTAACGAGATTCATTAAAAGAATAGTTTTCTAAGTATTCAGATGCATATTCTAACTGATCTAATGCAGCCCCAGGTGATTCAATAGTTGGGCGACTTCCTCCTTTTATATAAAGGAAATTATGCTCTAAGGATCCATCATTTAACCACTCATCCAGTCTTTCAATAACATTTTCCACTGCTTTGTTGTTAGTACTACTCACAACTGTCAAATTATTAGTATTTTCCTCCGCTTCAATTATTGCCAGCGCCCGCTTAACTACTTGTTGAGCAATTAAATGAAGAATCAGGGTGGTTTTTCCTGAACCAGGAGGTCCTTGGACAGCAGTTAAAGGTTCAGTTTTAGCGTGTTTTAGTGCTACTAATTGTGAATTAGTGGGTGGATGGGTTGGGAAAGCTCCCATATAAATAACTTCATGTTTTCGATCTTGAGGTACACCAAACAAATACTCGTAAGCTGGATCTCCTTTTGACCAATTTTTCGAGCCTGACTTGATTTCTTGTAGATCTCTCTTGAGATTTATAGAGTATATAGCTGGTCTAAACTTAAATAAGTAAGGTTGTGGTTGAATTCTGCAACGAGAGCGAGCAGGAATTCTAACCTGGCGCATCCATTGTTCATAAGTTTCAAACTCAATTCCAAAAATAGTTTTATTTTCAAGAAAAGGTCGCAAACCATCTTTAGTAATCAATTGCTCCCGTTGCTCATCATCCAGCCTCAGGAAGGTGGCTAAGTTACCTCCAGCTTCTGTGAGTGTCAACGAATCTAAGTCCCACCCTTGTTCTTGATAGTCTCCCTGCAGGATGGATGTAACATCTAAGCTAAACAGAGGACAAAGATAAGATTTTTTATTGTCTATATCTATGACTTGCGGGAACGATAAAGCCCATACTGCTTCCTGTTGGCCTTGCTTTCTGCTGGTTAGTTCTTTGTGCAGTTCTGAAAATATCGCTTCTTCAATTAATACCTGGTTCCCTCGCAGCGTTACATCACTTTGCTTTACTATTTCCTGCTTAGCTACTTCAACCCTAGCGCTACTGCAATCATCTAAATTAATGTAGTCGAACCAAGCGTTAAGAATTGCCTCGATTTTCCTGGCTTCGTTCAAAATTACCTCCAGGTGGCGATATTTACTTTAAGAGTAGTGTGTTTATTTATATCAGTTTAACAGTATTCTCAAAAATCACAAGCTCTTTTTGTAATAAAAATATTTTTTCCCAATTTTTCCTTGAAAACTATTTAATTTTTATAAATGAGATGTAAACGTATTAGGTATTTTTTTAGTGTCTAATAAAAGTCCAAATTTCTTTCTATTCTTGCCTTTTGCCTCCTTTAGCCAAGCCTTTGATGGCAAGCATTGTGTTTACAACCCAGATATAAAGCCCCTTAGCATTTTCAGTTGAGATAGGAATGTATTTAATAGCGCTATAGTTATCTGCACATCCGAAGCGTAACAGCAGTATTTTATAATACAGATGTACTGTAATAGGAGGATTTCCTCCCCATGGAAACCTTGAACTATCATGAATTAGTCCAAAAAATCCTGAAAGCCCACGCTATCAATCTTAATGATGATCAGACAGAAGTTCAAATGATTTTTGATAGTGAGCGCAATCATTATTTACTGATGGTAGTGGGTTGGTATGACCAACGACGGGAATATGGAAGCTTAATCCATATTGATATAAAAGATAACAAAATTTGGATTCAAAGTGATGGCACTGAAGTGGGAGTAGCTAATGAATTAGTTGAAGCAGGAGTTCCCCAAAAGCATATAGTTTTAGGGTTTAAGTATCCCTTCAAAAGGCAATTTACTAGATATGCTCACCGGTAAGCTGGTCTTGATTTAAATTATATTCTTGTGACAGGTGGGCAAGTTTAGTAGGGTGGGCAAAAAGTAATAGAGTTTTTCCATTAAGTTTATCGGCGATAAATTTTTGCCCACCATCATTAACTGTGGGTTGGCTAGAGTTTGGTGGGCAAAAAGTAATAGTTTTTTTCCATTAAGCTTATAGGCGATAAATTTTTGCCCACCCTACCATATCAGGCAAAAAGTAATAGAGTTTTTCCATTAAGCTTATCGGCGATAAATTTTTTTCCACCCTACCATTATAGCTTCAATCCAATAGCCAACTAAACAAATCGCCCACAGTAATGCTTAACTCCCTAGCAAAGGATGGCACCAAAAGTTGATCGGATGATTGATCAAACACTTCCATCTGCTGTTTTGGACGATAAACGAAAACCGTTTGCTCTTCTGGATCAATCAACCAGCCCATTGCCGTCCCATAGGTTAAACAATGGATAATATTTTTTGTCACCTTAGTTTGACTTTGGTCAGGTGAAAGAATCTCAATTGTCCAATCAGGCGCTGCCTGGAAAACATTGGCAATTTCGCCATTCTCATCACGAGGAATTCTCTGGGAAACAAACACAGATACATCGGGAACTGTTGATCGTCCACCAAAAGTACACCGAAGTTCTGGAAAAGCACGAGCAATTCTTTCTTGCTTCACTACTAGATTAATAGCAGTCACCAATTCCCCTTGAATTGTGCTGTGTTTTCCTTGTGGCATTGGTTTCTGAATAATTTTTCCATCAATGTACTCACTAGCCGGTTTAGTTTCTGCTAATTTAATAAATGCTTCCAATGACACTAGATTTGATTTTTGATTGGGAGAGTTTTGAGTAATCATTGCTAATGGCAAAAAACTCGATGTAATTCCTATCTATAGTCTATAAAATTTTCAGTTAAAACGTTTTTCATAACTATAATGTACACAGTATTCTTTCTCTATTCCCTATTCCCTATTCCCTGCTCCCTACTCCCTGCTCCCTGCTCCCTGCTCCCTGCTCCCTGCTCCCTACAAAAATGCAGCTAACCTAATTCAAAACCGCTATATTATCAAGCAATTAACCAGGGTAACCATATTGCTAAACTAAGCAAGCTGATACATAAAACTGGCATGGTAAGCATGAAGGTTAAGCGAATATAATAAACCCAACTGATTTGGATTCCTCTAAAAGCCAATACATTCAACCAAAGTAGCGTTGATAAACTCCCTAAGGGAGTAATTTTTGCTCCTAAATTGCAGCCAATCAAGTTACCATATATCATCACTTCTTTTATAGCTGGATCAATATCGTTAATGCTTTCAATTGCCGTAGCCTTCAGCAGTAATGTTGGCAAATTGTTGAGTACGCTAGCAATAAATGTAGCTAGGAAACCACTACCACTAGCTGCTAAAGTGAGTCCCCAATTAGAAAGGATTTCCAACCGCTGGCTCAACAGAGCAGTGATGCCAAGATTGTCCAAACCGATGCTGAATAGAAACAGCACTAGGATAAGTAAAATAATTCGCCATGGCAGTTGACGTGCTAGGTGTAAGATATAGCTAAGTCTACTAGCCCGACCGTTAAAGGAACGTGCTGCTAATGCCACCATCACTAAAGCTGCCATAGCAGCAATCCAGGCAATGGGGAAATTTAGGACTTTTGCGAACAAGTAGCCGATTAGGAGTAGTCCTAACATAGGAAAACTCAATTTAAAGATTAAGGAATCTCGAATCGCACGATTAGGTGGTGGTAGACGGGCAAGGTTATAGGTCAGGGGGATTTGGGGTTCAAAATAGAACCAGAGAATGATGATACTAGTGGCTATTGTGGCAACTGTTACGGGCAACATCACCATCACATAGCGCAACCAGGAAATCTGTAAATAATCAACATAAATCAGATTTACTGGATTACTCATCGGCAGTAGTAAGCTAGCGGCATCGGTAATAAAACCACTAGTAAATACAAATGCTAGAGTAGCTTTGGCACTAAAGCCAAGCAGCAGCAAAATTTCCATGACAGCAGCTGTCCAGACTATGGTGGTGGCCACGTTAGTAAACACATTGCTCAATAACATCCCGACTAGGATCACTAAGGAGAAAAGCAAATGGCCACGACCACATCCCCAATTAGCTATGTGAAGCGCTAACCACCGAAACCAACCTGCTTGACCTAAACTTAGGGCAATAATAATTAGAGAAATGAGGGTGAAAGTGGCGTTTCCAACTCTCGCCCAGACTATGGGAATATGGTGCAATAGCAAAGGGAACAGGGAATAGGGAATAGGGAATAGGGAGTAGGGAGTAGGGAGTAGGGAGTAGGGAACGAAAATTATCACAATTCCTACACGGATCCCTAAATAACTAATAACTAATTACACTAATTACTGGTAATCCGATGGTAGGCATAAGTGATCATTTTATGGTACTATCAACCGTCAACGGTGAACGGTAAACCGTGAACTGTCAAGAAAACCTAAAGCATTAGGTAAAATGAACTCTTAGGTCACAAATAGTGTTATATTCCTTAAGTTAAAGATAAAACCACTAGATATAGCGTGACCTCTGCCAGAGTCTTCCCCAAACCCATAAACCATATCCAGGAGTGGACAGCTAGTAGTGTTGATGAACAGCTGACTCGCCTCAATGTAAGGTCTCTCGAAGGCTCTAGCCCATTTGAGTATCTCTTCTATTCCGACTCCCTGCCCAGACGCAATGATGGTCGAGTGCTAAATTCGATTCTGGAACGCTATCAACACCTCGAACAAGGGGGATGGTGGTGTTCTGGTATTGACTTGCTTACTGGTCAGGAAGATATTTGGGGCTGTTTCAAACCCAGCCAACCCCGTCAGAGTGGGGAAACTAGGAAGCTAATAAAATATGAACATCCCCCCAAAACCCCCACAGGCTTGTTTGCTCTGCGAGTACCTTTGCACCTGTGGCAACGGATTGCTGAGCGCAATGATATTACTATTCTCCCCACAGACCTTGACCACAATCAACCGGATCTAGGGTTTTGGCAGTGGCTAATCTCTCACCCCTCGATTCCGTTGTGTATTACTGAGGGCGCTAAGAAAGCTGGAGCTTTACTGACTGCTGGTTACGCTGCGATCGCATTACCAGGAATTAATGGTGGGTATCGAATCCGTAGGGATGCCCAGGGAAATCGGATTGGGAAGTCTGACCTGATTCCTCAACTACGGAAACTAGCTACTCCCGAGCGACCGATTTACATAGTCTTTGACCAAGACTCGAAACCGAATACGATCAAAGCTGTCAATGCTGCGATTCGTAGAATGGGATATCTGCTCAATAAAGCAGGTTGCCCTGTGAAGGTAATAACTTGGGATGCCCAGCTAGGCAAAGGGGTAGATGATTTAATTGCTGATCAAGGTCAGAAGACCTTTGAGCAAGTTTACCAACGAGCACTCCCCCTGGATACTTGGAAAGCTAAATCCCTAACCCAGCTCACCTATCGAGCTAACCTTAAGGTAAATTGCCGCTATCTCGAAGAACTTCCGATTCCGGATACAGCCCAACTGATTGGGATTAAATCCCCTAAGGGTACTGGAAAAACCCAACTACTCGAAAAAATTGTCTCTCAAGCCCTAGCCCGAAACCAATGGGTGTTGGTGCTTGGTCATCGGGTGCGATTAGTAGAAGCATTGTGCCAACGCTTTGGAATCAAGTATATCACTGAGGTCAGGGATGACCAGAAGGAAGGGGTGTTAGGTTATGGTTTATGTCTCGACTCCTTGCATGGTAATTCTCAGGCTCGCTTCAATGCCGCTAACTGGTCTGATGGCGTAGTAATTATCGATGAAGTGGAGCAAGTGCTCTGGCATGGATTGAACTCTAGCACCTGTCAGAGTAATCGGGTTGCTATTCTCAAATCCCTGAAAACCCTAATCCAGAATGTCTTGGGGGGGTCTGGTCAAGTTTATATTGCGGATGCAGACTTGAGTGATATATCGATAGATTACTTACTGAGCTTGTCTGGCGTTGACCTGGAACCCTTCATCATTGAGAATGACTGGAAACCGAACATTGACGGCTCCTGGCAAGTTCATAACTATACCGATAGCACACCAAAAAGACTAGTGCGAGAGCTAGAAGCACACATTGCTCAAGGAGGCAAACCGTTTGTGTGTCTTTCGGCTCAAAAACCAAAGAGCCAATGGGGTACTTGCACTCTAGAAGCTTACCTAAAAAAGCAATTTCCCGACCTCCGGATATTGCGCATTGATTCGGAATCCCTTGGTGAAACCAGTCATCCAGCCATGGGGTGTATCAATAACCTCAACAATGTTTTAGGGGAGTATGACATTGTATTAGCTAGTCCTGCTATTGAAACGGGAGTTAGTATTGATCTGCGGGGACACTTTACCTCTGTGTGGTGTATTGCCCAAGGGGTGCAAGGAGAAAATAGTGTCAGACAAACCTTAGGGCGGATCCGAGAAAATCTACCCCGCTTCATCTGGGTAGCCCCTTATGGCTTTAATCGAGTGGGTAATGGCTCAAACTCTCTATCCTCACTGCTGGCATCTGGACAGCGTTTGACCCAAATGAATATTCGGTTGCTACAACAATCGGATTTCGATGCTGTGGATGATTTAGATACAGGCTTTCAAGCAGAATCCTTGATGTGCTGGGCTAAAATGGCTGTCCGCTTCAATGCGGCAATGGTGAGCTATCGGGAATCGGTGCTAGCAGGATTGCGTGCTGAAGGTCATCTGGTGATGGATGTTTCCCCAGCCAGTTCCACTAAAGCTGGGAAAAAGAAGTCTAAGGGTTCACCCCAAGCGGAAGAGTTGGGAGCACAGAATGCTCTGATGGCAGCGATTACTGAAGTTAGAGACCAAAACTATCAGGCTGAGTGTAATGCGATCGCATCTAGTCAAGACTTCAGTGATAGCCAATATCAAACGATTAGCAAACGCCTAGTCAAAACACCATCGGAGCGTCGCTCACTACGGAAGTACGATTTAAAGCAGCGTTATGCCATCCCAGTCACACCAGAACTGGTACTCAAAGATGACCAAGGCTGGTATCAGCAGCTACGGCTCCATTATTTTCTTACCATCGGTCGGCAACATCTAGCAGAACGGGATGCTAAGGTAGCGCGACTGTTAATTGAGCAAGGTCAAGGGAGTATATTTCTACCGGATTTCAATCGTGCTGTGCTCGGAGCCATGATTGGTACTATGAAGGTTTTGGGGATACCAATTCTATTAGAAAATCTGGAACGAGAACTCAAAAATACTGATCAGGACTTGCAAGAGATGGCTGCGATCGCATTAGCAAACCGTTGTGCTATCAAAACCATCACAGGAATAGGACTAGCTAAAAAAGCAACTCCGATTGTTATTATCAGGCGTTTCTTAGATAAAATCGGCTATGGCTTGCAGTGTATTCGTTATCAGAGCCAAGGGAAAAAGCGGTTCAGAGTTTATCAGCTAGTTAGTCCAGAAGATGGTCGCATGGAAGTTTTCCAGAGCTGGTTAGCTAGTGATGGTCAGAGGTTAGGTACTAGTGAAATTTGGCTGGATAATGATTTATCCCCTAGGTCGGATAACACTCAGTCAGTGGATTCAGACAACAGTAATTATATTCAATTGTGTTTGAATTTGAACTCTCCACGCTTTGAAAAACGTGGATTCTAAGCTGATGTCATTTCGCGGGTTAAAACCGCGCTGCGTGACGCTTCACGATAGGATCTAGACAGTGAATCTAATCGGTATCGTTGTGGCAGGTTCAAGACTGCTCTACCGACCTCGGCTAGGGGAAACCCTAGCTGTGTCGCTACTTTCCTAAGGATGTTACAAGCCCCGTTACAATCTGCGTTGATTAATTCGTTATTACCTGACCGATACAAACCACGCCTTACTCGCTTTCCGGAAGCCTTCCACCCTAAGCCCGAAGGGCACGCTTCGCGAACAGGTTTCTCGCCGAACGTAGGTAGAAAATCATCATCTAGAAAACTAGCTTTACTGGTGTAGCTTTCCTCAGTCTCAACGAATTTAATGCCGTGTTTAATACATAGTTGTTCAATCCGATTTTTTAGCTTAGCTGTGGGAATCTGAACAAACTCTTGATTAGTTTTATTCCCAATATTAATACTGTCTTTATTTCGTCGATTCCAACCAAAAACAACGGTGCTAACTTTATGTCTTATGCACCAATTGACAATAAACCTGGCGACTTTGTTGATATTGTCACGCATTTGCCTATTGCGCTTCTCAGTCAAGAAAGCCAGGCGCTCATCCCAGTAACCTTGAGTTTTGCCTTTCTTTATTTTTCCTACCTGCTTGTTGTACCACTGGTTTTGGGATTTTACCTTTCTGCCATCAATAATGAATGACTTCCCAGTGGTTGAAACACAAGTCAACCAGTTATTGAGTCCTGGATCAATTCCTAAAACGTCATTGGTCGATGCTATTGGTTCAATGTCTGGTTGTTTATAAACGAATTCCAAATAAAAACAGCCATTCCTGGGAACAAATCGAAACTCTCTTATTGATTTGTAGTCAAGATTAGATGGCATCGGAAGAAGGAAATGGTCAATCCCGAACCAGGCTTTGACCTGTTTACCCAAAGGGAACTTCAGCTGACCCAATACCTGTTTTACCCACCGAGCAGGATAGCTGACTACGGCCATACCTCCCTTTTTACGGTACTTTGGGACTCTAGGCTTATCAGGTAGCTGGCCTTTTTCGTACAACTTACTTAAAGCTTTGTAGGATTTAAAAGATTCAATAACTCCGTGCAGTGTTTGTTGCGCACAAGCAGACCTCATAGCCTTGAAATGGATATTGGTCTTAAGTATCTTGTCTAGCTCAGCATTATTCAGATACTTTCCTGCTTTAAACAATATTTGACGGCAA
>NZ_JAAHHS010000218.1 GCF_010692395.1 Moorena sp. SIO3H5
AAGGATGTCAATCCGATCACTCTAGAAGCAGGACTCACTACCCGCTTGCGTGATGGTGTTAGTACCAGAGAGATTCAGGATAACTTGATCAACTGTGCCCTGGAAATGTGTAGTCCTGATCAGCCTGACTGGCGCTATGTAGCAGGACGACTGCAGATCTGGAGTCTCTGGAAAGATACCCTGGTAAACCGTGGTTATCAGTACGGTGACTACCCTAGAACTGTTCGCTCTAAAGTAGAGTCTGGTCAATATGACCCCAGTATCTTAACCTATACCACTGAGGAGCTAAACGAAGCAGGTTCTTGGATTAATCGGGATTGGGACACGGATTATGATTATGCAGGGGCTGTACTGCTAACTCGTCGGTATCTCCTGGCGGATGAGTTGCCCCAAGAGGCATTTTTAACTTGTGCTCTGCTGCTAGGGTCAGTGGAAGCCCCGGAAGATAGACTAGGTTGGGCAAGGCGATTTTATGAAGCGATCGCACAACGGAAAATATCTCTAGCTACCCCGATCCTGGCTAATCTCAGAATTCCTAAGGGGTCTCTGTCTTCCTGTTTTATCACTAGCATTGATGACAACCTCGAAAGCATCTTTGAAGGAATTACTGATACGGCCAGAATCTCCAAAAACGGTGGTGGTGTTGGGGTCAATGTCAGCCGGATTCGCTCAACGGGTAGCTGGGTGATGGGCAAAGCCAATGCTTCGGGCGGGGTGATTCCTTGGATTAAACTGCTAAACGATACTGCGATCGCAGTTAATCAAGGAGGGCGTCGGGCAGGAGCAGTCACCGTTAGTGTGGATGTGTGGCATCTCGATGTGCCAGAGTTTCTGGAGATGCAAGCGGAAAATGGCGATCCCCGGCGCAAGGCTTATGATATCTTTCCCCAATTGGTGATTCCCGATGAGTTTATGCGTCGGGTGGTTAATAAAGAAGACTGGACATTAATCGATCCCTATGAAGTACGGATCAAGCTGGGCATTGAGCTATCCGAACTTTGGGCAGAGGAGTTTGAAAGCGCCTATCAAACTATTGAAGCAGCTATCGGCGAAACCCTCACTCTCTACAAGACCGTGAATGCTCGGGAACTCTTCAAAACGATTATGCGATCGCAAGTAGAGACCGGGATGCCTTACTTGGCGTTCAAGGATACCATTAACCGCGCTAATCCTAATCAACACGAGGGCTACATCCCAGCGGTAAATCTTTGTACCGAAAGTTTCTCTAATGTCGAAATTGGCAATGCTGCTCACTGTTGCAATTTGGACTCAATCAATCTCGCCAATATTGAGGAAACTGAATTGCCTAATATCTGTCGTCTGGCAGTGCGGATTCTCGATAACACGATTGATTTAACCACTCCTCCTTTTAAAGCAGCCCATAGGCACAATCACAAATACCGCACCATCGGAGTCGGTTGTATGGGATTAGCGGATTGGTTAGCTAAACGGTTGCTAACCTATAACAACCTCAAGGAAATTAGTAACTTATTTGAGGATATTGGCTACTACTGCACCCATGCATCTATGGAACTGGCCATGGAACGTGGTGCTTATGCTGCTTTCGATGGCAGTGAGTGGAGTAAAGGTAAGCTAATTGGTGCTAAACCAGTGGAATGGTTTGTAGAAAATTCCCAGCATCAAGAGCGTTGGATAGCCCTATCTCAGGATATTCAAAAATTTGGGATTCGCAATTCTCATATTACTGCGATCGCACCCAATACATCCTCATCCCTAGTACAAGGATGTACAGCTAGTGTCTTACCAGTCCACAGCAAATTCTTCTATGACAAATGGGCAAAAGGCACTGTACCCATTGCGCCACCCTTTATTAAAGACAATTTTTGGTTCTACCACGAGAACAAAAACTTTGATCAGAAAAAAGTTGTTCAAGCAGTCGCCACGATCCAGCAATGGATTGATACTGGGATTTCCATGGAATTGTTATTTAACTTAAACCAAGGAGTCTATTTCCCAGACGAACCTGAACGCACCCTCAAAGCCAAAGACATCTATGAAACCCTAGTCATGGCTTGGGAATTAGGATGTAAAGCCGTGTATTATATCCGAACCGTCCAGCGTGACAACTTCAAAGAATTAGACAACACTTGTATCGCTTGCGCTAATTAGTGATTCCGTGGAACAGGCTTCCAGCCTGCGCGCGCATCGGTCAGCAGTCAGTAGTCAGTGGTCAGCAGTCAGCGGTCAGCTTTGTGGAACAGGCTTCCAGCCTGTGAAACATCGGTCAGTAGTCAGTGGTCAGCAGTCAGCGGTCAGCTTTGTGGAACAGGCTTCCAGCCTGTGAAACATCGGTCAGTAGTCAGTGGTCAGCAGTCAGCGGTCAGCTTTGTGGAACAGGCTTCCAGCCTGTGAAACATCAGCTGTTCGCGTAGCGTGGCCAAAGGCCTTTAGCTGAATGCTGATAGCTGAATGCTGATAGCTAATCGCTGATAGCTGAATGCGCGCATCGGTCAGTGGTCATTGGTCAGCAGTCAGCGGTCAGCTTTGTGGAACAGGCTTCCAGCCTGTGAAACATCAGCTGTTCGCGTAGCGTGGCCAAAGGCCTTTAGCTGAATGCTGTTCGCGTAGCGTGGCCAAAGGCCTTTAGCTGAATGCTGTTCGCGTAGCGTGGCCAAAGGCCTTTAGCTGAATGCTGTTCGCGTAGCGTGGCCAAAGGCCTTTAGCTGAATGCTCTTGCTCCCCACACTCCCTGTTTTCTATTCCCTTATAAAAATGCTAACTAACACTAAAATGCCAATTAACCCTATCTTTAATCCAGATGGGGATGATAAAACTGAACACCGTTCAATTTGGTTTGGTAACACCACTAACTTAATGCAACTCAATGATGTCCGTTATGCTTGGGCAATTGGGTTGTATCAACAGATGCGGGAGAATTTCTGGATTCCGCAGAAACTAGACCTAACTCAAGATGTAACAGACTACTCCAACTTAACGCCAGCAGAACGTTATGCTTATGATGGAATTCTCTCCTATTTAACTTTTTTGGATTCCGTTCAAACTTGCAATATTCCTCACATCAAAAGTAGCATTACTGCCCCAGAAGTTAGTCTGTGTATGGCGGAACAAATTTCTCAGGAAGGGATGCACAATCAAAGTTATCAATATATCATAGAAACCGTTATCCCTACTGAACATAGAAGTAGAGTCTATGAATTCTGGCGCACTGATAAAGTGCTGAGGGATAGATGCGAATTTGTCGCCAGTTTCTATCAACGGTATGTTGATAATCCTACCCCAGAAAACTATTTTGTTTCCTTACTGGCTGACTTTTTATTAGAAGGAATGTACTTCTATAATGGGTTTATTTACTTCTACAATCTCGCCTCTAGGATGCTGATGCCAGGCTCAGCTGACATTTTTAAAATGATTAATCGAGATGAACTGAGTCATGTCCGGCTTTATCAAAAGTTAATCCCCATGGCCATGGAAGTATTTCCCTATTCCAGGGACCAAATTTATGAAATGTTTGCCACAGCAGTGGAGCATGAATGTCGCTGGACTAATCATATTGTTGGTAACGATATTTTAGGGATTACCGAACGGAGTACTGAGCACTACACCAAGTATCTCGCTAATATCAGGTTACGTTCTATTGGATTAGAACCCCTTTACAAGGGGGAACACTATCAAAAGAGTCCCTACAGCCACTTAGAGCGTTTTTCTGATACTAAAAAAGATGCTCATACTAAAGCCAACTTCTTTGAAGCTAGCGTAACTAGTTATGTGATGTCTTCTGGGGTCAGTGGTTGGGATGAAATTTAGGAAATAGGGAGTCGGGAATAGGGAGTAGGGAGTAGGGAGTAGGGAGGTATGGCGATATTACTCATCAGCTTACTCCCACCTCAATTTCTTCCACACCAACCAATTGAGATATACCAGTTCTCATATTAATGAATTACACACACCTATTTTTTCCCTGTTCCCTGCTCCCTAAAACCTAGAATGAAAGTACCTGACCCAATGGCAAATCGCTATAATCTAGATTAATCAAGGATAGCAAAAAGTATGTCATCAAAAGTAGCTATTGTTACTGGAGGAACTCGTGGGATTGGTTTCGGCATCTCTGAGCAACTTGCCGCTGATGGATATGATATAATACTTGGCTTTAATAGCAATGAAACAGCAGCAGCTAATAGTAAAAAAACCTTAGAATCTGATTATGGAATTAAGGTTTATACCGTCAAAGGGGATGTTGCTCAAGCAGAAACCGTAGACAAATTTTTTGATTGTTTAGAAAACAACTTTGGTGGGAAATTAACGGCACTAATCCATAATGCTGGATTGTATGTAGGAATGACAACTACTCCAGCATCAGAGCAAGCAGAATTAGCTACTAATGCTCAGCATAAATTATTGGGAGATGGTAATTTAACGAGTTTAGCGGCCTATGACTACTATCAAAATGTCTACCCTAAATGCTTTATTCGTTGTGTAGAAAAAGCGGTTAAATACATGGAAGATGGTCAAGGTTATATTGTAGCAATGTCTTCCCCTGGATGTAACATTAATCAAACCCCAAGACTCAATTATATTATGCCAGGAACCGGAAAAACCGTAGTGGAATTTTTAACCCGATACTATGCCAAAATTCTAGCCTCAAGGCAGATCACTGTTAATGTCATTATTCCTGGTTTTATCAAAACAGAAGCTTGGAATTATTTTACAGCAAAATCTGGCGGAATAGATAGCGAAATGATGCAACAAAGAATTAAAAATACCCCCATGCAACGTTGGTGTTCCCCAACAGAAGTTGGTCAAGTGGTGGCTTTTTTATGTTCTCCGAAAGCTGCTTTTATTACAGGAGTTGCTTTGCCCATTGATGGCGGATTACATTTGCAGTAACAGGAATCGGAAAGTAACCAAGTATTTTCTTAACTGTCCAATACGTGGAACTGGCATCTTGCCAGTGTCAATAGATTTTCGGGCGGGCAGGATGCCCACTCTACTCCTATTCAGCACGAAGATTCAGCAACGCCTAAGACAAGTGCGGTTCTCATATTAATATTTTTTACCTGCTCCCTACTCCCTACTCCCTACTCCCTACTCCCTATTCCCTGTTCCTTTCCCCCAAATAGTAAACTAGAAACCAAACCATCCAAATCCACCAATCGATTCACTGTGACTAGAAGCCGCGAACCATTTCCCAGTCTGCTGCTGTATCACGCCCTGAAGTGGTCAGTGGTTAGCCCCCTGATCCATACCTATTTCCGGGGTCGCATTTATGGTGCTAAACACGTACCAACCTCGGGACCCCTGGTGGTGGTGAGTAACCATGCGAGTGACTTTGACCCGCCAATTTTATCTAATTGTGTGGGACGTCCAGTAGCCTTCATGGCCAAGCAAGAATTGTTTCGTGTCCCAGTCCTGAAACAGGCGATTGAATTGTATGGTGCTTACCCGGTTAAGCGGGGCTCCGCAGACCGGAGTGCCCTGCGTTCTGCCCTCAATTGCCTCGACAATGGCTGGGCGGTTGGTGTGTATTTGGATGGCACCAGGACACGGGATGCTCGTATTCATAAGCCCAAGCTTGGTGCGGCCTGGATTGCTGCCCAAGCCCAAGCCCCCCTGCTGCCGGTTACCTTGTGGGGAAGTCAAGGAATTGTTAAAAAAGGTTCTTTGATGCCACGGTCTGTGCCCTTAACTGTGCGCATTGGTAAGGTAATTGCTCCTCCTGGCTCCAGTAACCGAGACGAATTGCAAGCTGTAACCCAACAGTGTGCTGCAGCAATTAATGCTCTCCATGATTTGGGACGTTGATTATCTGGGAATAGGGAATCGGGAATCGGGAACAGGGAATAGGGAACAGGGAACAGGGAATAGGGAACAGGGAATAGGGAACAGGGAGCAGTTACTGTTTGACCCGGTGGGTGGAATGGGCATCTTGCCCGTTTCAATTTCCGGACGGGGGTTCCAACCGATGCCAACAGCCGGAAAACCATGGCAAGCCCGTCTTATCACGCACCACTAGCAACTCCCCCATCTCCCCATCTCCCCATCTCCCCATCTCCCCATCTCCCCATCTCCCCATCTCCCCACTATTTCTACCTAGCCTCACCAATAACCGTAAAAGCTGCCCAAGCTGAGGGGTCTGGATTACCATCTCCATCATTGAGCATCGATAACATCGCCTCTCGCATGGCTTTGGCTTTATCGAATTTGTGAGTGTAAATATTCGTATAAAACTCCCTCATCAACTTGGCCGTATCATCATCAGGCACTTGCCATAAGGACACCACTAAACTGGGTACACCTGCGGCAATCAAAGAACGGGATAAACCAACTACCCCTTCCCCTTTTATCTCACCCCTACCAGTATCACAAGCACTCAGGACGACTAACTTTGCTTTCAATAAGGATTTTTCCGGTCCTGCGTAACGACTCAGAATTTCACGACTGGTGAGAAAGCCATCATGGTCTGGTTTGTCAGGTGCTAATGCGATCGCACCTCGATAATAAATACCATCGACTAAACCATGGGTAGCTAAATGAATCAGCGAAGCATTGGCCATTTTGTCTACAATGGTTGATTCTGTTGCTAAGGGTCCAATCAGAGCAGTGGTATTCAGCAATTGAGCAATGGTTAAGGCTTCTGTTTCTGCATACGGTAGAGGGTCTAACGGTTCTTGTTCGAGTCCTACATTAATTTTGGGCATGGTGGGATTTCCCACAATCAATGGTGTTCCGTTGCTGTCTTTGACTCGATGCCAATGTTGACGGGTGAACGACAGGGATTGGATCGAAGGAGCAGTGAGAATGGTATGGTTTTCGATTAGATACTTGTGGTTATCATCTAGCAGAGCAGCAAAGGGAACCATAAATAGTTCTTGATGGGGAATGAAAATAATACGCTCTGATTCCTTTTCAGGTAATAAGTCAACAATGGGAGTAATCAGGAGTTGGTAGAGTTCCTGTAATGGATTACTATCCTTAGGGTTTGCTGGTGAAGCAGGATTCTGATTACCTCGACCTCTGACACCAATTTGCTCACGACTGAATTTGACTAGTTCAGCTAGAGTAGTATCTTGGGGTAAGGTATGACTACGGAAGGTAATCTTCCCAGTGGGAGCAATCACCCAACTATAAATTTGGTCATCAACAATGGAATATTCCACCAAGGTGGCTTGTTGCTGTTGAGCAATCTCTTGAATGTCTTTAAGAGTAGGAGGAGCTTTGTTTTGTTGAGGAGTTTCAGATAACTGTGCCGCTAATAATTCAATCAGAGCGCGGTTGCGACCCCGTTCCGAAATTTCTAAGGCTTGTTTTGGTTGACCTTGAGCAACCAAGACCTGTTGTAAAAGACCATAGCTACGAGCTTGTATTTCAAAAATAGAAACCTTCCAATCATCTTTGTTACGGAGGAGGTGGCGGATATCTTCCCAAATTTTAATGGCATCAAACAGGTGAGTTTGGGCTGGTTCTAGTTGATTATTTTTCAAGAAGGTAAGACCGAGATTATTTAGGGAGGTAGCTTCACCTTTACGGTCTCCGATTTCCCTATCAATAGCTAAAGATTGTTGGTGGTAATCAATCGCTTTAAAGTACTCTCCCAGATTACGGTATGCATTACCCAGATTATCCAGGGAGCTAGCTTCACCGTTACGGTGTCCGATTTCCCGAAAAATGTCTAAGGATTGTTGGTGGTAATCAATGGCTATTTTGTAGTCTCCCAGATTACCAGATAGACTACCCAGATTATCCAGGGACATAGCTTGAATCAGGCGGTCTCCAATTTTCCTACCAATAACAATCGAGTGTTGATAGTAATTAATCGATTTTATGTAGTAATCAATTGGTTGATCAATTGCTTTTTTGTAGTCTCCCAGATGAAATTTTTCATAGTTTACCAGATTCTTGTATGCATTACCTAGATTACCGAGAGAGAGAGCTTCACCCTTAAGATCTCGGATTTCTCTATAAATTTCTAAAGATTTTTGGTGGTAATCAATGGCTGTTTTGTACTCTCCCAGATTATCGTATGCACTACCCAGATTACCCAGGGAGCTAGCTTCACCATTGCGGTCTCCGATTTCCCTTTTAATAGCTAAAGATTGTTGGTAATAATCAATTGCTTTTTTATAGTCTCCCAGAGTATCGTATGCAATACCCAGATTATTCAGGGAGTTAGCTTCACCCTGGCGGTGTCTGATGTCCCTAGCAATAGCTAAAGATTGTTGGTAATAATCAATTGCTTTTTTATAGTCTCCCAGAGTATCGTATGCAATACCCAGATTATTCAGGGCGCTAGCTTCACCCTGGCGGTGTTCGATTTCTCTATAAATTTCTAAAGATTTTTGGTGGTAATCAATTGCTTTAAAGTACTCGCCCAGATGATAGTATGCATTACCTAGACTATTCAGGGAGTTAGCTTCAGCCTCACGGTCTCTGATTTCCCGAAAAATGTCTATCGATTGTCGGTGGTAATCAATGGCTTTTTTGTAGTCTCCCAGATTATCGTATGCATCACCTAGACTATTCAGGGAGTTAGCTTCAGCCTCACGGTCTCTGATTTCCCGAAAAATGTCTATCGATTGTCGGTGGTAATCAATGGCTTTTTTGTAGTTTCCCAGATTATCGTATGCATTACCTAGACTATTCAGGGAGTTAGTTTCAGCCTCACGGTCTCCGATTTCCCTAGCAATAGCTATCGATTGTTGGTGGTAATCAATCGCTTTTTTGTACTCTCCCAGAGTACCGTATGCAAGACCCAGATTACCCAGGGAAGTAGCTATTGCAAAGGGGTCTCCGATTTCCCTAGCAATAGCTATCGATTGTTGGTAGTAATCAATCGCTTTAAAGTAGTCTCCCAGATGATAGTATGCACTACCCAAATTACCCAAGGATTTAGCTTCACCCAGGCGGTCTCCGACTTCCCTTTGAATAGCTAAGGATGGTAGGTAGTAATCAATGGCTTTTTTGTGGTTTGCCAGATTACCGTATGCACTACCCAGATTACCCAGGGAAGCAGCTTCACCCTTGCGGTCTCCGATTTGTTTATAAATCACTAATGCTTGCTGCCAAGACTGTAATGCTTCTGGGAACTCACTTCGACGAAAGTGACTAATTCCCTGCTGAACGAGTTTATCCGCCTCGGCTTTCTTACTGTCTACTTCAACTATGGGATCTGTAGGGGCTACAGTCCCTTCTTGCTCTGGGCTAACCGTGTTTTGTTCTTGAGCCAGTGCTGGTAAACTCAGGAATCTAGCCACAACAGGCAATTCCCCAGGGGTGAGGCAGATAGTGAGAAGTCCCAACCATAAGACCTGCTTAAGTTTCATCTAGAAGAATATTGAATCATTACCTACTTGGTCATATCTAAGACATTCCTGAGCCTATGCAATGATTCAGGGAACAGGAAGTAGGGAGTAGGAAATTATCTACCTCGCTTCACCAATAACCGTAAAAGCCGCCCAAGCTGAGGGGTCTGGATTACCATCTTCATCATTGAGCATCGATAACATCGCCTCTCGCATGGCTTTGGCTTTATCCATGTTGTAAGTGTAAATATTAGTGTAAAACTCCGTCATTAACTTGGCCGTATCATCATCAGGCACTTGCCATAAGGACACCACCAAACTGGGTACACCTGCGGCAATCAAAGAACGGGATAAACCAACTACCCCTTCCCCTTTAATCTCACCCCTACCCGTATCACAAGCACTCAGAACCACTAACTTTGCTTTCAATAAGGATTTTTCCGGTCCTGCGTAACGACTCAGAATTTCACGACTGGTGAGAAAGCCATCATGGTCTGGTTTCTCAGGTGCTAATGCGATCGCACCTCGATAATAAATACCATTGACATCATCGAGTAAACCATGGGTGGCTAAATGGATAACGGAAGCATTGGCCATTTTTTCCACAATGGTTGATTCTGTTGCTTCTGCTCCAATTAGAGCGGTGGTATTCAGCAATTGAGCAATGGTTAAGGCTTCTTTTTCTGCACCCGGTAGAGGCTTTAACGGT
The DNA here is from genome assembly GCF_010692395.1 of Moorena sp. SIO3H5. Classification (GTDB taxonomy): domain Bacteria; phylum Cyanobacteriota; class Cyanobacteriia; order Cyanobacteriales; family Coleofasciculaceae; genus Moorena. The sequence continues at coordinate 9,988 of NZ_JAAHHS010000218.1, forward strand.
TTTTGTTCCAGTCCTATTTTAATTTTGGGCATGGTGGGATTACCCACAATCAATGGTTTCCCCGTGCTGTCTTTGACTCGATGCCAATTTTTACGGGTGAACGACAGGGATTGGATCGAAGGAGCAGTGAGAATGGTATGGTTTTCGATTAGATAATTTCCGTTATCATCTAGCAGAGCAGCAAAGGGAACCAGAAATAGTTCTTTATGGGGGATAAAAATAACACGGTCTGATGGGTTTGTTGGTAATACGTCAACAAAGGGAGTAATCAGCAGTTGGTAGAGCTCCTGTAATCGATTACTATTGTTAGGGTTTAGTGGTGAAGGACCATGAGTGAATAAGTTAACAATTGGAGTAATCAACAGTTGGTAGAGTTGTTGTAGTCGATTACCATCCTTAGTGTTTTGTGGTGAAGAAGGATTGTGATTAGATCTACCTCTGACACCAATCTCCTCACGACTAAATTTGACTAGTTTGGCCAGAGTGGTATCTTGGGGTAAATCATGACTACGGAAAGTAATCTCACCAGTGGGAGCAATCACCCAACTATAAATCTGGTCATCAACAATCGAATATTCCACCAACGTGGCTTGTTGTTGTTGAGCAATCTCTTGAATGTCTTCAAGAGTAAGAGCTTTGGTTTTTTGAGGAGTTTCAGATAACTGTGCCCCTAATAAATCAATCAGAGCACGGTTGCGACCCCGTTCGGAAATCTCTAAGGCTTGTTTTGGTTTACCTTGAGCAACCAATACCTGTTGTAATAGACGATAGCTGCGAGCTTGTTGTTCAAAACTAGAAACCTTCCAATCATCTTTGTTAATGAGTATTTTGCGGATATCTTCCCAAACTTTAATGGTATAAAACAGGTTACTTTGGGCGTATTCTAGTTGATTGTTTTCTAAAAAGATAGCACTGAGATTATTTAGGGATTTAGCTTGAACCAGGAGGTGTCCGATTTCCCTAGCAATAGCTATGGATTGTTGGTGGTAATCAATTGCTTTAAAGTAGTCTCCCATATAATAGTATGCATTACCCAGATTACCCAGGGAGTTAGCTTCACCGAGGGGGTTTCCGATTTCCCTTTTAATAGCTAAGGATTTTTGGTAGTAATCAATCGCTTTAAAGTAGTCTCCCAGATTACCGTATGCAATACCGATATTATTCAGGGAGTTAGCTTCACCGAGGGGGTTTCCGATTTCCTGAGCAATAGCTAAGGATTTTTGGTAGTAATCAATCGCTTTAAAGTAGTCTCCCAAACTTTGGTATGCACCACCTAGATTATTCAGGGAGTTAGCTTCACCTTTGCGGTCTCCGATTTCCCTTTTAATAGCTAAGGATTTTTGGTGGTAATCAATGGCGTTTTTGTAGTCTCCCAGATTACCGTATGCACTACCAAGACTATTCAGGGAGTTAGCTTCACCCAGGCGGTTTCCGATTTCCCTTTTAATAGCTAAGGATTTTTGGTAGTAATCAATCGCTTTAAAGTAGTCTCCCAAACTCTGGTATATAGCACCCAAATTATTCAGGGAGTTAGCTTCACCGAGGGGGTTTCCAATTTCCCTTTTAATAGCTAAGGATTTTTGGTGGTAATCAATCGCTTTAAAGTAGTCTCCCAGATGACCGTATGCATTACCCAAATTACCCAGGGACTTAGCTTCACCCAGGCGGTTTCCGATTTCCCTAGCAATAACTAAGGATTTTTGGTAGTAATCAATCGCTTTAAAGTAGTCTCCCAAATGATCGTATGCAAGACCCAGATTAGTCAGGGACTTAGCATCACCCAGGCGGTATCCAATTTGTTTATAAATCATCAATGCTTGCTGCTAAGACTGTATGCTTCTGGGAACTCACTTCGACCAAAGTGACTAAATCCCTGGTTCAGGAGTTTGTCCGCCTCTGCTTGCTTACTGTCTACTTGAAGTATGGCATCACTAGGGGCTATAGTCCCTTCTTGCTCTGGGCTAACCGTGTTTTGTTCTTGAGCCAGTGCTGGTAAACTCAGGAATCTAGCCACAACAGGCAATTCCCCAGGAGTGAAGCAGATAGTGAGAAGTCCCAACCATAAGACCTGCTTAAGTTTCATAATAGGATATTGAATTATTCCCTATTTAGCTATATCTGAGAGATTCCTGAACCTATGCAATGTTTAAGGGAGTAGGGTGTGGGGTGTGGGGTGTGGGGTGTGGGGTGACGGGAGTGCGATCGCTCGGGTAGTGGCGTGGCACACCTAAAAATGTTTGTTGGGTTGAGCGGTAGGGAAACCCAACAAAGTGTTACTGGTGTTGGGTTTCATTCTTCAACCCAACCTACGCTTATTGCACCATTAATGATGTGTCGGTCCAGTAGGGTGCTTTCAGGGCGATCGCCTATAGTGTAGGTTAGGTTTCGTTTCTTCAACCCAAGACACCAACCCTGATCAATATCTTACATGACTGATGTTGATAAAATAGAAAAAACCGGAAATAATCTTGAAAGTATGCTCAAAACCTCACCCTTTCAGCAAGGGATTGAAACCGTTTAAAAATTGTCTTTAGAAGAGCAAGAGATATTACTCGGTACTCTTCTCAAAAGATTCCATTTACAACGCAGAGGAATACTAGTGCAAGAAATCCAAGAAATTCACCAAGAATTAGCGGAAGGTAAAGTAAAATTTGGCTCAGTTGATCAATTCCTAGAAGAACTCGATTAATTGAGAAAACCGTGCGTCAGTTAGCAGAAAATCTCTTAGGCAATAGGCATGCTAGCAACAGGCAACAGGGGCAAGAGTTCCGGACTACCCACACCCCACACCCCACACCCCACACCCTCAATTCTCTACCTCGCTTCACCTATCACAGTAAAAGCCGCCCAAGCTGAGGGGTCTGGATTACCATCTTCATCATTAAGCATGGATAACATCGCCTCTCGCATGGCTTTGGCTTTATCCATTTTGTGGGTGTAAATATTCGTGTAAAACTCCGTCATCAACTTGGCCGTATCATCATCAGGCACTTGCCATAAGGACACCACCAAACTGGGTACACCTG
>NZ_JAAHHS010000219.1 GCF_010692395.1 Moorena sp. SIO3H5
AAATTGGTATGATTAATAGTTTTACTCTATCGAACCACGAGTATAGGGAAATAAGCTAATTTGATTGTTAAAAACTTGTGCTAGTGTTAAAAATATTTATCGTAAGCATATGCGCTACGCGAACAGCGGTCAGCCGTCAGCGGTCAGCGGTCAGCGGTCAGCGGTCAGCGGTCAGCGGTCAGCGGTCAGCCTAAGGCTCACGCTGGGTGAACAGTTTATTTTATTCAAAAGCACCGATTGCGCTACGGGCACGCTGCGCTAACAGTAGCGTGCCCATAGTCCATAAGCACCTCAAGTACCGTAGCCACAGGCCAATGGCTAATGGTTGATAGCACCTCAATTAGCGTGGCACATGCTTCTAGGCTGTGAAGTAGCTGAAAGCTAAAAGCTGAATGCTGAATGCTGAATGCTGAATGCTGAATGCTGTTCGCGTAGCGTGCGCGTAGCGCATATGCTTACTATTTATCGATAGCTTCTACAACGCAGCATTATGGGTTTAAAACTATGGTGATCAAAACTGAAAATCATCCCAATGACCTCGCCAAGCAAATTCTTGAACAAGAAAACCAAGATCGACAAGCGCTGGCGTTATTGCTCGATAGGCATCTGGCGAGAAACGATCAAATTTTGGTGCAGAAAACTCACATGGGCACTACAGAGGCATTTATTGGCTCAGTCACTCTGGAATGGTTAGCGATTCGCGTCCGCTACGCCTCCCAACTGCCGCTATTTCAACAAAAGTTTGATCAACAGACGAACAATATCGTCAGGGATGCCGATACCATCGAAGCGCTTCAGCAGCGTCCCCTTGATTGGTCACGTCAAGCTGCTCTGGCTCAATATCTAGCAGCCCGCAAAACTCACAAGTTTCCCCCAGTCCTGGTAGTGCTTAGCTCTGGGTGGGTAGATAATGCCCAAGCTGCTCAGTGGGATAAGAATCAACGCGCTCGGCAGTCGGCAGCTGAGTTCACCAGTTTAGATAAAGATCGCACAGTCGGACTGCTTGATGTTTCAGACCATGTTTCAATTTTTGCCTTAGACGGTCAGCATCGACTGATGGGAATCCAGGCTCTGATGGAATTGATTAAAATTGGTACGCTCCAAAAATATAGCAAAGGGAAAAAGCCAATTGGCTCCCTGATTACAGTGGATGACTTGATTGAGGAGTATCACATCTCCCCAGGTTATCTCCAAAGTCTAGCCACAGAAAAAATTGGTATTGAGTTCATTCCTGCTGTCGTTCAGGGAGAAACCCGTGAAGAAGCACGGCGACGGATCCGATCGATTTTTGCTCACGTTAACCTGATGGCAGTAAGGTTAAGCAAAGGACAACTAGCTTTGCTCAATGAAGACGATGGCTTCTCAATCGTTGCTAGAAAAATTGCCATGACTCATCCTTTGCTGAGGGAGATGGAAAATCGTAATCCTCGGGTTAATTGGGATAGCGCTACTGTTTCTGCTAAGTCAACAGTCTTGACTACGTTACAAGCTCTCAAACATATATCTGAGATATATTTGGGCTACCAATTCTTTCACTGGAAACCCTGTGAGAAAGGTCTAATTCCCATGCGTCCTGAAGATGAAGAGCTAGAGATGGGAACTAAAACATTGACAGAGCTTTTCGACTATCTCGCTAGTTTACCCAGCTATCAAAAGCTCGACCATGGAAAAGAAACACCACAGCTGCGTCGGTTTAACCATGAAAGGGGTGGAGGAGAAGGAAATATGCTATTCCGTCCAGTAGGACAAATCGCCATCGTTCAAGCTTTGGGTATCCTAGTATTTAACCAGGATTTCTCCCTCAAAACCATCTTCGAGAAACTTCAAAAATACGATGGTTCGGGTGGCTTTAGTCAGATCGATCACCCACAATCCCCTTGGTACGGCATTTTGTATGACCCAAATCGAAAGCGAGTGCTAGTTTCTGGACGAGAGTTAGCCTCCAAAGTGATGTTATATCTTTTGGGTGGTGTTACAGAGCGTATGGAACGTGCTCAACTGCGCATCGCTGTGGCTAATGCTAGGAGTGTTGGCAAAGATCAAGGGATCAGCTTTGAGGGCAAATTTGTGAAACTGAAGGAGGTAGGATTACCACCTCAGCTGTAACGGAATTAGTGACAGCTTCTACACTTCCCTATGGCGTAAGTGTAGGAGCTAGCTGTCACAAAAATCGACTCAAATCAAACTCCTGTTGCTCATTGTCTTTATATTCTTTCTTCTTATACCTATCATTATTTAAAAGTAACAAAAGTCGCTCTGAATAGTCTACTGCTCCCCGCAACTCATTGCGCAAAATATCAAGTCCTCCATTGGCATACTCCTCAAAAATATAGATGCGTTTTTCCTCAGACTCTTTATCGATAGAGGAGAGAATTTTAGTATCCTTAATCTCAGCGATCGCAATTAACTTAATTACTACCTCATATCCCCTTGATACAAAAATTTCCAGTCCAATCGGACCAGGTTCTCGTTTAGAAATTACCTTCAGGGGCGATCGCTTTTTATGCTTTACGCCTAAAGCAGCTGCAAACACCATCACATCAGCATAAGTCTGAAACGGTCCAGTTTTTCCATCGGAAGCGGTTAGGTCTTTCACCAAAGCCGCCTTATCTTTAGCAACCCTGATTCTGTTTCCAGCCATTCTCTTGGTATCTAGTTTTAATAAATCTTATGCACAAGGCTAAGCGCAAAAAGCTTAACGTGCGGCAGTCCTTTTATTATAGCAATTCTACGGTACAAATAACTGTGTTAAAGGGAGCAGGGAAGAGGGGCACACTCACCATATTAACCACACTCCCTACTCCCTCAAATAAAATTTGTTACAAAAATTTAAAATATTTGCTATAATAGGCAATTTTTTGTGATAAAATGAAATTGTGGAAAATAAAATCCACGGGAAGAGCCAGCCTTAGAGTTTTGCAAGGCTGCAGGCTGGCTCTTGGTCCCCTTTACAGGAGATAACTTAATTTTATGTCTGATAGTCTTCACCTATACCCATGGGTGGTGGTTCGGTTGTTACGACCGATGCCACCAGTTGTTTTCGCTCGGTTCGAGAACCCGGCTGATGCTAAGGCTTATGTGCAGGTACTGAAACTGCTGATGCCTGGTGCCAAGTTTCTACTTTTTTTTGATTTCCGAGTAATTCCTTAGCACAGGCTTCGAGGCTTTGAAATAGGGAATCGGGAGAGCGCTACCCTTAGCGTCAGAAGTTAGAAGTCTAGTAGGGTGCGTTAGGGGAGCCTTCATTTTTCGCTCAAGCGCCAGGGTTATGTTGCTGCCCGTAACGCACCACCGTGTCAAACAGCTTTTAGGAGATGTACCTTTGTGAGACACCCCACACCCCACAACCCACACCCCACACCTCACGTCTTTGTTAAAAACCTACCCCTGTGAGAGGGGAGGGGGAGCAAAATTCAGTAGAAAAAAACTTTTCAGATATCCTCTAAAATATATGTAGTAATACAAACAAACCAACCATGGCTACCAGACATATACGCTTTGATTGGGCAATCTTAAGACTACTGCGTAATAAAGCCAATTATGTAGTCTTGGAAGGGTTTTTAAGCGAGTTATTACATACACAGATCAAAATCCAAACCCTTCTCGAAAGGGTCGGCAATCAACAGACTATTGATGATAAAAGCAACCGTGTCGATATTCTGGCGGAAACTGAAAACTCCGAGTTAGTCCTAATCGAAGTGCAAAACAACTCCCAACTCGATTATTTTCATCGGATGCTCTACGGTGTTTCCCAGCTAGTCACCGAATATCTTGAACAAGGAGAAGAGTACGGCAAAATTCGGAAAATATACTCAGTGAATATCGTCTACTTTAACCTCGGTAAGGAAGATGACTATATTTATCGTCTGCGCTCCGAGTTCATGGGAGTGAATCAAGGAGATATCCATCGAACCTACCCTAGCTCAAGAAAGAAAATATACTATACAAAAAGTAGCAGATATCTTTCCAGAATACTACCTGCTGAAAGTAAAGAACTTTAAGGGGATAGCGAAAAACAGCCTAGAAGAATGGATCTATTTTCTCAAAAACAGTGAGATCAAGGAGGAATTTGAAGCCAAAGGCATGGTGGAAGCCAAGGAAACCCTAAGAGTCAATAATCTTTCAGACCAAGAAAGAGCAGCATACAAGCGTTTTATGGACAACAAAAGTTACGAAGCCAGTATCTTGAGTACCCAAGAGTTTGAGGCGGAATGGGAAATCGAACAGATTGAACAGGCAAAAATTCGAGGTAGACTTGAAGGATTGGAAGAAGGCAAAAGAAGCCTACTTATAAGACAGAGTGAGCGCCGTTTCCCAGAAATAGCCTCACAACACAGAGCAGCTATCCTTGGGTTGAATTCCCAGGATTTAGATAATTTAGCCGATGCCATGTGGGATTTTCAGACTAGCGCTGATTTGCTTGACTGGCTACAGGAACACTCAAGTTAGGGTTTGCTGAATAAGTCTGTATTCAAAATTCAAAATTCAAAATTCAGAATTCAAAATTCAAAATTCAAAATTCAAAATTCAAAATGAGTGAAGTAAGCCCAATTACGCACCGGACATTTGGCGAAATATAAGTTAACATCCAAAACACTGATTCTGCCCTTGATTACGTTACAAAACTATAAAAGGTTTTTCGACCATTACACAGAATATCAAGGCTTTCAGCATGTTAAGAAATGTTTCGCCAGCAGCATCGGTAGCTGTCGCACTGCACTTCGTTGGAGTATCCAGTTATCGTCATCCTTCTGGGGGGACTCGGTGCTTCTGGGAACATCATATTGACGAGTCATTTTTTGTGTTATTCTCTTATGATTATATTTTTAGAGTACTAGGAATTACAGAACTGGAACAAGTAATGGTGGGGCTAGACTATGGCGAAGGTATATAGAGGTTTGAAACCTAATGAGGTACACATAGTTTTTTCCCTATTGCTAGCATGCCTATTGCCTATTGCTAGCATGCCTATTCTCTGTAAAGCACGTAAGTTCTAAACATAAAGAAATGTAAACGAATAGCCTCATAGAGATCTATTACTAGATGTTTCATAGATTAACGTAATTTTGAGTTGATTGAGTTGAATCATGAAGACTTGTAAACAACCAGTATATGTGAGTGCGATCGCAATCCTAATTTTACTGACTAACCTCTCCTGTTCTTACCCCGACCGAACGGACCCCCCGAAAACCAAGGATCGTGCAACGGTAGTCGTGAAAACGATTGAGGAAGCAAACAGTGACATTTCTAAGCAAGATCGAGAAACTAAATATTGCAAAATGGCTTGTTCTGAATTTGTCTTCTACCGTGGCACTAACCAACTATTTTGGAAAGATTTCGCTGGGGATAATCGCCTCAAGGATTTTGGAAATGCCAAAACCAAGATTTGGTTATCGGGAGATATGCATGCCGAGAACTTTGGAGCCTATGATAATAATCGAGGGGAAATCGTTTACGCACTCGATGACTTTGATGATGGCATTATCGCCGATTACCAATATGATGTCTGGCGCATGGCAGCAAGTTTAGCATTGGTTGGTCGTCAGAATGGTTTGTCTGCTGAGGAACAAAACAACGGTATTGATGCCTTCAGTGAGTCCTATCTTGATACTATGGCCTCCTATCGCGGTAATGATCGTGAACTGAAGACTTACTTCACTAAAGACAATACTTATGGGAAGTTGGATGACTTCCTAGAAGGAGTGGAAGCCAGCGAAAGCCGCCAAAAAATGTTGAAAAAATGGACAGAACTGGATGGCAATCAGCGTCGCTTTGATCTATCCAAGGTTAAATTAGGCAAAGCTACTGCTTCTGAGCGACAGGATATTCAGAATGCGATCGCAGATTATCAGAAAACCTTGACAAAAAAGTTTAAATATGATTCAAACTACTTCCGAGTCAAAGATATTGCGCAACGTTTACTGGCTGGCACTGGTTCCTTAGGAATACCACGCTATTATCTCCTGATTGAAGGAGAGACGTCTTCCCAGGATGATGACCGGATCTTGGACATTAAATTCCAATCTTCCCCTACTGCCTATGATTACCTGAGTCAGCAGGAACGGGAAAACTATGATAAAAATTTTAACAATGAGGGTCAACGTCACACTTTAGCCTATCGAGCCTTAACCAAGCACACCGATAATCACCTGGGCTGGATGAAACTAGGGGATGGGTATTACTCAGTGCGAGAGCGATCGCCATTTAAGGAAACCTTTGATATCACTGACCTAACTAAAGAGAAACGCTTTGTTAAGCTAGCTGAACAATGGGGTCAAGTGTTGGCAACCGCTCACGCACGATCTGACAAAGATTTCGATTCCACCTTAGTGCCTTATTCCATAGACAAACAGGTGGATGAGTTGACTGACGGTCGCCACAAGGAGTTTCGGAAATTGGTAAGGGAAGTGGCTTTGACTTATGCTGATCAAGTTAATAAAGACTATGGTTACTTTCTCGAAAAGCTGAAACCCAATAACTGCTCTAGCGGCAGTTGTGACTAATTCTTTTAGTTTAACTGCCTTTGGTAGAATGTAATGCGTTGAGATGGCACAGGGGAAAGGTTGAATAACAGGATAAGCGGGAAAGGGATGATCGCCAGCTAGCCCGTATAATCTATAACCTCTAACCTCTAACTTAGAAACAAAACAGCTAGATACCTTAGATTTAATCACATGAACGGTAACAGAGACGGTTTTTTAAGCGGGCTTCAAATTTTGGTGTTTTTTATCTTAGCCCTTGCCCTTCTGGGATACAACATCCAATTCAGCTTACTATTTGGTGGCATCGGCGCTTTAGCCGGTGGCTTGATAGTTGACTGGTGGCAGCACCCAGACAAACCCAGGGACTTACAACCTGAGCAGGCAGAGTATGCTGAGGAAGATTCTTCTGACTTAACTGGCATACGTTTAGCTGTACAGCAACGACAAGCTAGAGAAAAGAACCGCTCAGAAGGGTCACTCAATCCTATTAGTAGATTTTTTAGACGTTAAGCAATAGGAATTAGTTATTGTTTATTGGTCAAAATAAAATACCAAGATATATAAGTTAGATTAGTGAAAACTCCCACACCACTCTATGGAATAGATGTGGTTTGATCGTCACTAAAATCTAAAATGTTTTTATTTCTCTCAAAGCTATTGCCACTCTTTCTGTACCCCTTGGGCCTGGCTTGTGTGCTACTGGTAGTAGCTTTGGTAATGTCGTGGCGCAACCCTCGCTGGGTACCGATACCCGTGGCTTTGGCATTAATTGTGTTGTTGGTCTCAAGTAATACTTGGGTGACTAACAGTTTAATACGCTCTCTGGAGTGGCAATATATTCCTAGATCAGAATTACCTGAGGCTGATGTAATCGTAATCTTGGGGGGAGCGACTAAACCGCCTTTTCCACCACGACCTACTCCAGAAGTGGATGAAGCAGGCGATCGCGTTCTCTATGGTGCTCAGCTATACCGTGAAGGGAAAGCTCCCTGGGTGATTCCTGCTGGTGGTCGGATTGTTTGGGGTTCCAGTAGTAATAACTCTAGCCAACGACTTTCTTCTCAAAGTGGTCAATCCTCACAACGGTTGGCCTCTGAATCAGAAGACATGGCACAGATTCTAGAAGACCTGGGTGTTCCGAGAAGCGCTATCATCCAAGAGTCTAGGTCTTTAAACACTCACCAAAATGCGGTCAATGTGCGAAAAATTTTGGATCAGCGGGATTTCCGCAAGGTATTATTGGTAACTTCGGCCATCCATATGCCTCGTTCTGTGCTAGTGTTCCGGCGTCAAGGTATTGATGTGATCCCAGCACCAACCGATTTTCTAGTGTCTCAACATGAACTGGATGAACCTAGCAGCAGTACTCAAGCTGCTTTGCTACATTCTCTTCCAAATGCTGATCAATTGTCTAGGATTACTCGTGCTATCAAGGAATACATTGGAATAGTAGCTTATCGCATTCGCGGTTGGGTGTAACAAGTTATTATTGTTGCTGAAATATTATCCTTGATTATAGCAATTATTATACCCATGAGGTACAAATTTATGGGTTTTAGGGACTGAGGCCGTTGGCCACGCGGGGCGCGTTCGGAGCAGGGAGCAGGAACCCACCCCTAACCCCTCCCAGGAGGGGAAGAGAGAGAAGAGGGAAGAGGAAAAAAATAATCTGTACCTCATAGCTACGAGAAATGCTAGATTTGGTTCTTCAGTACCTTTTATGATTAATTTAAACTTAAAAAACTCATAAAGCTTACTGTATAAGGAAAATGAGGCTATTTAACTAACAAAATTTTCTGAATACGGCCTCTTTACACTACTCCCTGCTACACTGCTCCCTGCTCCCTGCTCCCTGCTCCCTGCTCCCTTAGCTAAAGTGTTTATTTAGCATAACAAGCACCGAAGAGCCGATTATTTTCCTAGTTACCATGCCAGAAGAATTCCAACGGATTGTCCCAGCACCACCACCAGCAGCTGATATGTTTGCTACTTACCAGCTAGCTTATGAGTTTAGGGAGGAAGTAGATCATCGGCAAGAATTTGAAGACTATTGCCAGTGGTATTATTTAACAGCACAACGCCATCGAGAGGAATTAGAAAAAATGCGCGGTGATATCAACCTTTTTGGTTGGTTCAGTCGCCGCAACTCAGAGGTCGATTCTTAAAAGATGCTTTAAAAAATTAAGGTTAACACGGATAGTAATAGCTATCAATAGATACAGTAATAATCTAACTTTATCCTATCCGTGCATACCTGTTTAAAAATCCCTGTGATGGCAATAATTATTGACTTTTATAGTATTAGTTAATAATATAACCGCCTACGGTATAATTTCTAGTTCATCTTCACGGAAGTGAACTTTTTTAAATTTTTTGTCAAACTTGACTTGTATTGGTAAATTGGCGCTGACTGGCCTACCTTGCCACTCAGTAATTATTCCGGTAACTTCCCCTTCGAGACCTTTAATATCAAAAGGTTTATTCCTGTGTTCGGGATGGGTATATACCACAACTGATTCTTTGACTCGGACGCGATCGCCAACTTTCATATGATGATAAGTAACTCTAACTATTATACGGACATCCCTTACCTAAGCTAGGGTTGGCTCAGGCAACCTTCTTATTGTCTCACACAGTGGGTTGTTTACATTCACCACAGTTGTGAGCATAAACAAAATTTAGGTTTATTGGAATTGGTTCCCTGGGTCTGATGCCGATGATTCTTGGTTAAAATTCTAAGAATAGATTATAATTGATTTCTTTTTCACCCTTAGTTTCACCTTTAGTTATCTGGCAGCTCCTGCTCGGTAGGCGAAGACTCTGGTAAATTTGGATCCGGTGATGGGAAAAAGCGATCGCGCATTTTCTGGAAGCCCTCAGGAGCTAGTACCCATTGGGTAGCCAGTAAAATAGCACCAGCACCAACAAGTATACCGATTACCCCCAGCAGCCCAAACAAGGCTCTAATCCAATCCCGGTATGAGCGGGTGGTTTCGGGTTTCTTGTCATTGGTTGTGGTAATTTCCCCTGGTAGTGATGGAGTCAGAGCAGTTTGCTGCTTATGATTAACCACCTGTAGTTCTTTGGAGCTAGAGATCTCTCCCAAATTTAGCACTGTCGGATATTGGGGAGAGACAGCACAGTGTGTTAGAACTACCGAAATGTCATCTTGACCATTATGTTGAAACGCCAGGTCAATTAAATACTCAGCCGCCGATTCCACGGAAATTCGGTGGCTATTGACTTTTTCCGGTAAATCTCGACCAAATTTTTCAATCAAGTTGTTGTTGCTCAAGCCATCGGAACACAGCAGCAGTAAGCCATCTTCTTCCAGAATAAAGCGTCGCACAGTGGGACGAAGCAATTCAGCCTCCTTTGTCCCTAAGGCTTGAGTGAGTGCTTGTGCATCAGATCGCTGCAACGCTTGTCGATAAAGACTACGACCAAGCTTGACCTCCCGAGTAGCTACATCATCATCCACAGTTAGCTGCTGGCAATAGTCAGGAGTCAGCCAGTAAGCACGGCTATCTCCTACACTAGCGATATAGATTTCGTGACCATTGGTTTTCCCTTCTGGTGTATTCACCATTTGAGGAAGTTGTAGCGCTAGGGTTAAGGTAGTAGCCATGCGACGCCGGGATTCTCGTTCTTGTTGATCGTTGCGAGAAGAAATCATGTTATTTGCAACCCGGATAATTGCTGATAGATTCTCGGTTACGAGTTCTGGTGTCATCAGCTCCGGATCTTCATTCAACTCAGCCAGTAGTGCCCGAACCTGTAACTTAATGGACTGTAGTGCTAACTGACTAGCAATTTCCCCCCCTTCGTGACCACCAATACCATCACAAATAATCGACAGGTGGGGAATCAAGGGGTCTTGGGATTGGTCTGGGTCTTTAATCAAGTCAGCCTTAGTAGGATAGCAACTGTCTTCATTGTGGCTGTGACTTGAACCAGTTGCGGTGATACCAGCAATTTGTAAGCGTAACGGCTGCTGAGCAGCTTGCTCAAGTAATAGGTGGTTAAGTTGGGATGCGATCGCACTTAAGGAGGGGTGTTCAGTTTGCAGGTGTTGGGCAATAGCTTGTAGCTTATCCGCCACAGACACTGATGCTTTGCGACACCAAGCTTCCCAGCACTCTCCTAGCTGTTTAAGACTAGCATCGACAGAGGGTTCACTCACAGAAGTCGGTTCGGCAGGGGAGTCTCGGGAAACCAATGTATCAAATCCCCTATCCTCTAGACCATTAGACGGTACAACTGGTGATAGACTCGTATCAGCCATGGTATCCCGATATAATTCCCGTAGTCGCAGACGCCACCCTTGAACTCGCAAATTATTTGGCACTAACAGGCTAGAAGCCACACCCAATTCTGATAAGGGTATCCATAATTCCCAAATTTGCCAAAGCCAATAGACTTGACGCACTGCGGTAGCAGATGTCCACATCGACTCCATTGAGGGATATAAGTTGCCATTGGTATCAATGGGGGCATTTTCTAGCAAAATGACTACATCTTGACCAGGTGTAGACAGAAAATTCCGTTGCTGTGGCAACTGGCATATCCCATAAACCTCTGGCACATGGAGGCAGTGGGAATACAAGCGTAGGTAAGGAAGGATATGGCCGTTGAGTTGTTCAGGAAAATCCGGTGGCAGTTCTGGCTGCATATCCTGCCAAATTTGCGGGGCAACTACCTGGTAGCGGTCTGCGACTTGTTCTCCAACTGGTAGCTCTACGGCAGCAGAACCAACTGCCCAAAGATAACGATCCACGGCTAATACCTATGAAGTTAATTTACGGCTATACGGTCAAATTCTAGACGGCTGAGATAAATTAAAAGAGGGATTGTTTGAGCTTTTAAACATTTTCTCTCAAAGTTGTCTAGTAGATTCAAGAAAATTAACATAACTCAGCAACCAAGATCTTTGTCTAACGTTAGACAAAATAAAGTAGAGTTACCTGCAACTACTCACCCCATACCCTGTATATTATGAGCCGATGGTAAGTTCCTCGATGCTTTGGCTAATTGCCGGGTCAATGCTGTGCTTAGTCGAGCTGTTTGTGCCAACAGCATTTGTTGCTTTCATGATGGGCATCAGTGCTTTGGTGGTAGGATTTTTGATATCGATTTTGCCCATATCTTATACCCTACAAGTGGGGTTATGGTTGCTGCTTTCCACTGCCTCAGTCTTTTTATCCCGTCGCCTGATGCCTCCTGCTAGAGTGGGAAAAAATTTGGATGCGATGGAAGCTCAAACCTTGACAGAAATTCTGCCAGGGGAAACTGGACGGGTACTCTATGAAGGCAACTCATGGCGTGCCCGTTGTGAAGACTATGCAGATGCGATCGCACCCAACCAAAAAGTCTACGTAGTGCGTAGGGAAGGCACTACCCTGATTGTTTTGCCTCATCACCTATTGCACGACTGAAGCTGATCGACCATGGGTGCTCTACCAGATTCAGGGGATAGTGATGGGTTGCCGAGGGTGATGGAGTAATAGAGTCAACGTTAGATCTATTACCCCCCTAGTTACTAGTTGTTGGGAGTCTCCCTGCTCACCGGGTCCAGTATTTTTTGACAAAAGATACGTGGAACAGTCAGGTTGGACAGAGGGTCATAAAGTCAGCTTCAAGCACTTGAGAATCAGACTAAATCAGTCTAAATAAGTTTTCTGCCCTACCCCACTCATCCGGTCCCCCTCTAACAACAAATTTGTAAAACACTACCCGAAAGGGAGGAAAGAGCGTGTCACAGTGGTTCTTGCTTGTCTTTTTGGCTTTGGGCGGTTCAAGTCTTCTCGGTTCCGTCAAGATTATTAATCAAGGAAACCAAGCCTTAGTGGAACGATTAGGAAAATATAGTGGCAAAAAACTCGAACCTGGACTAAACTTTGTCATTCCCGTGATTGAGCGAGTGGTTTACCAGCAAACCATTCGGGAAAAAGTCCTTGATGTGCCACCTCAGCCTTGTATCACCTCCGACAATGTTTCCATTACCGTTGACGCTGTAGTTTACTGGCGGATCATGGATATGGAGAAAGCCTACTATAAGGTTGAAGACCTGCGCTCCGCCATGCAGAACTTGGTGCTAACCCAGATTCGAGCTGAAATGGGGAAACTGGAACTGGATCAAACTTTTACCGCTCGCTCTCAAATCAATGAAACCCTACTGCGGGAATTAGACATTTCCACTGATCCTTGGGGAGTTAAAGTCACGCGGGTTGAACTGCGGGATATTGTGCCGTCTCAGGCAGTGCAGGACTCAATGGAGTTACAGATGTCGGCAGAACGCCGTAAGCGGGCGGCAATTCTGACCTCTGAAGGGGAACGAGAATCTGCGGTTAACACCGCCAGAGGTAAAGCCGAG
>NZ_JAAHHS010000022.1 GCF_010692395.1 Moorena sp. SIO3H5
CAAAGTAATTGCCGTTCAATATCTAGTTACAACTTTCCTTTTTTACTGTGTTGGCGGCGTTTTAGCTGATTTGGTGCGCACAGAATTACGGACACCAAGTTCAGATTTTGTTGACCCAGAAATATACAACGGTTTATTTACTCTGCATGCCACAATCATGATTTTTTTGTGGATTGTGCCCGCAGGTGCAGGTTTTGCTAATTTCTTGCTCCCTTTGATGATTGGGGCAAAGGATATGGCGTTCCCTCGTCTCAATGCCCTGGCATTTTGGATTATTCCCCCAGCAGGAATACTACTGATATCCAGCTTAATTGTGGGTGATGCTCCAGATGCTGGTTGGACTTCTTACCCACCCCTGAGCTTGGTAACAGGGGAAGTAGGGGAAGCAATTTGGATTATGAGTGTACTCCTGCTAGGTACATCCTCGATTTTGGGGGCGATTAATTTTCTCGTCACCCTTTTCAAGATGCGTACCCCCGGTATGACATTTAACAAAATGCCTTTATTTTGCTGGGCAATGTTGTCAACTTCCGCCCTGGCGTTAATTTCTACTCCAGTGTTAGCGGGGGCGCTAATTCTGCTATCTTTTGACTTGCTTGCTGGGACAGCATTTTTTAACCCCACTGGTGGAGGCGATCCCGTTATTTACCAGCATATGTTCTGGTTTTACTCCCATCCGGCAGTATACATTATGATTTTGCCCTTCTTTGGGGTAATTTCCTAGGTTATCCCCGTTCATTCCCGCAAACCAATATTTGGTTATCAAGCCATCGCTTATTCGAGNTCTATGGTCAAGTGATTGCTCGCCATCACGGAAAGCGCACCTGCGGACTTTGCACGTCAACTTTTGCTTCTTGCCTCTTGCCAATCCCATTGCGCTATTTTTGTAAAAAAGAAGGAGAGTGTGGGGAGAGCGGGAAGTGTCGGAAGTGTGGTAATTTTTGCCTAATTGTATGCATTGAGATGCACCCGGTAGATTCTTACCCATATTCCCTAACTGCGGTCATCTTGCCAATCTTACAACTGCTCAGATTAGGAAAGAAATTCCATGCTACTGGTGACATCACTCACAGATGCATCTTTGAATACTGCAATCAAATCACCCTCAAAAGACAAAGCTGTGCTACCGGGTAACCCATTATCAGCCTCTAGCACATCATATTGATCCGCTACACCATAGAGCTGAATCATGTCTTGAGAATCTAAGTCATAAATCTCTGCATAATCATTGTCACCCCCACCTTGGTAGAAAGCGCCATCATTATCTCCTAGGAGAAAAGTATCTGATCCACCTCCACCAACAAGAACATCAACTTCACCATTACCTCGGGAATCATTTCCAACTCCATTGAGGGTATCATCACCGGAACCTCCAATCAAAGAGTCATTGCCAGAGCCACCCTTAAGCATGTCATGGTCCCGGCCACCGTTGAGGAGATCATCACCCGAACCTCCGCTCAAATCGTTGTTACCAGAGCTAGTTTTTAGGGTATCATTGCCACTACCACCATCAAGACTGTCATTACCCGAAGCTCCAATCAAATAGTCATTACCAGAGGCACCCTCAAGGCTGTCATTTCCTTGGTCTCCTCTGAGGTAGTCATGGCCAAAGCCACCTTTGAGCGTGTCATTTCCCTTACCTCCTCTGAGAGTATCATCCTGATCACCACCGTCCATGATGTCATCACCTGAACCTCCGCTCAGAGTGTCCTGACCTAAACTACCTTCTAGGGTATCGTTGCCTACATCTCCCATCATCGAATCATTGCCAAGACCGCCAGAAAGGAAGTCATCTCCCTGACCACCTCTGAGAGTGTCATCATGATCCCCACCATCGAGAATGTCATTGCCCCAAGTTCCTTTGAGGGAGTCGTTACCGGAACCTCCCACAAGACTGTCATCCCCAGAATCTCCTGAAAGAGTGTCATCACCCGAGCCACCAATTAGTGTGTCATTATTGTGATGACCCCGAAGCTGATCATCACCATGACCGCCTTCAAGCCGGTTATCGTAACGGCCTCCCTTAATCGATTTGCTTTCCCAATCGTGGTTAAGGACTTCAATCGTGAAAATTTTATCGTAGCTTTCACCTGCGGAATCGGTGGTACGGATTTTGATCGGGTGACTAGAGTTGAGATCAAAGTCTAAGAGGTGGCCTTTTTTGACTTTTAGTTGATCTTCAACAATTTCAAAGCGACCCTGAGCATCATCTAATAACTTATAAGTATGGGTATCTCCCCAATCAACATCCTGAGTAGTCAGCTTAGCAATGGTAGTGCCATTGTCACTGAATTCCTTGACACTGTTGCCATCAAGGCTGATATCCGTTGGAGCACTATTCTGCTTTTCGGGGACTTCGATAGTGAACGTTTTATCGTAGCTTTTACCCTTGGGATCGATGGTGCTGATCTGGTTTTCGAGGACTTCGATAGTGAACGTTTCCTCGTAGCTTTTACCTCCGGAGTCGGTGGTGCGGATTTTGATATCATGACTAGAGTTTTTATCAAAGTCTATCAGGCTGCCATCTTTGACTTTTAGTTCATTGCCAACAATTTCAAAGCGACCTTCTGGATCATCGAATAACTTATAGGTATGGTGTTCTCCCCAATCAGGATCCTCAGTAGTCAGCCTAGCAACGGTAGTGCCATTGTTACTGAATTCTTTGACACTGTTGCCATCAAGGGTGATATCCGTTGGAGCATTATTCTGGTTTTCGACCTGAATCGTAAACTTTTTATCGTAGCTTTCACCCCCGGAGTCGGTGGTGCGGATTTTGATATCATGACTAGAGTTGACATCAAAGTTTAATAGGTGGCCTTTTTTGACTTGTAGTTGATTGCCATCAATTTTAAAGCGACCTTGAGCATCATGTACTAATTTATAAGTATGGGTATCTCCGGCATCCACATCACTAGTAGTCAGGGTACCAATAGTGATACCATGTTCACTTAATTCCTTGACACTGTTGCCATCAAGGCTGATATCGGTCGGAGCATGATTTTGGTTTTGGACTTGAATCGTAAACTTTTTATCGTAGCTTTCACCCCCGGAGTCGGTGGTGCGGATTTTGATATCATGACTAGAGTTTTTATCAAAGTCTAAGAGGCTGCCATTTTTGACTTTTAGTTCATTGCCAACAATTTCAAAGCGACCTTCTGGATCATCGAATAACTTATAGGTATGGTGATCTCCCCAATCAATATCATTAGTACTCAGGGTAGCAATGGTAGTGCCATTGTTACTGAATTCCTTGACACTGTTGCCATCAAGGGTGATATCCGTTGGAGCATGATTTTGGTTTTCGACCTGAATCGTAAAGGTTTTATCGTAGCTTTCACCCCCGGAGTCGGTGGTGCGGATTTTGATATCATGACTAGAGTTGACATCAAAGTCGATCAGGCTGCCATTTTTGACTTTTAGTTCATTGCCAACAATTTCAAAGCGACCTTCTGGATCATCGAATAACTCATAGGTATGGGTATCTTCCCCATCCACATCACTAGTAGTCAGCGTACCAATAGTGATACCATTGTTACTGAATTCATTGACACTGTGGCCATCAAGGGTGATATCGGTCGGAGCATGATTTTGGTTTTGGACTTGAATCGTAAACTTTTTATCGTAGCTTTCACCCCCGGAGTCGGTGGTGCGGATTTTGATATCATGACTAGAGTTGACATCAAAGTCTAAGAGGTGGCCTTTTTTGACTTGTAGTTGATTGCCATCAATTTTAAAGCGACCTTGAGCATCATGTACTAATTTATAAGTATGGCTATCTCCGGCATCCACATCACTAGTAGTCAGCGTACCAATAGTGATACCATTGTTACTGAATTCATTGACACTGTGGCCATCAAGGCTGATATCCGTCGGAGCATTATTCTGGTTTTGGACTTGAATCGTAAAGGTTTTATCGTAGCTTTCACCCCCGGAGTCGGTGGTGCGGATTTTGATATCATGACTAGAGTTGACATCAAAGTCTAAGAGGTGGCCTTTTTTGACTTGTAGTTGATTGCCATCAATTTTAAAGCGACCTTGAGCATCATGTACTAATTTATATGTATGGGTATCTCCGGCATCCACATCACTAGTAGTCAGCGTACCAATAGTGATACCATTTTCACTTAATTCCTTGACACTGTTGCCATCAAGGCTGATATCCGTCGGAGCAGTATTTTGGTTTTGGACTTGAATCGTAAAGGTTTTATCGTAGCTTTCACCCCCGGAGTCGGTGGTGCGGATTTTGATATCATGACTAGAGTTTTTATCAAAGTCTAAGAGGTGGCCTTTTTTGACTTGTAGTTGATTGCCATCAATTTTAAAGCGACCTTGAGCATCATGTACTAATTTATAAGTATGGGTATCTCCGGCATCCACATCATTAGTACTCAGGGTAGCAATGGTAGTACCATTGTTACTGAATTCATTGACACTGTTGCCATCAAGGCTGATATCCGTCGGAGCAGTGTTGGTAGGTTGAGGCTCCTTTTGAATATCCTGAACCTTGCTAATATTTGTTATTTTCTCCGGAACAATACTCTTTTCCCATACAGGTGGTGGACTCTCCTCCTCGAAGATAATGTTAAGGCGATTGCTTTCAGAGACTTTATAGTAGTCTTTGAGGGTAATCGAACTATCCCAGCCTAGATCAAGAATCAGGTCATCACCGCTTTGGATTTGAGTGACACTAGAGAAAGCATAATTGGAAAGATATAAATTATCTTGATTGTTCGAGCCTTCAATAATATCATCACCTGTGGAAATTCCAAATTCATAACCGCTAAAGATATTGGCCGCACTATTGGCAATGATGTAATCGTCACTGTTGGAGTTGATCAGATTGTGAAAAACTGTATCGAATGCGATCGCAGTCCCAAATTTAGACGTAACGTATTTCTTTCCGCTGTTATCGCTCCTAGCTTTATAAGAGCTACCATTGTAAGCGTTTTGGGTGGTTATAATACCCCCCTGATTCATATCAAAGTGGTAACCTGTATCCAAATCAGTCAGCTTTGAAAAGTCGAAGGTATTTATACCACCACTATCCCAGAGGGTTTGCTTAATTTCTTCGTCGGTTGAACCATAATCATCACTACCATCTGTGTAGTAATAAACGCTTTTAAAGGAGTAAGTAGTATCGTCGTCATTATACTCCCTAGCGCCATAGATAGACTGTAATGCTTGAATGTCGTAAGTCATTGGGGTAATCGCTCGTTTCCCAGCAAAGTTATACGACATTACTGTGTTGGTGGTATTGTCCTCATTAAAGGGCAAAAATGGACCGTAATCATGCTCCTCGTATTTATTAGGATGTTTTAACCCCAGAGCATGTCCTATCTCGTGAATCAGGGTCATGTAGCCATGATTCCCTGGGTCGTCAGCAAATCCGTTATGACCTGTGGTGTCGTATTTTGAGTTCAAATGCACATCCCCGGCCACATCCGACCTCCAGCGGAAGTTGGTATTAGATCCGTTAGGCAAATAGGCATAGGCATAGCCCGGACCATCAGATACCATGTAGCGCAATAGACCATAGTCTTTTGCTGTATCTACTACCTCATGGAAATCAACATCAAGGTATCTTTCCAGAGTTTCCAGGATGCTTCGGATATTGTCTTTGGTTTTTTCTGAGATTTCTGAAACCCCGGTTTCAGGTCCGTAATAAGGACCACTATTAGCATCGTTATAGAAGCTGTAGGTAATAGTATTAGTGTTCCACTGGTGATGAGCCAGAAGTGAATCAGTTGAGGAAGATGTGTCAGACATTGCTTTTAGTTAACTCTTACTGCTTGACAAAGCCTAGTTACGTGAATGATTTGGCCGTTGCGCTACGCGCAATTGTTAATAGTTGATGTTTAATTGCTTATTGCCAGTTGCCATTAATCGTAGCTATAACCCCATTTGATAACTGGTCAAAGGCACTTAATTTTATAGGAAACTTTGGTGATAAACCATATTTTTTTCCTAGTTAAAATCCCTAATATTAAATTAATCATGAACTATATATGTTTGCGTTCAAGGTTGATATGTGTATGTTTTTGTTTGTTTTTTGTTTATTTTTTACGGCTTATATGCAAAATTTTTCAAAAACGTCACTCCGGACAAAAATCAGTAATTTTGAAAAAATTCACATAAAGAAGTTTAGAGAGTATTTTAAGTATGAACGATGAAGGTTTATTTAAGAGTATGATTAGCAATTTAGCTACACAATCAGATAACTTGTTTATTTTATTTATGAACACTATGCCTTAGGTAAGAGCCAAAAATTAAAATCCAAAACTCAATAGGGAGAATAGCTCCAGCGTTTT
Source organism: Moorena sp. SIO3H5 (assembly GCF_010692395.1). GTDB lineage: Bacteria > Cyanobacteriota > Cyanobacteriia > Cyanobacteriales > Coleofasciculaceae > Moorena. The sequence continues at coordinate 6,309 of NZ_JAAHHS010000022.1, forward strand.
ATTGTCTACTAAAAAAAGACCTAATATATTTACATCTCATTTATAAAATTTATAAATAAAGCCTAGGAATAGGGATAAACTATCAAAATTTACCAGTTTACGTCGAAGTCCAATCCTAGTTATGTGAAGTTAGTATAAATTTCTAACAAATAGATAGAGGCTAAAATCAGTAATTTCTCTAGGTCACTGTTTATTGGTAATTATTTAGCATTTAGCTTAAGCTTTTTTTTGTGGGTGATGTCGCCATGATGCCCTTTTGTGCGATTGCTTTTGTTGCCAGCATTATGAATGGCTCATAGCTGGCAACCATAGCATCGGCTTAGTTGCGTAGGGTGCTTAGGGTGGCTTAAGGGCCTCACAGGGGTAGGTTTTTAACAAAGACGTGAGGTGTGGGGTGTAGGGGGTGGGGTGTAGGGTGTGGGTGATAAGAAAGCGATGCAGCGCTGCCTCCCCAAGACCGCGCTGCATCGCTTCTATTTTCCCCACACCCCAAACCCCACACCCGATACCCTGTCTATTTTTTAGCCTTGTTGTCACCCCCTCAGGTTGATCAAGCCTGCCTTTCAAACATAGAGTCTTTCATCTGTGCGTTCTGATTCCTCAAGCTTCCCCTCCCTAAGTTGTTGCTCAAGTCATTGAGTAGGGTTATCTTGGAACGGAATTGTACTCAGAGTATGAGTGTAATTATTTACTAAGGCTCATAATTGAAAGATGTTCAGACCCAAATTCTGGATCAAGATAGGTGTTGTCGAGCAGATAGGACAACTTTTTGCTAAATTTAGAACTAAATCTGCTCCTAACACGGTATTTACTACTGTATTTCTAGGTTTATCGTTAGTTTTAGTCGCCTGTGCCCCCAAAGGTGGAGAAACTAAAAGCAATACGGTTACTATCCTGGGAGTAATGACAGGGGAAGGGGAGCAAATCATGGAACAGATACTAGAACCCTTCACTAAAGAAACGGGTATCAAGGTGGTGTATGAAGCCAGTAGTGATTTCGCAACCCTCCTACCTGTGCGGGTGGAATCTGGTAATCCTCCCGATATTGCCATGTTCCCTCAACCGGGTTTGATGGCTGACTTTGCTAGGGAAGGTCAACTGGTTCCTCTGGATACCTTCATGGACAAATCCCAGTTATCTGCTGCTTACTCTCAAAACTGGCTAGATTTGGCAACTGTCGATAGTAAAGTATACGGGGTGTGGATTAGGGCGGCGGTCAAAAGCTTGGTTTGGTACAATCGAGCTGCGTTTAAGGCAGCTGGTTACAAAATCCCTACCACCTGGAATGAAATGATGGCACTGTCGGATCAGATTGTGGCAGATGGCAGTGTCCCTTGGTGCATCGGAATAGAAAGTGGTGCGGCTACAGGATGGGTTGGTACTGACTGGATTGAAGATATTATGTTGCGCATGGTTGGTGGGGAAGTCTATGACCAGTGGGTTGCTCACAAGATTCCCTTTAATCACCCAGCGGTTAAGAATGCTTTTGAGCAGTTTGGCAACATTGCCCTTAATCCTAAGTATGTGTTTGGTGGCACTGTTGGTATTATTAGCACTCCCTTTGGTGACGCAACTGCACCGTTATTTGATAATCCCCCAGGTTGCTATCTGCATCGCCAAGCTAGCTTTATCACTAGCTCCTTTCCTAAAGATGTAGCGCTAGGTAAGGATGTGAGTATGTTTCCGTTACCGGGTATTAAACAGGAATTGGGGGTGCCAGTGTTAGTATCTGGTATTGTGACTGCTATGTTTAAGGATACTCCAGAAGCACGGAAGTTGATGGAGTATCTCTCAACTGCCCAACCCCATACTATCTGGGCAAGTCAGGGAGATTATGTTTCACCCCATAAACAGGTTAGTTTGGATGCTTACCCCAATGACATTGTTAAACGTCAAGCAGAAATCTTAGCCAATGCGGATATTGTGCGCTTCGATGGTTCGGATATGATGCCAGGAGCTGTGGGAACTGGGACATTCTGGAGTGGCATTGTTGATTATATTGGTGGGACAGATGTGGATACAGTGCTGAAAACTATTGAGGACAGTTGGCCAGATTAAGTAGTCAGATTAACTATTAGGAATTATAGATTAGTGATTGTAAAAAAAATATTTAAAATCGCCTTATAATGTTACTTTAGCAGAATTGCCTGGGAAATCTGTAACTATAAGACACTGATATCAAATCAAGTTTATTAATCATCATATCGTCAAAAGTCCTGGTCTATTCTTTTCAGTTATTCGTCGCAATTTATTCAAAGGGACAATAGCGCCGTTGAGGCATTAATTACGATTAAATCTCTGATTACAATATTAGCAATTGCACTTCGCTCCGCTATAACGGCAATCCTTTGGGGTGTAAGCAGGCAGGATATAGTAGGATATCAGTGACTACTATAAATTTAGCGTTGCTGAATAGGGTTTGGATACTTTTGTATAGTTGGGTCTTCCACAATTGAGCAACACCGTAAATTTATGATTCTACCTTTAGGTCAAACTCAAGTTTGAAGAATAAATAAGCCATGAATACTAGTCAGATTGATAAATTTGTTTCCTATTGTAAACGTGAGCAGCCACAAAGTGAAGAAGATATCAGACGTTTTTTTCTAGGGGTGATTGGTTTCCCCTATGATACAGAACTTCTCTTACAGGCATATCTCTTTTTCAACATCAAGTCATTATTTCCAAACTGTAGTAAGCTCCTGTTGTTTGAAAAAGCCTTAATCCAAGACTATACAAATTTAGGTAAAGTTGATTTTGTTTATCTTAGTAAAAACAACGGTTTATTTTTAATTGAAACCAAATATATTGATACTGAAGCGACAGGAAAGCACGAAAGAACTAGAAGAAATAAGCATAGAAATAAGGTAGTGGAACAAGTCATTGATTGGAAAGAGCAATTTAGGGATTATTGGAAGCTATCAACTAACCAAATTAATTGTGGAGTATTTACAACGGATGCACAAGTAGGTGATCGTGCAAGAAGCACTGACATTATCGCTAAATCAATATCTATCTATGAACTGGAACGGTGGCAGAAAAATTATAAATTATATAACTTAGAGCATGGCAATAAACGGGATTTAGTGATTGAAAAATTTGTTTTATATTGTCAACGTAAACAGCCACAAATTGAAGAAAATCTGAGGCATTTTTTTAGAGGTTTTATTGATTTACCCTATAACAAGGAACTTCTCTTACAGGCATATCTATTTTTCAACATCAAGTCATTGTTTCCAAGCTGTAGTAAGCTCCTGATGTTTGAGCAAGCCATAATTAAAGACTATACAAATTTAGGAAAAGTTAATTTTGTTTATCTTAGTAAAAATAATGATTTAGTTTTAATCAAAACTAAATATATTAATACTGAAGCGACAGGAAAGCACGAAAGAAGTAAAAGAAATAAGCATAGAAATAAGGTAGTGGAACAAGTCATTGATTGTAAAGACAAATTGAGGAATTATTGGAAGCTATCAACTAACCAAATTAATTGTGGAGTATTTACAACGGATGCACAAGTAGGTGATCGGGCAAGAAGCACTGACATTATCGCTAAATCAATATCTATCTATGAACTGGAACGGTGGCAGAAAAATTATAAATTATATAACTTAGAGTATGGCAATAAACGAGATTCGGTGAGAGATATATATGAGGTGATAAAGTGAACAGGTGATCAGGTGATGAAGTGATGAGGCAATAAAGGATGGTATTGCTCAAAATTGTTACTTTCATTCTCGCCGTTGTTATAGGCTGTGGTGGGGTGATGGCTTTGTTATATGGCATGAATGGCTTGGTAAATCAGCTAGCCAATAAAACGCGATTGACTGAACGTCACGCTACGCGAAAGCATTTTATGGCTTGGGTATACTTAGCCCCTGCTTTAGCATTACTAACCGCTTACCTGATTCTCCCCACCCTCAATACTATCTATATCAGCTTCTTGGATAAGCGATCGCAAAATTTTGTGGGACTGGACAATTACATCTTTGCCTTTACCAACCCTAATATGGGAATCGCTTTTCGTAACAATGTCCTTTGGTTGGTATTGGTAACAGGATTTAGTGTAGGATTGGGTTTAATTATTGCGGTGCTGGTGGATCGGGTACGCTATGAACCTGTAGCCAAGTCTATAATCTTTATGCCAATGGCAATTTCCTTTGTGGGAGCTAGCGTGATTTGGCGATTTATCTATGCTTTTCGTCCAGCTGGCTCAGAACAAATTGGCTTACTCAATGGCATTATTACCAGTTTAGGATTTGAGCCTGTAGGTTGGTTAGTGGAGCGCGAACTTAATAATTATGCTCTGATTGTGATTATGATTTGGTTGCAGACAGGGTTTTGCTTGATTTTGCTCTCTGCTGCAATCAAAGGTATCCCCAAAGATATTATCGAAGCTGCACGGATAGATGGAGCTAGTGAGTGGCAAATCTTTTGGAAAATTACTATTCCGATGATACAAGGGACTATTGCTGTGGTTGTGACTACTGTAGTAATAGCGGTGCTGAAAGTTTTTGATATTGTCTGGGTGATGACCGGTGGTAATCAAAATACGGAAGTGATTGCGTCTCGTATGATTAAGGAAATGTTCAATTATCGGAACTTTGGACGAGGTAGTGCGATCGCAGTTATTTTATTACTAGTTATTATTCCAGTTATGATTAGCAATATCCGTCGGTTTCGAGAGCAGGAGAATAGCCGTTGATGCTCAAAACTAAATAAAGAAATTGACCAATTCCAGACATGACTTTAACCCACCTATGGCACCAAAACCGCTCTTTTTAGCAAAATCCCAACACCTACAGCAATTCTTCTGGAAAATCCCGATTCATCTGACCCTGATTATCATCTCGTTGATCTGGACTCTACCCACTGTTGGTTTGTTCATTAGTTCCCTGCGCTACCGAGATGATGTGCTCAAAACCGGTTGGTGGTCAGTCTTCCAACACCCTTTCAATTTCACCCAATACCACCTGGGTAACTATATTGATGTGATTACCTCCGAAGGGATGGGACAGGCATTTCTCAATAGTCTGGCTATCTCGATTCCCGCTACAGTCATTCCGATTGCGATCGCTACTTTTGCTGCCTATGGGTTTGCTTGGATGAAATTTCCTGGTCGCCAAGTATTGTTTATGGTAGTAGTTGGCTTGCTGGTAGTCCCGTTACAGATGACTCTGATTCCGGTATTGCGAGTCTACGGATATCTAGGACTTTCCGGTACATTATTAGGTATTTGGTTAGCGCACACAGGCTATGGTTTGCCCTTAGGAATTTATTTATTGCGTAATTATATTGCTAGTTTGCCTCAGGAGTTAATCGAAGCAGCCGCAGTGGATGGTGCCTCTCATCTGACCATCGTTACCCAGGTGATTGTACCTCTATCCATGCCTGCGATCGCATCATTTGCTGTGTTTCAATTTCTCTGGGTATGGAATGACTTGCTAGTTGCTTTAGTCTATCTCGGAGGTACACCAGACGTTGCTCCGCTAACGATCCGATTAACAAATATAGTAGGTTATCGTGGGCAGCAGTGGCATCTTCTTACCTCTGGTGCATTTGTCACCATGATTGTACCACTGATTGTGTTTTTTGTTCTACAGCGGTACTTTGTGCGGGGGATTTTAGCTGGTTCGGTTAAGGGTTGATACTTTTATATAAATTATTATACTCATGAGGTACAAATCTCTGGGTTTTAGGCAATAGGGAATAGGCAATAGATAAAACTAGGAAAGAGAACCGATATTTTTTTGGTGTTCTTATAAATCAGCATTGGGTTTCATGATATATTTTTTAATGCTCAAGTTTAACTTGATCAGATGCTACGGCACACCTGAAAAACTGGCAAAGCATGACTTTAGATGATTCTACTCCTAACACAAAAGCCCAACCCATAACTAAGCGTTTGGTATCCATCGATTTATTACGTGGGTTAGTTATGGTTTTAATGGCATTAGACCATGTAAGAATTTTTTTTTCTAATCCTGGTTTTCATCCGTTAGATATAAACCAATCAAACCTTCCTTTCTTTTTTACTAGATGGGTGACGCACTTATGTGCACCATCATTCATTTTTCTAGCAGGTATTGCTGCCTATCTTTCTCTAAAACGGAGGAACAGCCCAAAAGAACTATCTAAATTCCTTGTAATTCGTGGACTTTGGCTCATTGTCTTAGACTTAACAGTAATTAGTTGGGCATGGACATTTTATCCAGGTTTTTTTGGTATGGGAGTCTTATGGGCAATTGGCTGGTCTATGATTATTTTAGCTGCACTGATTCATCTTCCAATTAGAAGTATAGCCATAATTGGGATTATCCTGATAGCTGGACATAATTTATTGGATGGTATCCAGGCTGACAATTTTGGAAATTTGACTTGGCTTTGGTCGTTTCTTCATGAACGTAAAATGTTTATGCCATCCCCAGGAATTCGCTTTTTTATTGGTTATCCTATCATCCCTTGGGTTGGTGTAATGGCGATTGGCTATGCATTTGGAAAAGTAGTTAGTTTCGAGAAACATCAGCGTATACGTTGGTTGCGAAACTTGGGGTTTGGCTTAATTTTAAGTTTTCTTGTGATTCGAGGAATAAATTTTTACGGTGATCCCAAGCCTTGGTCATTTCAATCTAATTTTACTAAAACACTATTTTCATTTATTGATTGCCAGAAATATCCGCCTTCATTACTGTACTTATTAATCACTATTGGCCTAGCCTTGTTAATACTTTATGGATTTGAAATTAAAAGATTTCGATTTCTTAAGCCATTGATCAGGTTTGGAAGAGTTCCTTTATTCTTTTATATTATTCACCTTTGGGTAATCCATTTGGCTGCCATTGTATTATCGCTACCTAAGTATGGTATAAAAGCAGTAATTCTACCTTACTTAGATAAAAGTGCTATGCCAGAGAATTATGGTTATAGTCTCCCCCATGTTTATCTGATCTGGCTAATTATAATTATAATTCTTTATCCTATATGTCATTGGTTTGCTAATTTCAAAAGTCACCATAAGTATTGGTGGTTAAATTATTTGTAGCCTCAGGATTGATAACTTCTAATACCATGTTAATTTTAATTTGTCAATACTAATAAAAAGGCTTGCATAAACAAGAATCCAAAACGACTTCTGCCCGATTCCCGACTCCCGATTCCCGACTCCCGATCCCTGATTCCCTGCTCCCTGCCTAAATTTGAAAATAATCCTTGACCAATCGGTTTAGGTTGTGTTAGTCTTAATTCATGGTCATCAATCAAGCAGGTTTCCAATGACTCGTGGTCCCCAAAAGCAATTCGATCCTGAAGTCGCCTTAACCAAGGCTATGGAAGTGTTTTGGGCCCATGGCTATGAAGCTGCCAGCCTATCGGAGTTGCTGAAAACTATGGGGATTGGCAAAAAAAGCTTGTATGACACCTTTGGTAACAAGCAATCGCTATTCCTCAAAGCGTTAGAGCACTATGCTCAGACAACGATTCGGGACATGCGCGATCGCTTATCTGCAGATGGCTCGCCTTTGGGAAACCTGACCCAATTGCTTCTGGAATTCCAGGAGATGCACAGCCAACCAGGTAGCTGTGGCTGTATGCTCGGCACCAATATTGCCGATTTCAATACAGAGGATGAAGCAGTGGCCAAAGTCATGCGGGGGTATCTGCGGCAGGTAGAAGACATGTTCTGTACTACCCTTACCCGTGCCCAAGTTGCGGGGGAAGTCAATTCTACCGTGAATCCTCGGGATCTGGCTCGTTTACTGTTGTGTACAACACAGGGTATGGCGTTGCTGGGTCGGGTGATGAATGACGACACCACACTAGAGGGGACGGTGCAAGCGGCATTGTGCGTTCTGAAGGGTAACTAATTTTTTTTGGTCTAACTTAGACCGAATGGTCAATGTTTTGATATTTGATTTGAGGTATTAGTATGACACGTTTAGCTAATAAGACTGCAGTGATCACTGGTGGCTCTACCGGAATTGGTTTTGAAACCGCAAAGCAGTTTATTGCCCAAGGGGCACGGGTGATTATCACCGGACAAAACGAAACGCGACTGAATGCAGCAGCAGATGCTTTAGGTGAAAATGCTATCCCTGTTAAAGCTGATGTGCGATCGCTTGCGGATCTAGATCATCTAGCTGCCCAAGTAGAAGCGACTTTTGGCAAACTCGATATCCTATTTGCTAATGCTGGAATTGGTTACTTTGCTTCCATTGAACAGGTGGATGAAGCTTTCTACGATAACCAATTCGACATCAATGTCAAAGGAGTCTTTTTCACAGTTCAGAAATTAGTGGGCTTGTTGAATGAAGGAGCCAGCATTATTTTGAATGCGTCAGCGGTAAACGAGAAAGGAGTGCCGATGGGCAGCCTTTACTTTGCCACCAAAGCCGCTGTTCGCTCCTTTGCTCGTTCCCTAGCTGCTGAACTGGCTCCCCGCCAAATTCGCGTCAATGCCGTCAGCCCTGGTATCGTTCGCACTAACTTTGAGAGCAAACTCGGCCTGCCGGATGGCGCGTTTGAAGGCTTTATCGAAGCTGTGAAGGAAGCCGCGCCGCTCCATCGAGAAGGAACACCGGAGGAAATTGCCCAAGCGGTCGTTTTTCTGGCTAGCAACGAGTCTTCTTACGTGACGGCGGTTGACTTAGTTGTAGACGGTGGTTATATGAACGTTTAATAGTTTGGGGCGTTCTAAAGCGAAAGCGCCTTAGTGCGATGGTCTTTGGCCTTTGGGCCACGCTACGCGAATGGAGCCGCTACGCGAACGCCCTCTATTGATGAATTCCAACTTAAGTATAGCGCTGTCCGCAGCGCTATTACTGTAACATGAGCTTATTTTAGAGCGACATTATCAGTCTTGGAGAATTTTCGTGAAACAGAGTGGAGTGCGCAACGGATTTGCGCTGGGTGGGACTATTGCTTATGCTTGTGGATGCAATCCTCTTTTGGAGCGGCTTCGCTAACGCATTAACAGGGTGGATTGCGCAACGGATTTCTGTGGGTGGGATTGAGCGTACGCTTGCGGAGCTCGCCCTTTGAGCTAAAATGCAGACAAAAGAGAATTTGTAAAGAAAAATTTGATAGATTTACCCTGGCCAATTATTAGCGGAATCGGCCACTATAACAAGGAGGGGAAATTTTCTCACTTTTCGCACTTTGACTTTCATCACATAACCTAGAAAAAGATGGAAAACCCTCAAAGTAACATGGCTAATGAATCATTACCAACCGTAGAAGAAGACGCTCCATCCATTAGTGGTTTATACGAACTCGCCATCGGTGCAACAGCAGAGAATGAAGCAGCTCTGATTGAGTATTGGCAACAGTTTGGCTTTAGTGTAGGACAATCTGGTACTCTCAGTGCAACCCAAGCTAATCAGTTATATGGTGTCAATTCTAGTTTGCGTTCGCATCGCCTTCATAATCAAGTTACAGATAGAAGTTTGCTGCGGTTAATGGTGTGGGAGAAACCAGTTAACGAAGGATTAGGACTGACTCCTTTAAAAGCAGTGGGTAGCCGTTGGGGAACTAGTTTATCTTTAGATGTGTTTAATATTGCCAATCATGCAGAAGATGCGATGCTCCTTTGGAGCCGCTTCGCGAACGCTGCTGGCTTACCTGTATACTATGTTCCACCCCAGAGAAATTTAATTTATCGTCCCGATCCATTCCAGCCGTTTATACAAGCTAATCCCTGCGTACATGAAATGGTTCTGATCCAGCCGTTAACCCGACAAGTTTTTTTTGAGCGCCATGATTATACTCGCCCCAATTCCGGCATTGTCAATCCGGATTCTCACTTCAAAGCTTCGGAGTTCGTTCACGCGGGACTGATTGTTGACTGCGACCATGAAAAGTTAGATTTTTACGACCAAGTGCTTGGTTTGCGTCGTAGTACGAATAATTCTGAAAGTAAATATGTCGAAGCTTCTCGCCGCATCCTGGAGCTAAAAGGACCAGAAAATGGAGAACGGATGCTGAACTATTACTTTAATGCTCCTCTGACTTCTAGTACAGATAAAACCCAAGCTCGTTCGGGAAACTTTGAAGTTTTGCGGTTTGAAGGTACTTTAATAAACAAACTTGCTTACTCTCGTCCTGGCTCTTTAGGAGTTTGTTTATATACCATGAAGGTACGGGATATTGAGGAATATTACCAACGTGTTAGTACTAGCGAAGCCACCCAGGTAACACAGGTATATGAAAACGAATTTGGTGAAAAAAGTTTTTCATTTATTGCGCCTGATGGCTATTTTTGGACTTTATTGGAGGGATAAAAAATGGATTTAAAAGAGCAAAACTGGAAAAATTTCACGGCACACCTGCGGGATTGGCATGGGATTTGGACAAGGTATTCTCCTTCAGGAGAAGTAAAAGAATCATTTCAAAGTCTGAGAAGCTTTCAGAGCAATCCAGAGAAAACTGAAATTCATCAAGTAAATCGCTATATCTACGCTGAAGATAACTTCAAAGAAGAAAGTTGGGACTATAATCAGCAAGAAAATAATTTACCTGATGGCATATTTCACCCACAAGCTGATTCGATGAGAACTATTTGCTTTGAATCTGGTCATACTGCTTGGGTAACCAGACAATTAAAACCCGATTCGTATTTTGGTGTTGAATTATTTTTTAGGTACGAGGAATTACGACATAGTGTCGGGATTGTTTACGATAAACAAGGAGCTTTGTTCCGAACAGCGAATATTCGTGAAGATGCCAGGGGTTTTCCTAGTCAGTATTGGTCTAAAGAAATAGAACAGGTGCCCGAGAGAAATCTGAGTGATAATTGGCAAGGAAGCTCTGTTACCATGACCCCTGATTTAAATATTTCTGAGCCTGTAGCAACTCACTTAAACTGGGGTTTGGAAGGACATAACACATTCTTTTTACCTGATGGAGTTTCTATCAGTTGTCCAGATCAAGTAAGTGTTGGTACTCCCTGTACTCTCGCAGCAAATTGGCTGGTAACACCGTCAAAGTTGCAACAATTGAAGGTCAAGTATGACGAGTCTGGTGCTTTTGCTGCACTGACACTGGAACAGCTGCACCTTTGATGTCAAATTATGTCTAGTCTATAGAGCCTCCTAGTTAGAATCAGTTGCACCTTTCCCCTGTTTCGGTGTCTTCTTAATCCCAGCACCTATATAAATTTGCCATATATACCAAAATTATAGTATAATAGGAAGTTAACTCCTCACAAAAACTTGGTGTTCTCAATGGCAGACTTAACTGGCACTTGGCTCGGAACTTACTGGCAAGGGGGAGTACCCACCCGGTTTGAAGTGACTCTAGTTCAAAGCAAGAATACAATCACTGGCAATAGTTTGGACGACGGCTACTTAGGAGAAGCCCAGCTAAGTGGTGAGGTAATCGGACGGCGGATCCAATTTACTAAGCGATACCTCTCCAGCTCATCGACTCCAATCCAGTATATTGGTACCCTGGCTGAGTCAGAAGATTTCATCAATGGGCAGTGGATAATCGATCAATATAACACCGGTCCTTGGGAAGCTCGTCGTAGTGGCAATGACTTACTTGCAGACCTAAACACTCGTCTGAGTGAGCGGATGCCTGTGGCAGTGCCATAACCCAGAAAAGGGGAGTTACTATATCCTGGATAGTAGAGCTATGGTGGAAGGTCTCAGATAAGGAAAATGTGATGCTATCAGGTTGGCGAGTTGGCTCTCTATTCGGAATCCCACTGTTTTTAGACCCATCGTGGTTTTTCATCTTGCTATTGGTAACGATGATTAATGCGCGAGAGTTCGACTCTAGCCTAGGGTCGATTTTGGCTTGGGTAGCTGGATTGGCGATGGCACTGTTGTTATTTAGTTCTGTACTCTTACATGAATTAGGTCACAGTCTAGCTGCCCTCTCCCAAGGCATCAAAGTTAATTCGATTACCCTATTTATATTTGGCGGGATTGCGTCGATCGACCGAGAATCGAAGACTCCAGCAGAAGCCTTTCAAGTAGCGATCGCAGGACCATTAGTAAGTTTCATCCTCTTTGGTCTGTTTTATGTCCTAACTCTGACATTACCCACTTCGGCTTGGGCATATACCATCGCCAATGAGATAGCTAGAATCAACCTAGTTTTGGCATTATTTAACCTAATTCCTGGTCTACCCTTAGATGGTGGACAAGTGTTGAAAGCAGCAGTCTGGAAACTAACTGGGGATCTGTTTACAGGTGTCCGTTGGGCTGCCAGAACGGGTAAGGGGTTTGGGCTTGTAGCCCTATCCTTGGGATTAGGAATGACTCTGCTGACGGGTACCTTGGCATTCATTTGGCCAACTCTGATTGGCTGGTTTATTTTTCGCAATGCCAGTGCCTATGACCAGCTAACCACCTTGCAAGAAGTTTTACTTAAGCTGATGGCATCTAATGCCATGACCCGTGACTTTCGGGTAGTGGAAGCCAACCAGACGTTACGTTCTTTTGCGGATGAGTATATCTTAACCGATAGGCAAAACCCAATGCCCTACTACGCTGCAGCTAATGGACGCTATCGTGGGCTAGTGAAAATTGATGATTTAAATTTTGTCGAGCGTAGTCGTTGGGACACTGAGACGTTGGAAACTATAGTGCGCCCTTTATCAGAAATTCCCACAGTGGAGGAGACCACACCTTTGGTGGAGGTGATTAATAGGTTAGAGGAGCTTAACCTTAAGCGTCTGAGCGTACTTTCTCCCGCAGGAGCTGTGGCGGGTGTAATTGACCGGGGTGATATAGTTAGAGCTGTTGCTAGAAAGCTAAATTTGTCTATCCCACCGGCTGCTATCGAGCGCATCAAAGCTGAAGGGGTTTATCCTCCTGGGTTTCAGCTGGTAGAAATTGCTAAAACCCTCCGTTCGCTAACAAACACTTGAAGATATCACAGGAGAACTGCTTGTAATCGTTGCAATGTACGAGTATTCTCCTCAGGAGAGCCCAGGGTGATCCGCAATCCTCCTCCAGTATGACGTATTAGGGTGCCTTGATCTTTCATGGCCTGAGTTACCTGATTCAGGTCTTTGCTAGTAGACTCGTTGCCGGATTGTGCTAGACGCAGATAGATGAAGTTGGCAGCACTTGGCCAAACTTGTAAGGCTGGATGTTGTGATAAGGCTTTTAGTAACTTATCTCGCTCGGCGATAATCTCGGGAATTGATGCTAGCAGAGTTTGTCTGTGATTGAGAGCGAGTATGGCAGCAGCTTGGGAAAAGCTGGGTAAGTTGTAGGGTAAGCGAATTTTTTCGAGAGCAGCAATTAGTTCTGGGTCAGCGATGCTATAACCAACACGATGAGTGGCTAAACGAAATGCTTTGGAAAATGTCCTTAATATTACCCAGTTGGGATGCTCCGCTAATTCTTGGACTACTGAGGCTTGGCTGAATTCAAAGTAGGCTTCATCAATAACTACTAAAATGTTCTTTGGTAGACCACGCAACCACTCTAATTCCTGGAGAGTCAAGGGGTTGGCAGTAGGAGAGTTAGGATGAACTACAAATACTACTCGTATTGGTGGTCGTTGGGTCGAGGTTTCTGTTACGGTCTGTTCAATTGCTGCTTGGGCATCGTCGATCTTGATTTCAAAGTTTTCTTCCCGACGCCCCACACTCACTACTGGTATTCCTAAGGTCTGTGCCAGTATGGAATACATCGAGAAGGTGGGATTAGCGATTAGGATTGAGCCTTCTCCTCCTAAGCAGGTGGCCATCAAAATAGAACGAATTAGTTCATCGGAACCGTTGCCTACGGAGATCTGGTTTGGTGTTACTCGGTCGTCTAGGGTAGCAGATTCGTTAACGTATTCTGCGATCGCATTTTTGAGTTTCCCATGTCCGCCATCGGGATATCGATTAGCTTCAATCAGCTGTTGATAACTCCAAGCCAACTTTTCCTTTAACTCTTCTGGTAAGTCAAAGGGGGATTCATTGCTATCCAGGCGATCCAGGGGAACAGTTGATTCTGGTGTTTTCCCTGGATCGCCCCCAGGATGAGGTGTGTAGGCGGTTAATTCGGATAGATCAGAGCGGATGAATTGTAGCATTATCAGTTCTGTGTTGTCGGTTTGCCTTTATCCCTTTTACCCTATTCTTGGTCAACAGGTGGATAGTGTATTTTTAGAAATGCTTTAGCCTCAGCCTGATCCTGAATTACCCTGTCTAGGGTTGCGTCTAAGAGTGCATCCAGAATTTCCCGATAGTGTGCTCCTGGCTTATAGCCTAACTTTCTGAGGTCATTGCCATCCAGTGCAGGTTTGACATTCCTCCAAGTGGTGAGATACTGCCAAATGTTACGTCGGATCGCTCTAGGACTATGCACCCCAATCAATACTAAGGTAGGTAATTTATACTGGCGCAACATGTGGACCATTTGACTCTTGAGCTGGCATTTTGGTAGAGATTCTAGGATATCGGCTTTCCATCCCTCAAGTTTTTGAAGACGCTCAACACTGTCTACGGGCAACTGTAGATTCTTGGCGACCTTAACCCCTTCGTCTGGTGCTAGATCAGCAATTAATACTTCCAAACGCATCTGCCAGTGCCTTAAGGTTTGCTCGGGGTCAAATCTCTGTAGCCAGCGCCCAAGCAAACGCACTCGCCACCATAATGGTTTATCTAGGGTTAGGGTAGGATGAAGACACTGCAACGCTCCCAATGAGGACAATAACTGCAATGCTGGTTGCCAGTAGGGGGCTTGCAACATATAGTTAAGTTCGGCTTTAAGTCTGGTTTGGAGTGCTGGTACTTTGGCGTTTTCGGCTAGGGTGCGCTGATATACCCCACTTTCAATGGCATAGTGGATATACTCCTTGGTTTGGGGTTCAATTTCAAATCCCAATCGCACCGCAAACCTTACCGCTCGATAGATTCGGGTTGGGTCTTCAATAAAGCTATTGGCGTGTAGGACTCGAATTTTATGCGATCGCAAATCTAACATACCCCCAAAGAAGTCCAACAGGGGCAATTGAGATTGGGGATTAACCTTTGTTAGCCTTGCTGCCATGGCGTTGATGGTAAAATCTCGGCGGTAAAGGTCTTGACGAATGGAACTCGCTTCGACTTCAGGATTAGCGGCGGGATAAGGATAGAACTCGGTACGAGCAGTAGCAATATCTACACAAAGGGAGCCCAATGTCGGGTCATTATGCCATAGCAAGGCTGCGGTTTGAAAAGACCCATGTACTTCCAAGCGCACGTTACTGTAAATTTTCCGGAGTTCCTTGGCCAGGGTGACTCCTGCGATCGCATCCGCTGAGCGGTGAAAGCCATCCACGACCAAGTCTATATCATTTAGGAGTAGTGTTTTTTTCCCATCCGCTAGTAACAAGTCTCTGACAGCTCCCCCAACTAGGTAGAGATGCCAACCCCGCTCCTGAGCTTTCTCGGCAGCTATGGTCAGAAGTTCCCACAGGCTCGAAGCCAAAAGAGGTTTGATGTTAGCCGGTTTCAGGTTGGCCGGTTTCAGGGTTGATCCGTCCACCTTAGACAACGGCTTTTCATTCAACTCTTCCTGAAACAGTTGCCGCAATACATCAGTCCGGGTCACAATCCCCATTAGTTGCCCATCCTCTAGAACGGGTAAACGCCCAATATCGTAAGTAACCATCAAGGACTGAATGTCTGCCATTGAGGTTTCCGGAGTAATGGTCTTAACATCCTTCGTCATGTAGCCCTTGACTGGGGCATGACCAAAACCGTGGTGCAAGGCTAAATCTAGGTCTCGTCGGGAGATAATTCCCACCAGCTGGTCAATTTGATCTACTACCGAAAGCCCTGAATGACCATAGCGCAACAAAATTCTCTGGGCTTCGTTAATCTTGGTATTGGGGCGAATAGTGCGCACTGGGGAGGACATTAAATCCCGAGCCGTCAGAGGTTGGGGAATTTGGTCTTTTAGTTGGTTGACCAGCTGCTCTAGAATTTTCTGGGCATCACAGTCTCGTAAGGTAACCGCAGCGGCTTGGGAATGTCCACCTCCTCCTAGGGGTTGCAACAACTGGTTCAAATCCGTCCCCTCAATTCGCGTCCGCCCAATTATAGTGAGCTTAGTTTGAGGTAAAGGTCCTTCGCGTAGCGTGGCCTTTTGGCCAAGGTTAGAAGGTTTACAGTTAGTCTGAGTTTGACTTTCAAGGTTATTTTCTGCCTTTGGTTGTATTTTTGAATTTTGCCGGTTATAATAACTCCCAGAACCTTCAACCGTTAAACCGCCAACCGGAAACGGTGAATAACCTTCAACCTGAAACCTTGCAATTGGTAAATCTGCCGGTTGTGGGGTTTCTACTTTTGATTTTAGTTTATACTCAGCCCCCAAAAGCAGGGCATCGCTTTCAGTTAATTCTAGTAAGCGTGATGCCAAACTCGATAAGCCAGCCACATGGCCAGGAGTGTTTAGAAATACCCAAGAAATGGTGTAACCCAAGTGGGTTTGTCGCTGCAGAAGGTCTAGAGATTGCTTAAATAATTTTTCCAATTGAGGAGATAGCCCTGGATCAACATACTGAGCTATCTGACGCAGATTAGCTCCTTGCTCCATTAACCAGGTCAAAGCAGCCCCATCTCTCGCTGTTGTCTGGTCAAAGGTCAGGGAACCTGTATCGAGATGGATTCCCAATGCCATCACCGTGGCTTCAGCAGTAGTTAACTCGATTTGGGATTGCTGTAGTTGCTCCACAATTAAGGTAGTGGTTGCTCCCACAGGTTCAATCTGTGTATAGGTAGCGGGGATATCAGTTTCGGGTACGGGATGATGGTCGTAAATTTCAATGGCGTTTAACTGTGGTAAGTCTAACCACTCAGCTGCTTTCCCTAAGCGGACGCGTTTTTGAGTATCTACGATAATTATGGAATTAATCTGAGCCAATTGTACAGAGCGGCGCTCGATCAGGGCATACTCATCCCGATGCAGTGCCAAAAAATCTCTTACAGCCGGATGAGTTCCCCCAGTTAGTACAGCTTTTGCTCCTGGCTTGAGGCGAGTCAGTCCTACAGCTGCTCCTAGGGCATCAAAGTCAGCGGTGGTATGACACAAAATCAGATCCATAATTAGCGTACCCTATCTCACCCATTACAGCTAAACATCAATTTCATCTCCCCATATTCCCCTCCTGGGAGGGGTTAGGGGTGGGTTTCCATCACCCCATCTCTCCATCTCTCACTATTTACCTATTTACACTATTAACCTATTAATAGTTTAGACTTTTTGAACCTTTTATCCCCTCTCCTCACACTCCCCGCGCCCCCGCCCCACACTCATCACCTGCATCGGAAAGTTCAAACAGCATTGATTGCCACAAATTTTGGCAGAAAGGGTAAAACCATCTGGTAAAATCTATAATGCTTAGCTAGGCATTAGCCTGTTTTAAACAAGTTTTAGGGATGCAGCGCCGCCTTGGGGATCCCACCGATGAGCGACTGCATCAAAATACAGAAGTTTAGCGTCAAGGTATCAGCACAGAAAATGACTATTATATTCCAACTATTACTCACTGCCCTAGTTCTAGTGTCATTTGTCTTGGTAGTCGGTGTACCAGTAGCTTATGCGACACCTCAGAACTGGGAGCAATCAAAACGCTTGCTTTGGCTTGGTTCAGGGGTGTGGGTGCTTTTAGTGCTTCTAGTCGGTGCCCTCAACTTTTTGGTGGTTTAGGTTATAATCTCCGTCAGTTAGACTCAAATTATTACTTTAAACAACCTTTACAGCGATAGTCATGGCAGTTTTCGAGGGAAATTTAACATCATCTACCTCCCTGAGGTTTGCGATTATCATTGGTCGCTTTAATGACCTAGTGACAGTTAAACTCTTAGACGGGTGTAAAGATTGCTTAAAACGCCATGGCATTGATCCCAATCCCCAAGGTACTCAAGTTGACTATATTTGGGTACCGGGTAGCTTTGAAATTTCATTGATGGCTCGCCAAGCTGCTCTTAGCGGTCGTTATGATGCAGTGATTTGCTTGGGATCCGTGATTCGGGGTCAAACTCCCCATTTTGATTATGTCGCTGCTGAAGTAGCCAAGGGCATTGCTGCCACCGGTTTTCAAACCGGGGTACCTGTTATTTTTGGTATCCTAACTGTAGATACTATGCAGCAAGCTCTAGAACGGGCGGGAATCAAGAGCAATAAAGGTTGGGAATATGCCATGAATGCCATAGAAATGGCTAACCTGATCCGAAGTTTTCGGGGTCAAGAGTCAATATTAGGCTATGAAGAGTCTGAGCAGGGAACTTTGGGCCAACAAACTCTACCATTCTCTACAAATTGGACAATTGCTTCAGAATCTGAACCTGATTCCTAAGATATGAGTTAATCTTGGGACATTTTCCTAATTTTCTTGAATCTAAAAGCTCAGTAGAAGGGGTTGACAAATTTTGTCTTATCTGGCATACTATAAAGAGATAAGTTGAGTTGCGGGTATAGCTCAGTGGTAGAGCGTCACCTTGCCAAGGTGAATGTCGCGCGTTCGAATCGCGTTACCCGCTTACGAATAGTCCATAAACCTGTCAGACCTGAAGTAAGGTAACCTTGGTTATGCTGCCTTCAGCTCAAGTATCCAACTTGATGCAAACCTTAGCAGTGTCCATCAATAACCTTAAAGAATAAGCTTATATAATATATTGGGACACGATACGCTATTAGCGTGTTCTAATATTTAGATCAATCATGCAGCACTACCAATTAAAGGTTTTTTGATAAACCTAAGCAGATGTCTTTTGGTTTTTAATAACGCTTGTGCAATCTCAAAAGGGTCAAAAGATTGACATAAACTCTGAGTATCCCTGCCCTTGTCGGCGTCGGGGTCATTTAGTGCCAATTACACTGACAGAAGCCCTTGGCTGCAATCGCTGTCAGCAAATTTTTGTGGTAGACGAAAGTGGTTATGTGATGGAGCAACTATCCACCCACTACCCCTATAAAAAAGCTTGGCGTTGGACAGGACATCGTTGGTCTACAATCCATGGTAGTCTTGGTGAAAGCTACTTACCTGTAGCCTTGGGTATTGTCTTAGTTCTGCTGATTGTCTGGTTGCCTTTGGCACTTCACTCCCAAAAAGGGCCAGGTATCATAGTCTGGGCATTACTGGCAGTACTCCTAGCAGTACTTCCGGCTATGATGGTTTGGCTAGCTTACCGGCGTTAACTAACAATGAACACAGACTCTGGGAGCAAGGCCTCGAAGTTACATGATTTAATGGCCAGTGTCCACCATGCTTCTTGGACATTGGCAAACACCAAGGGAGAAGAGCGCTCTCGTGGCATCGAGGCTATGGCTCAAGGAATGCGAAACTCCTTTGATGATATTTTGGAAGCTAACACCCTAGATCTGGAAACCAGTAGGGACATGGCAGTGCCAGATCTAATTTTGGACTGGCTGAAGCTAACACCAGAAAGGCTACAGATGGCGATCGCAATCCTGGAAAGGATTGGAAAGTCATCTGATCCAATCCGGCGGGTGATGAACGCCTCTTACCAAACTGACCAATCTCAGACCTACTGTCAGCTAATGCCGTTGGGAGTGATTGCTCTAATTTATGAGGCATTCCCTGAACTAGGTGCAATTGCTGCAGGCTTTTGTGTCAAAACGGGTAACTCCCTGATTCTCAAAGGCAGTAGCGAAGCTAGTCAGTCTAACCAGGTGATTGCTCAAGCGTTGCAAAATGCTTTGGATGAGGTCGGTTTGCCAACGGGATGTTTGGAACTATTGCCCTCTGGACAGGGAGCTTCGATTCGGGATTTGGTCACTCAAAATCCATACCTGAATTTGGTAATTCCCCACGGACGACCAACCCTACTCAAGCAGGTGATCCAGCAATCAACGGCACCGGTTTTGCAATCAGCCATCGGTAACTGCTACCTTTACTGGTCTGCTAATGA
>NZ_JAAHHS010000220.1 GCF_010692395.1 Moorena sp. SIO3H5
AATGATTCTTCACGGTTCTATTGTAGAACTAACCGAAATCACTAGACCTTATCGCATTGCAGATGTCCTAATTTTCAATGGTGATTTGGCTAATCCAGCGGCTACATCAGATGATTCCAGCAGCCTGGACTGCGATAACAATGGTAATTGTGCTCCGTTCCAACTACCATAACAGGATTACTACTAGTAATAGTGAATAATCTATAGTTAAAATCAGGGTGTGACTACCTTAAGCTACCCTCAGCAAAAGGAAAGTAACACCATGGAAAAGAGCTACGCTACTCCAGAGATGATTGTTCACGGCACCATTGAGCAGCTCACCCAAATCGCTGGACCTGATGGTTCGTTAGATGTCCTGATTTTCAATGGTGATGTGGCTAATCCCCAAGCTATATCAGATCACTCATACAGCCTAGACTGCGATAACAATGGTAATTGTGATCTGTTCAAACAACAGTAACAGGATTACTACTGGTGATGCTAATTAATCTATAGTCTTTCCTCAGGGTGTCACTACCTTAAGCTAGCGTCAGCAAAAGGAAAACACCATGGAAAAGAGCTACGCTACTCCAAAGATTATTGTTCACAGCACCATTTAAGAAATCACCGAAATCATTGGACCTGGCAAGATTGCCGATGTGCTGATTTTCAATGGTGATTGTGAACCGTTCAAACTACAGTAACACAATTACTACTGGTAATTCTGAGTAATCAATATCAGTAGCGCTATTACCAAAGGCGATAAAGGCATTATCTACTAATAAATTATCTACTACTAAATTATCTACTACTAGCAAGATGATCCCCCAACTCGTTAGTCCTGCAACACTGACTCAGCAGAAGGGTCTTGAGTAGAGTTAGGGGACGCGTTTTCTGCTATCAAGTTCTCCGATCAAGTTTAACCTGCTCCTAAGTATCAATTATGTACATCTATACGGCCTACAACCTTTGTATTCACTCAGAGATCCCCTTACCCGAGCTGATGGAGTCTGATGGACCCCCTGATGTGATCATACGTTTCGGGAAATTGAGTCATCTTCCTCCAGAAACAGCCAATTGGAGCAACCGTGTCCTTGGGGAATTGCATGGCAAAGCAAAGGTTTTAATTGAAGATGGGCGAGAGATTACGATTGAACCTGTGACAGGAGCGGACAACTCCAAGCTCAGCCCTAACATCCTTGGAGCTTGTATGTCTGTGGTGCTACGACAGCGGGGATTGTTAGTACTCCATGCTAGCAGCATTGTGGTCAACAATCAAGCGATCGCATTCATGGGTGGGTCAGGCTGGGGTAAATCCACCTTAGCAGGAGCGTTTCATCGGAAGGGTTATCAAGTAATAACTGATGATGTCATGCCTGTCAACCTTGATGACGGTTATCCTTTGATTATTCCTAGCTTCCCTCAGATTAAACTTTGGCCATCAGCAGCGGATTCTCTAGGACACAATTCAAAGAACTTACCACCTCTTTACCCAAACGCCCCAAAGCTTTCCTACACATTCACTGATGGGTTTCAACGCACTGCTGTACCCCTGAAGCGGCTCTATGTATTAGCCAAGGGAGACCAACATCAGATTACCAAGCTAACGCCTCAACAAGCTTTCCCTGAACTAGTCCGTCATAGCCGTGATGTAGATGTGCTAATCGCTCCAGACTGTGTCAGTACTCATCTGCGTCAGTGCGCCAGTCTCATCAAGACTGTATCTATTAGCCGCTTCACCAGAAAGCCTAATCTAATGGAACTTCCTGATCTAGTGGCTTTGGTGGAGAAAGATATCGAAGAACTAACTACTTCTGATCGTAGTAAAAACGATACCCTCAACACTAGACTTGTAACCTCTAAACTTTAACACAAAAAATGGGAGCAGGCAAAACCTTAAAAACAAAAATCCAGCAAACATTACGCCTTTTGCCTGCACTGCGTCTAGTCTGGCAAAGCAGTCCCTTTTTGACAGGAGCTCGCGTAGGACTTTTGCTGGTTCAGGGGATATTACCTCTACTATCAATTTATCTTACTAAACTAATAATTGACACAGTAACTGACGGATTACTTAATGCTGATAAAGAAGCAGTCTTTCGTGATGTTTTACTTTTCCTAATCTTAGCCGGTACAGTTACACTTGTCACTACTCTTTTGAACTCGTTAGGTGAAGTAGTCAATACTGCTCATTCTCAGCGAGTGACTGACTACATGCAAGGGATTATTCATGATAAATCCCTAGAAGCTGACTTAGAGTACTACGAAAATGCCCTATACTACGATACATTACAAAGAGCTCAACAAGAAGCGCCCTACCGACCGCCCCGAGTCCTCAATCGTCTCACACAGATAGCTCAAAATAGTATTTCCTTGTTAGCGATGGTGAGTTTATTACTCTCCCTCCATTGGGGAATTGCTGGAATTTTATTTATTGCTGCCATACCCGCGATGGTGGTGCGGGTAAAATACTCTCGGGTTATTTATCGTTGGCAGCGCAAAAAAACACCGATGGAACGGCAATCCATGTATTTGGGTTATATGCTAACCTCAGACCAGTTTGCTAAAGAAATTCGCTTGTTTGATTTAGGGGTTTTCTTTACTGACTGGTATCGTCGCATCCGAGAGCAACTCTATAAAGAAAAAGTAGCCATTGCCACTGGACGCTCCTTTGCTAACTTCGGTGCTCAAGCCGTTGCAGGAATGTTAATCTTTTCTGTCTATGGCTTTATTGTCTATCAAACTGTTTATGGAGATTTGCGCTTAGGAGATTTAGTGCTGTATCACCAAGCGTTGCAGCGGGGACAAAATAATATTCGAGCGTTACTAACTAGTATATCTGGTCTTTATGAAGATAATTTATTCTTAGCTAACCTCTACGAATTTCTGGATCTAAAACCTAACGTTGTTGAACCAACGTATCCCAAACCAATTCCCAACTCCATGAGCGGTGGTATTGTTTTCGATCATGTTAGTTTCCAATACGGTACTACAACTCGTAAGGCACTTACAAACATTAATCTGACGGTGCGACCAGGGGAAACTATCGCCCTAGTAGGAGAAAACGGTTCCGGTAAAACAACCTTAATTAAACTATTGTGTCGTTTGTACGATCCAACCGCTGGCAGCATCACCATTGATGGGATTGATATCCGCAATTTTAAAATAGCTGACTTACGCCGCCAAATCAGTGTGATTTTCCAAGACTACGCTAAATATAATTTCACAGCTAAGGAAAATATCTGGTTAGCGGACATTGATTTACCACGAGATCACGAAACGATTATTGATGCTGCTCGTCGTTCTGGTGCTGATGATGTTATCACTAGTTTACCCCAAGGGTATAATACTATGCTGGGGAAATTATTTGACCAAGGGGAAGAACTTAGTATTGGTCAATGGCAGAAAATAGCCTTAGCACGAGCTTTTCTACGAGACTCTCAGGTGATTGTATTAGATGAACCTACCTCTGCTATGGATCCTAAGGCAGAATACGAGGTGTTTATGAAATTTCGTGAACTGATCGAAGATCAAGCTGCTATTCTGATCACCCATCGCTTATCTACTGTAAAAATGGCTGACCGGATCTATGTGATGGACCAAGGTTCAATTGTAGAAAGCGGTACCCATGCGGAACTGATGCAGTTAGATGGTACTTATGCCCATTTGTTTGAAACTCAGGCTAAAAATTATCGCTAACTTGAAGGTAAGCATTTAGCAAAAGCGCTACGCGCACGCTACGCGAACAGCTATTAGCTATCAGCTATCAGCTATCAGCTATCAGCTATCAGCTATCAGCTTATGCGTCCCAGGGTCGTTCGCACAGCGTGGCCAAACGCGCCCCGCGTGGCCTTTTGGCCAAGGCCAAAGCCTGTGCCACGGTACTGTTCGCGCAGCGTGGGCGTAGCGCAATCGGTGCTTTTGAATAAAATAAGCTGACCGCTGAGCGCTGAGCGCTGACTGCTTACCTTCTTAAGCTGATGCGCATTTAAATTGGTTTTTTCCTGTTCCCTGTTCCCTGTTCCCTGTTCCCTTTGAGCAATTTAGGTATCCCAATCTAAATGCTGAACAGCTTACTTCCCTACTCCCTAGCTAATACAATAGCATTTCCATTTGAGATGTGAACATAGAATTAAACCCTTTAGGGAACAGGAAAGTCGGTATCTGGTCACAGTAGTAAGGAATACAGATTTTTTTATAGTAAAAATAACCATATGAGTTTACAAATCATTTGTAAATTTTATAATAATTACTAAAATTTTTAGAGATATTTTTTTGTCAGAAAATTTAAGTTTTATTAAAATTTTAGGTAGTCGTGAAAAAAAACCGATTAATTAGGATACATTTTAATTAATTTGAAGCGCTCAAATTATCAATCTGAATCCGTTTAAGACAGTCTAAATGCTACTCAGGGTAGAATCTGCCATTAGATTCATGAGCCATGGACTGTGAATCAAAATTTAGAATGGTATTTAGAATCAGTAGTAACTGTAAAATCACTTATAATAACCCTCACAATTTTTCCTTATCAAGGGAAAATTAGGGGTATCATTAAAATCTCAAATACTTGGTATTAGATTTTTATTGGGTAAGTCCTTACTTTGATAGTTGTGGCAAATTATTGGGTTGTCAACTAGTCAAATTTAACGATAAATCCCTAAACCATAAGGCTGCTTTATTGTCAGCTTAAAAAGCTAATTAATAAACCTTAATAGCTAAACGGTGCGCTTGACCCGTAATTAAATTCGCCACGGGTCGCACCGCAACTTAACTACATATAGTGAGGGCGCAAGCCTTGCGCCCCTACAATTAGGCTTAAGCAACGGATGCCAGGGGAATTTCTGAATTGGAATAGCTGATCAAGGGGAGTCAAGAAACTACTGTATCAGTTTCTTACAATTGCATCTACGCGCAATAGTTATTTGAGAAATTAATTATGAGTTTGGATGGCACAATCTCTAAGTGTTCAGTTGGCGATATTTCCGAAATTGACAGCCAATTAGTCGATTTCAAAGTTTTGGGTGGCAAAAAGCAAAAGCTGTTTTCTTATGTTGCTTATGGTTTGGGAATCCACTCGGCGCTACCAATCCCAAAGTTTATCCCAGCAGAAGTAGAGTGTGATGTTACGATTCACATTCACAGTAATGATTACAGTACGGCCTCAGCCGTAGGCCAAACGCGAACGCCGAATCGCAAAATCAGTGACTACATTCCAAAGGAAGTTATCCAGCAGCCGATGGCTTTGCAGTTGAGTCCAGAGGAGGCGGTGATTTATCTTAAAGACACAGGGCTGTTTCTGGTACAGGGGGGAAACAGGATTACGATCATTCCTGCAGCAGAAGCCTCGCTGAGCCGCATTCAAACGGCTCTAGTGGGAACTGTGATGGCGATTCTGCTCTATCAGCGAGGATTATTGGTGCTACATGCCAGTGTAGTCAATATTAATGGTGGTGCGGTTGTTTTCTTGGGTAATTCTGGTGAGGGTAAGTCTTCAATTGCTGCTGCACTCCATACTCAGGGATACAGAATCATCACTGATGATGTTGCACCTGTGACATTGGATCAGGGGACAGCGAAAGTTGCTTCTAGCTTTCCTCAAATTAAACTAAGTCGAGAAGTAGCTAAGGTTTTGGGATATGACCAGGATAAGCTTGGTCTGCTGATAGCGAAGTTAAATAAACCTGGCTATAGGTTAAATCAGGATTTTACCGAAGCGCTACTACCAATCCGGTGCATCTATGTACTGGTTTCAGGTTCACAGTTGAGTATTAAGCGTCTGAAACGTCAGGAGGCGGTGATGGAACTATCCCATCACTCCTGTCTAAACAGTTTATTTGACTCTGAGAAAGCATGCCATCTTCTTCAGTGCGCTCAGCTTGCCAATCAGTGTAGTGTCTATCGTCTCCAGCGACCTCGTAACTTGGCTTTGTTGCCTGAGTTAGCGAGGTTGGTGGCAGAACACCAATTTATACAGGGCCAAGTTACGAGGTAACAGGTAATATGATAATTTACCCAAAGCGCGATTATCGATTACTCAAAAAGACGTCGAGCTCCTAATCAACTGTTATCAAAAACTGTAACCAACCCCTTCAATTTAGTTGAAGGGGTTTACTGTAATATGTCCGACGTGATATCTCTTTATTGACCGCTACACTAGCCTGTTTAAAGCTATGGTACTCTGGTTTTGATGTCTGAGTGGAAGGCATATATATCCTGCTCCCCAATGCTGGAGTAAAGGTAGTTGCTGTATGTTCTCGACTAAATATAATCACCTGTAGGACTAATGAAAATCGCTACCTGGAACGTCAACTCAATTCGGAGTCGCCAAGCTCAAGTAATAGATTGGTTGCAACGAACCCAAGTAGATGTGCTTTGCCTGCAAGAAACTAAAGTAGTGGATGCCCAGTTTCCGCGATCGCTTTTTGAAGAATTGGGGTATTACCTTTATATTTCTGGGCAAAAATCCTATAACGGTGTAGCCATCTTTAGCCGGAAACCAGCCACAGACGTAAGTACTGGCTTTGCTGCGGTCTTGGATACAGCTCAGGTCGGGGACTTAGATGAACAAAAGCGAGTGATTAGCGCTACAGTAGATGGGGTCCGCATTGTTAACCTCTATGTTCCCAATGGGTCTTCGGTGAACAGTGAGAAGTATGACTACAAGCTACGTTGGCTGAAGATACTGCGGGACTATTTACACAGTATCCTAGAACAACAGTCCTATGAACTTTGTGTATGTGGGGACTTTAATATTGCCCTAGAAGACCTGGATATCCATGATCCTAAAGGCAAAGAAAAGCATATCATGGCGTCCCCAGTAGAACGTCTTGCCCTACAATCTGTCTTAGACCTAGGTTTAGCAGATGCCTTTCGCAAATTTACCAAAGAAGGGGGTAATTTTAGTTGGTGGGACTATCGCACCCGTGCCTTTCGTGGTAATAGGGGTTGGCGCATTGACCATATCTACCTAACCCCCAATCTTTACAATCAAGGGATTAGTTGTACCATTGACATAGAACCGAGAAAACTAGAGAAACCTAGCGACCATGCCCCTGTAATCGTCACGTTTTAGTCAAGTTTTATACCGAGTTGCATTCAAAGAGAGTAGATTGCTTGAATAGGGAGATTGGGAGATTGGGAGATTGGGAGATTGGGAGATTGGGGGAATAGAAAGTTGTATCTTTGACCGCAACTTAGTATGAAAGGGAAAAGCTATGCAAATGGAAAATAGAAAATGGCAAATGGCAATTAAACTTAATTCTTTTAATTATTAAAAATAACAACTAAAATCAACAATTAACAATTATAGAAGTCGAAGTAAAGGTTAATAAGTATTTATTATTCCTGCTCCCTGCTCCCTGTTCCCTGTTCCCTGTTCCCTGTTCCCTAAAACCGAGAACTTTCTACTCACCAAATTGAGAACTTATATATCATAATTAACGACCTTTAAGCACACGTTCAATAGCTTGCAATAATTCCTTAGCGGTGTAAGGTTTTGACAAAAAGGTCTTAACCCCAGCTTCAGCCGCCGCATCGACTTTATCGCTGACAGGCAACCCACTGATGCCAATAATTTTGATCTCGG
Source organism: Moorena sp. SIO3H5 (assembly GCF_010692395.1). GTDB lineage: Bacteria > Cyanobacteriota > Cyanobacteriia > Cyanobacteriales > Coleofasciculaceae > Moorena. The sequence goes on from NZ_JAAHHS010000220.1 coordinate 7,562, forward strand.
AGTTAATGTCTCGCAATCGAAGGATGGTTGTTGGTCCATCCATAACCGGCATCATCATATCCATCAGCACCAAGCTAATATCGTCCTGATGTTGCCTATAGAGTGCGATCGCTTCCCTACCATCCCTGCTACTTATCACCCTATAGCCATAGTTTTCTAAGGACGTCTTGGTAATCTCACCAATAGCGGCTTCGTCATCCACCACTAAAATCAACTCACCGTTTCCTGTGGGTAGTTCTAGTTCTTCCTCGGCAGGAATTGGGGAGTATTCTACTGCAGGCAAATATACTTTAAAGTGAGTACCTACCCCCACTTCACTATACACATTCACAAAACCGCTGTGACTTTTAACAATACCTCTGACCGTAGACAAACCCAGTCCTGTCCCTTGACCGATTTCTTTAGTAGTGAAAAATGGCTCGAAAATTCTCGGCTGTATTTTCAGGGGAATACCAATGCCAGTATCAGCAACAGTCACCACAATGTAGGAACCGACATCGGCATCAATATGCATCCTGGCATAGTTTCGATCTAAAAAAATATTTTGGGCAGATAATGTCAAGGTTCCACCATCAACCATAGCATCACGAGCATTGATGCAGAGGTTCATCAACACTTGGTGCAGTTGTGTGGCATCCCCAGATACAGACCAAAGATTAGGGTCGATATCCGTAGACAGTTCAATCGATCTCGGAAATGTTTCTTGAATAATGTGGCGAATTTCCCGAATCAAATGCCTAACTTGTAAAACCGTTGGTTGACCTGTAACACCCCGAGCAAACGATAAAACTTGCTTAACTAAACCAGCACCCCGTCTAGCATTATTCTCTACAGTTTTTAGGAGTTGCAAATGCCGCTGATCTGAGATTTTAAGCTGCAACAGTTGAGCGGACATTAGAATAGGAGCTAATAAGTTGTTCAAATCATGGGCAATCCCCCCAGCTAAGGTACCAATACTCTCCATGCGCTGAGCGTGGAGAAACTGGGTTTCGAGTTGTTTCTTCTCAGTGATATCAGTATTGACAATCAAGATTGATTTAGCCTGTCCCTGAGGATTTTGCACCAAAGTCCAGCGACTTTCAACAATAATTTCTTTGCCATCTTTGGTGACTTGGTTCAATTCACCATACCACTCCCCTGTTTTGGCAACACTTTGGTCTGCCTCGGCTAGCTCAGCTGGTGCTTGTTGGTACAACAGTAGATGCTCTTTTTTTCCAATAACTTCTGCTGCCTGCCAACCGTATAGAGACTCTGCCCCTTTATTCCAAAATGAGATAGTATTGTCTAGAGCCCGAACCAGTATGGCATCCGTTGCCACATCCAACAACGCTGCTTGTTCCCGAATTTTTTGTTGTGCTTGCTGGCGCTCAAGGGCATAGCGGATGGAACGCTCTAGTAAAGGTGCTCTGAGCTGACTCTTATCTAGGTAATCGGCTGCCCCAGCTTTCATCGCTTCCATGTCAACCTCATGGTCTCCCTGAGCAGTTAGGAGAATAATCGGTGCTGTACACCCCCTGGCAATGGCTTCACGCAAGAGTTCAAGTCCATTATGCTCACCAAGACGGTAGTCCAGTAGATAAACATCATGGTGGTTATGACCAATCATTTCTAAGCCTTTAGCATAGGTTGCCACCCAAGTCAAGGAAAATATAGCCCTCCGGTTTTCCGACAGTAAATCACGAGTTAATATATAGTCATCTTCGTCATCATCAACGAGTAATACGTTAACCAAAGGGTTGTACATTGGTCTGGCACCAGAAAAATCGAAGGAAATTAGTGGAGAGTCGAGAGTTCTGAGTTCTGAAAAGGGTAAGGAATTTGCCAGGTTTGTGCTCAAGGACGATTGATCAGGGTCAGTTTTGGATATAGTCCTGAGTGGATCAGTCTTTAGTGGTAAACTAGAAATAACAGGACTTTCAGGTTTCGGTTGTGAGCATTTACTCATGGTAGTATGTTAGGGCAATCTATTCCCTTCTGGGGGCAATTCGGCAATGTCCAACCAGTACTTTTTTAACGTTTGCATCACCTCAATTAGGGAACTATAGGTGACAGGCTTAACGATGAAAGAATTTGCTCCTAAGTTATAACTGTGATAAATATCTTCTTCAGCCTTTGAAGTAGTCAGCACCACGACTGGTATAACTCGTAGATTAGGATCAGCTCTAATTTCTCTGAGGGCCTCACGACCATCTTTTTTCGGCATATTTAAATCCAGTAGGATTAAACTTGGACGAGGGGATCTACTCACCTGCCTGTGTTTACCACGGTGATAGAGATAATCCATCAATTCCTCGCCATCACTGACAAAGTATAGCTCATTGGTCAACTTACTCTCTAAGAGAGCCTCCCTTGCCAACAGACAATCATCCGGATCATCATCTGCCATTAAAATTACCACGGGATTTCGGCTTTCATTCACTAAGCATTATCTCCTCGACCAAAAATTATAAAGAAATTATAAAGTAATCATGAAGGAATTATGAAGTATAAAGGGGTAAATTGGAAGTATTTTATTGATTACTCACTCAACTACTAGTATGTTTTCATTATTTAACGTTTACCCTTAAACCTTAAACCTTTAATCTTAAATCTTAAACCTTCAACTTTAAACCTTAAACCTTAAACCTTAAACCTTTAATCTTGGCCTTAAGGCAGTAGGCCACGCTGCGCGAATGGCCACGCGTGCGCGTTCAATCTTCAACTTTGTTTAATTGGCACCGTAACAATAAACGTAGCCCCCTGTCCTGGTGTGCTCTCTGCCATGATGCTACCATTATGGCGCTCAACAATCCTACGGCAGATAGCTAGACCGATACCGGTTCCTTCATACTCGCTACGACCATGGAGCCGTTGAAAGGTTTGGAAAATGCGATCGCTATACCTGGGTTCAAAGCCAATACCATTGTCTTCAACTATAATCTGACAACGCTCATTAACGGTGGTGCCTCCATAACTTAAAGGAACACTTTCCTGAAGCAGTTGACTATAAATTTTAACGAGGTTACCTCTTTGTTCTGCTCGGAATTTAAGTCCGTTAGTGATCAGGTTTTGCAAAAGTTGACGCATTTGCAGGGGATCAGCTTCAATAGTATGTAGTTCACCGACTTCCACTACGCCACCAGATTGCTGGATACGTAGTTCTAAATCAGAGAGTACTTCTTGCACCACTTGAGCTAGATCAGTAGCAACCAAAGGTCTGGCCTTAGTGGTCACCCGGGAAAGGCTAAGCAAGTCATTGATTAACACCTGCATCCGTTCTGCGGCATTCTGCATCCGTATCAAGTAGTCTTGCCCCTGATCCGTTAACTGTTCATGATACCTGGTCTGAAGGCGATCGCCAAATGCCCGAATCTTGCGCAGGGGTTCTTGCAGATCGTGGGATGCTACATAAGCAAACTGTTGCAGTTCCGCATTAGAACGGGCAAGTTCCTGACGCTGACGGGTTTCTGTTCCTAAAAGCTGGGCTTGGGCTAAGGCAATACCAATTTGGTCGGCCAGTTGTTGCAACAATTCACTCTCAAAGTTAGTCCATTGTCGTGGATTGGCGCACTGATGGGCAATCAACAAACCCCAAAGTTTGTCTTGTTGCTGAATTGGCACCACTAGGTTAGCTTTTACCCCAAACTGTTGCAGCATTTCGACATGGCAAGGTTCGATATTAGAGTTTTCTATGTCACAGATGTTGCTAACCCTTCCCTGACGATACTGGTCTAGGTACTCTTCATGAAAGCAAGGATCTTCGATGCTTTGTCCGAGCATGATTGGCCAACCCGGTACTACGGCTTCTTGAACCACTTTTCCCCAGCCATCAAAAGTCAGTTGGAAGAGTACAACTCGGTCAGCCGTGAGAAATTGTTGCACTTCTGTAACCGCCGTTTGCAAAATCTGATCCAGTTGTAGATACTGGCGGATTTTCAGGGTAATTTCTGAAAACAATTGCGTCCGCTGATTTTGGCGCTGGAGTTCTTGCTCTGCTAGCTTGCGCTCACTAATATCATCCACCACATAGGAAAATCGGGGGCGAACAGTGGTTGTGTCAGGAATTGGGCATACAGTGGCGCATAACCACCGGGTATCGGTTTCAGTGGTGTGATCATACTCGAAGGAAATGGGTTGATTCCTTTGTTGGCTTTCTCGGTAATGGGTAATCCAGCGACGGATATGAGTTTTGGGTGCCCCCAGCTCACTGGCTAACCGATTCTGCATGGCCTCTGGTGTAGTCCCGAAAAAATCCGCCGTACTGTTATTATCAGAAATATGCAGGATGTCATCTTCCAAAAGTTCCACAACTCCCATCAATAGTGCGGAACTGTTGAAGAAACTACGCAGGGTCGATTCACTCTCCAGCAGTGCAGCTTCTGCCTGTTGGCGCTCTATTTCTGCTTGATGAGCTGCAATCAATCGACCAAGACTTTGAGCCATTAATTCTACAATTTCCCGTTCGTGAGGCTGGAAATCCCTTTCTCTGATCTGGGTTGAAGAAAAATTCAGGGAGCCGTAGACTTCACCATAGACAAATATAGGAGTCCCGATATAGGACTCAAGTTTTAGAGTTTGGTAGACTGGATGAGCGTGCATCAGTGCTATGTCACCTACATGAGTATAGGCAATGGTCTTTTTTTCCCGAACGACAACAGCACAATAGGTATCTTTTAATTCAAACTCTGAGCCAGAGACTAACCCTTCTAAATCAGACCTGACTGACAGGATGGTATAGGAATTCAGGTGTACTTGACTTATAATGCCAGTGGGCATTCCTAAAATTTCACAACCCGTCTCCAGGTAGTCGGCATACAGCAGCTCAAAGTTTTGGTAATTGGTGGTATTCAGCCGATGTAAGTGTTTGAGGTTGTTACTGAAAGTTTCCAGGGCCTGAGACTTTTGCAAAAGTTCCTCGTCTGCGTGCTTGTGTTCAGTGATGTCCCGTCCTACTGCCTGGAGCTCAATTAATTGACCCTGTTCGTTAAAGATGGCACGATCGCTCCACTGCTGCCAGCGAATCTCTCCTGTGGGCATAATCACCCGGTGTTCAACCGTTTCTACCGGATTCTCGGGCCTTAGAGAAGTAATACACTTTTCTAGCTTTTTGAGATCCTCATCGGGAATCAATGGCAAAAACCGTTGCCCAATCAACTGTTCCTCTGATTTGCTGAAATAGCGACAGTAGGCACCATTGACAAAGGTAAGAGTTCCATCAGGACGGAAACGACAAATCAGTTCGGTTTGATCTTCAACAATAGCGCGATAGCGAGCCTCGCTTTGATACAATTGCTGCA
>NZ_JAAHHS010000221.1 GCF_010692395.1 Moorena sp. SIO3H5
AAGATTTTTAAGGGAAATATATTAAGAACAAACGTCATCGATAGTCTAATCTGAATATATGACAAATAAGAAAGCGATCGCGGCAGTTTGTAATGGTGCGATCGCTTTCTTGGAAAATCTCAAACTTTAGCAACTACAGAAATCCTTAATAAAGCCCTTAATTGGGGTCAAAAGAATCACCCAGAAAGCAATCTTTAAAACTCTTCACTCTCAATCTACCCTAGGAGCAACGGTTTCCTGCCCGTTTTGCAGCAGCGTCACGCTTTCCACCGTGCCGTCTGAGCCTTGGTTAAAGACAACTCGCAAATCAATGACCCATGTAAAAAACTCAGTTTCGGAGGTAGGATAAAGGTTAAAGATAGACTGCCCTGTTCCCTGAATCCGCAATTGATTGGCTTGGGTGGTTACAGTTACCTGGAACTCAGGAGCAACCTGATAAGTTCCAATATAGCCCTCGTATACAGACGGATCTACCTCAGAAACTTTGGCTTTGAAGTAGGGTTCTCCAAACACAATTGCTGCCAAATCCTGGGAAATTTGCTCTATATTGGCGGTTTGTACATTACTGAGCACAGCAACACTCACATCCTGGTCTGGGTAGTATTCCAGATTAGTCACAAAGCCATTAATTGTCCCACCATGACCAATGCGCTGATGCTTGGGCTGTTTGTTTATTTCCAATCCATAGCCATAGAACAGATGGGGAGCTTCGTCAAGATTGCTCGGTACTAAGGGAGAGGTCATAGTAGCGATCGCCTTATCCCTTAAGATCGTTTCATCTCCCACCCCATGGTCAAACAAAAACTGATTCCATCGAGCCAGATCCTCCACCGTGGAATATAGTCCTCCGGATCCCTGTGGCACAGACATATTAATATACCTTGCCTTAAAATAGCCGTCATCAGTGAACTGATAACCATTTGCCAAGCCATCAATCACCGCCAAAGGATACTCGTAACCTGTGTTCTCCATCCCCAAAGGCTGGAGCAAATGCTCCTTTAGATAATCGCCATAGGACTGACCCGATACGGTTTCAATCACCTGGGTCAGCAGAACATAGCCTGAATTGCTGTAGCGAAACTCTTTTCCCGGCTCAAATTCCAAGGGGAGGTCTTGGAAGCGGGCAATCAACTCCTCAAGGGTCGTCGGTAAAGCTATCCATTGGGTTTTATCCCGAAAACTAGTATAGTTAGGAATGCCCGCCGTATGGGTTAGCAGGTGATGCAAGGTGATGCGATTCCCATGGGGATAATCTGGCAAGTAGGTAGAAACAGGAGCGTGTACATCAACCAACCCCAGATCCTGGAGTTGTAGAATCGCAGCAGCAGTAAACTGCTTTGTCACCGACCCCAACCGAAATCTAGTTTGGGGGGTATTGGGTAGCTGGTACTCTAGGCTAGCCATGCCATACCCCTTGGCCAACAAAGTTTTACCTGCCTTGAGTACGATAACCGCCCCTGAGAACCACCCAATTTCATGGTGGGCTTTGAGATAGGCATCAATTTCGGCGGAAATACCAGACATTTGGTGAGCAGCAAGTTTCATCGTCGTTTCTTCCACATGTGATCTTTCAAGGTCTTGTTCTAGAAGTTCGACTTCTGACATGTTTCATTACTGATTTCAATCGATACATTTGTATCTTATTAGAGAAAAATCTGGCTTGGTAGTACCCTTCAGGGTACCTTTTATATGAATATTAATTAACATTAGAACTCTTGTGAATTAATTCTTAATTATTAATTGTTTTTTCTCTCCTCCTTCAAACATAATCGAGCCAATAACTCCCTCGGAATAGTCTCAAAATCTTCTAACAAAAAATCCATGGGTGAGGTTCCTGCCCGTAACGCACCACCGGGTCTGCTGTATTAATTAGTCATTAGTGAATAATCACGATTCAGGATTATACTTAACCTAGACACAAACCGTTACATCTCGAAAACTACTTCTGTCCTATTCCCTTTTGCCTGTTCAACACATCTGGCACAATCTTTAATTATATCAAATTTAATCACTAACGAGTCCCAAAAAAGTACCCTCAAGGGTACTGTCAAAGGATTATTGTATTGCTCATAATCAAAATAGCACTGAAATCTTCTTGCACCTGAATAGTTAGGGTGGGCAATTATTTCAGTCTAAGCTTAAGCTAGGGATAACGTTGATTAATATTGCCGAACCTACGGCTAGTGACAGTGGTGCAAGATTTCAGGGAAAGCAACTAGAGTAAACCCTTGAGTTAGGTATATATCCTAAATTTATAGTTATGAAAGACTATAGCAATCTCGAAAGCAATCTTGAATCAGAACACACAGAACAAGCAGATTTTTGTGAAGATTGTCACCAAATTAACCTAATAGATAATCAGCCTCAAACCCTGATCCAGACACAAGCGATCGCAAATAATCGATTAACTACTGTTCGACAGGCTCCTGGCTGCTCTACTTCTATCCTGCGGGGACTAGACCAGCAGCTGATTGATGAAATGAATAGCATCGCACCCAATAGCTTGGTCAGTTTTGCCGACCTAGATGTGGCTAATGGTCCAGCAGTTCACCCTTTCCTTCAGGCAGTAGCTAAGCAGTCCTTGGCACGGGCAATTAAGGCTCGTGGTCGCACCCTTTCGGTCAATTCTGGTTACCGAACTATTGCTCAGCAACTAATGCTATTCAATCATGGTAAAGTTAGACGCTGTGGTATTGGTGTGGTTGCCCCTCCTGGTAGAAGTAATCACCAGAGTGGTTTAGCCATAGATATTAATGACGAGCAAGGCTGGAGACCCTATCTAGAGCGAGAGGGTTGGAGGTGGTTTGGACCTACGGATAGGCCTCACTTTGACTATATTGGCAGAGGTACACGAAACATTCGTCCTGTTGCAGTTAAAGCGTTTCAGCGACTCTGGAACCAATATAATCCGGACAAACCCATTGCTGAAGATGGGATTTACGGACCAAATACTGACGCGCGACTGAATCAAGCCCCTATAGTTGGCTTTGGAAAAACTAACGAATCTCTTCCAGACAGAAGACTCAGCCTGACTCAACCCTATCTCGAAGGTGAGGATGTTCGCCAACTTCAGGAAGCTTTAGTTAAAGCAACTATTACTGTGGAGGTAGATGGCGTTTTTGGTCCCGCTACTGAGGAAGCGGTTAAGGAATTCCAGAAGCTAAAAGATTTAACAGTAGATGGAATCGTTGGAGCTACAACTCGCTCGGCTCTGGGATTGTGAAGTTATAGCAAGAGAAGTATAGTTGACGACATAGTATTTCGCTTTAAAGGGAACAGGGAATAGGGAATAGGGAACAGGGAACAGAAATATGTGTTAATTTTTACTTCGATTGCTATATTTGTGAACTTATTATCTCTCTTCTGCCTAGAATGACAGAAGAGAGATAATATTGAATCCGGTTAATCACTTGCTATTCAGGTTAATGGTTATCAATTTTCCATTTTAAATTGACTATAAACTGTTCACTATTCCCTGTTCCCTGTTCCCGATTCCCGATTCCCGATTCCCGATTCCCGATTCCCGATTCCCGATTCTAAATTCTAAATTCTAAATTCCCTGTTCCCGATTCCCTAATAATTTCCAATAGACTTTTCACGATACCTGTGAGGGGAATTGCGAGAATTACCCCCAACAATCCTCCCAGTTTAACTCCCAATAGCAAATAGACAAAGATAATCACTGGGGATAAACCGGTCAAGTTACGGAGAACTCTCGGAGCAATGAAGTTGTCTTTGATCTGCTGTAGTCCTAGGGATACCACGAATATAGCACTACGCATTCATAGGGTAGCTGTGATAAACAAGCCTAACAGGATTTGACTGATCGAGTTATTAAGATTAGTAGCCCAGTGATCAGTAACTGTTTAATTGGTGAAACAATAGAATTCATTGACAATCGGCTGACGTAATAGCAGTGACTGCTAGGAGCAGTAAGGTTATCTAATGATTATCTGATCTACCAGTCAGATTGTGAAGTTATATATTATACCTTACTTAGGCTTAATTGTCAATAGATGTTGGTAAAAGATTAGCTCAATAGTCGGGAGCATCCTTTATTATCTATGGAAGACCAAAAGAATCAAAAGGCTCAAAAGAATCAAAAGACTCAAAAGACTAAAACTAGAGTCTCCAAAACCTTGAATCTTGTCAGGAACTTTGGCTTAAAGGCAATTCCAATTATGATGGTAAGGAATTCTTTGTTTGAAGAATCCGAACTTACCCTCAATTTCTTAGTCTTAATCATTAGCTCTTGTTTAATTGCCACCTTTGGACTAGTGCTCAACAGTGCTGCAGTGATTATTGGAGCGATGATTATTGCTCCTCTGATGTTGCCCTTAAGAGGATTGTCCTTTGCTACTTTGGAAGGAGATTGGGAACTATTACGGCGTAGTTTTGTTTCTATTGCTGTAGGCACCCTACTTGGTATAAGTTGTTCTTGGTTGGTTGGTACAGTTATCGGATTCCCTGAATTTGGAGCCCAAGTTTTAGCTAGAACTAAACCCAATCTAATTGATTTACTGGTTGCGATCGTGGCTGGGGGAATTAGTGGTTTCTCTAAAATTCGCCCGTCTTTAGAAGATGCGGTACCAGGGACAGCAATTGCAGTAGCCCTAATGCCTCCCCTTTGTGTAGTTGGGTTAACCCTATCCCAGGGAGAATGGACTTTGAGTCAGGGCGCATTTCTCCTTTATATTACTAACCTGATTGGGATTAACCTAGCTTGTATGATCGTTTATATCTTTAGCGGTTATGCTCAGAGCACTGAACTGAGCCGGTCTTTAAATTGGGGAGTCTCTTTAGTGCTGATTGCTGTGTTAGTGGTGCCCCTAGGACTTACCTTTTGGGACGTGCTTGAGCAAGGAAGAGTTGAAGAGCCAGTTCAGGAATTGATTAACAGTTCATTGTTTAACAAAGAAGGTGTTAGAGAAGTTTCTGATTGGAATATCGATCGGACAAAGAATCCTCCTGAGATCGAAATTGCTATGCGTTCAATAGAACTGATTACACCAGAACAGGTGAAGGAGTTTGAAGATGCGGTTGAAATTAAGCTAGGTAAACCGTTTAAAGTGAAAGTTGACGTTACTCCATTTATACCAGTGGAATCCCCTAAGCTTAAAGCTAATTAACTGTAATTTGAGTAAGCATATGCGCTACGCGCACGCTACGCGAACAGCTGTCAGCTGTCAGCTGTCAGCTATCATGCTTACCTTATCATTAGTTGCGGCAGGAAACGGGCAAGATGCCCATTCCACGGACAGATGCTCATTCCACCCACCAGTGTCAAACAGCAAAAGCGATGCAGCGCGGTCTTGGGGGTTTCCCCCATGAGCGACTGCATCAAGACAATGAGATGCAGCCGAGAAGTGGTAAAAAATATTGTGTACCTAAGTTCAATGCTGTGCCAAAGGTTCCTCTTTCGTAAACTTCAAGCGAAGTACTTGTTTTCCCGTTGGCTCGTGATGCTTTTGTTCTAAATACTGAAAGCCATAACTTGAATAAAACTTACGACCAATCGGATTGTCCTTGAATACTTCGACTTCAAGATTGCCATGGAGTTCTTGGGCTTTATTCATGAGTGCCCAGCCTACTCCCGCGCCCTGAAAACATGGCTGTACAAATATTGCTCCAACTTCCGAACCAATTAGAGCTATAAAACCAATGACTTGTCCGTTATTCTCAGCTACCCAGGTATCAGCATTGGGTAAATACACATTCGGAATGTTGTAACGTTCTAGTTCTAAAAATTCTTCTGTTAAAAATGGATGAGCTATCTTTGATGCATTTTCCCATGAAGACATGACATCATTTAAGTCACTATCTTTATAGTGTCTAATGATCAACACAGTGGAGGATTCCTTTTCAAGTAACACTCCCTTTAATCCTACATAAAATACTAGAAGCCGCCCAGGGGATAATACAACTTTGTTATTCGCGGCACGACTTTAAAGGATAACCCTGCTGCTTCAGCTTTTTTATTTATACCTTACTCCATTGCTTCAGCATAGCTGCCTTATCCCCTCTGCCTTCGATACACTTATATTATGGGTATTCAACCGGACTTGATATATATAAATTATATATCCCATAAGGTACAAATTGATCCCCCTAAATCCCCCGAGCGAGGGATTGCTCGCTCGGGGGACTTTGAGGTTGAAGAGCGTACCTCATAACTGCAATAAACGCTATAAGGGAGGTTTTTGTAAATGATTAGTACAATCAGTAATACTGGAAAATTATTCACTATTGGTCATTCTAATCTTAGTATTGAGGATTTTATTGCTTTACTGAAGCAGCACGAAATTACAGCGGTGGCTGATGTGCGATCGCATCCTTACAGCCGTTACTTACCTCATTTTAGTCAAGCCCCCCTCAAGGCTGAACTATTGTCGGCAGGAATTCGCTATGTATTTCTGGGTAAGGAGTTGGGAGCAAGACCGGCTGATCTCAGTTGTTATGTTGGTGGTAAAGCCTTATATGAAAAAATTGCGGCCACTGACCTGTTTTCAGCGGGTCTTAAACGGGTAATTCAAGGGGCTGAAACGTACCAAATTGCTTTGATGTGTGCTGAAAAAGACCCGATCACTTGTCATCGGACAATTTTAGTCTGCCAACATTTGGTGAAATCCGGGTTAGAGATTAATCATATTCTCAATGATGGGAGCTTAGAGTCTCATCAAGATTTAGAAGAAAGGCTGCTCAGCTCTCATGGGTTAAATGATTCCCAAATTAAACAACCGAAGCAACTTTCCCTATTTGATGATCCTACATCTATGGATAACTGGGACAATTGCTCTCGCGAGGATAGACTTAAGGAAGTTTATCATAGGCAAGGGGATACTATTGCTTATCTAGCAAAGGGAATAGGGAATAGGGAGTAGGGAGTAGGGATAAAAAAAATAATTCTACCTCATAAGTAATAGATATGAATAAAACTATTAATTTATTTACAATTGGGTTTACTAAAAAGAGTGCTCAACAGTTCTTTGAGCTTCTGATTAATGCTGGAGTAAGGCGAGTTATCGATACGAGACTCAATAATAAATCTCAATTAGCTGGTTTCACCAAAAACAAAGATTTTGAATACTTTTTGCAGCAAATTGGGAATATTGACTATATACATCGTCTAGAATTGGCTCCGACTAAGGATATCCTAAATACCTATAAAAAAAATAATGGTGATTGGGAAACCTACGAAAACCAGTTCTTAGAATTAATTACAGAGCGTGAAATCGAAAAGACGGTATCACCAGATTTATTAGATGGTAGCTGTTTGCTGTGTAGTGAACCTACTCCCCATAACTGTCATCGCCGTTTAGTAGCAGAATATCTGAGTCAAAAATTGGGAACTATAAAGATAGTTCACCTATGATTTATCCCAAATCCCCTTTGCTAAGACCATAAAAAAATATCAAAGTCGTTGCATAACTAAACCGGATTTGGCGATCTAGGTCAGTAGTCTAAACTAACCTTACTTGGGATTAGATAGCAGCATGACTCAGATTATTTGCTTGGCTAACTCCTGGAAGCGTGGCGAGAGATGTATCGCTGGAATTAATTCTCTGAAATGTCAATGGATTCGTCCTGTATCTGATTTACCCGATGGTCGCATTCCGAAACCAATGCGTCAAATTGCGGGAAGGGAACCAACGTTACTGGATATTTTAGATATTCCTTTGGCTAAAACTGGACCAGACTTTGGCTTTGAGTGTGAAAATCTTTTGGTATTACCAGGACAATGGCGACGAGTAGGACAAGTTCCCCCTGGATATCTGAATAAGTTTTGTAGCAGGGAAAAATACATTCTCCATAATAATGAGCGCTATGTAACCGTGAATTTCTTGCAGTCATTACCGGTAGAGCAACGCTGTACACTCCAACTGGTGAAAGCTGTGGAATTCTTGGTTCAACCTATTGGTATCAGACGTGAGGGTGTAGAAAAATGGGAAGGTTCATTGGTAACAGATTTTGGACAAGAATTGACTGCTACGATTACTGACCCGGTATTTGTGAGGTATTTAGAGTTAGGGTATCGACCACAAAATCAGTGTTTGGTTACGGTTAGTCTCAGCATGCCTTGGCGACCTGATGATTGGAAAAAGGATGGTGACCCTTGTTGGAAGTTGATAGCGGGTGTTATTGAATTACCTGACAAATCAGGAAATAAACTTAGACTCGGAATGGATGATGAGCTACCTTTTTAGGAATTAAAGTAGGGTGGGCAAAGTAATCTAATTTAGAGTATTCCGAATAATCCAACAGTTTTTGCCCACCCTACAAGCTGGATTAATGTTAGTCCATCATGGATACATTTGCCTAGCAATAATAATAGTTTGATTTATTTTTGCTACAGAGGATACGGGAATCAGGTGATAAGGTGATAAACTGGTAATGTAAGGCAGTGATATAGGAGATTAAGGTAAACCAATATTTGGTTTAATTGGTATTACTAGGAAGAGATGCGATCAGCTTTGCTGCGCCAAAGGCGATCGCATTCTACTAACTGGCTTCCTATAATCAACTAAATCATTCCTTTAGCATGGTTTACCATTGACCAAAATTAATGGATAATCCCTAAGTAAGCATGGGAGACCCTAGTAATGCTAGTTGAATTCAGCGTAGAAAATTATCGCTCATTTCGAGAGCGCCAGACCTTGAGCATGGTGGCATCTAATAAAAAAAGTGGGCGGAATAGCAATAGTTTCCCCATGCCTAATGTCAAGTCACTGCGCCTACTCACCAGCGCTGTGGTCTACGGTCCTAATGCTTCGGGGAAGAGCAATCTGGTGCGTGCAATCCAGACTATGCGTCAGATTGTGCTAGAGTCAGCCACTGGCATGCAGCTTGGCAGTAGATGGAATATCGAACCATTTCGGTTAAATGCTGACTGCCAGAACAAGCCGAGCTGTTTTGAAATTATTTTCATTCAGGATAATATTCGCTACCAATACGGATTTTCCTTAGACCAAGAGCGGGTGTACGAAGAGTGGCTAATCGCGTATCCCAAAGGACGTCCTCAAACTTGGTTTGAGCGTAACTATCATTCAGAAAAACAGGAGTATGATTGGTATTTTGGACCAAGGCTGAAAGGCGAGAAGGAACGTATTAAGGGTTTTGTTCGCCCCAATTCTTTATTTCTATCTCATGCCGCCCAAAATAACCATGATCAGTTAGGAAAGATATTTATCTGGTTTAGCTCTAAGTTAAAGTTAATTCCAGCCAGGTTTCAAAATCTATCTAATTTTACTGCTTTAAAATGTTACGAAGACAAAAAATTTAGGAACAAAGTCGTTAAGTTAATAAAGGGAGCTGATATCGGTATATTAACTATTGAGTTTGACAGTAAAACGGTTAAAAAATTTGAAGTTTATTCAACATTACCTCCATCTATTTATAATTTAATCAAAGAAAAAAATAATTTTGTTGAAAATAATGCCCTTATGAATAGTAATAATGAATCATCAGAATCAGACTCAGCATCAATCAAAGTTTCTCTTAAGGTTTTTGCACTATATAAAATGAATGAATCTGAGGAAACAATAACCTTTGACTTAGAGGATGAATCAGATGGTACCCAACGATTATTTGAGATGGGAGGATATTGGATAGATGCTTTAGATAATGGAGAAATTTTAATTATTGATGAAATAGACCGCAGCTTGAATTCAGATATATCAACCTATTTAATCAAGGAATTTAATGACAAAGCAGCTAATCAAAATAATGCTCAATTGATTGTTACTACCCACGATACGACTTTCCTAGATCGAGAGATATTTAATCAAGACCAGGTATGGTTGATGCAGAAAAATAGTAACAATAGCACTAAGCTCTATTCGTTACTAGATTTTAAAATTCGTGAGGATGAATCCCTACAGAAAGGCTACCTAAAAGGTCGATATGGAGCGATGCCCTTTGTTAGTGGGCTGGATAGTTGAGGATGTCCAAGAAGCGTGCTCGTAATTCTCGTAACCGAGGCAAATCTAAGGCTCAGTTCGGACGTAGTCCAAATGTTGAACTAGCGAAACAATATATTCTAATCGTAGTTGAAGGTGAAGAAACAGAATACAACTACTTTAAATCCTTCAAGACATCCTTAAAACTCAAGACAACAACAGTAGAAGTGGTTCCCGGTAAGGGTGGGGATCCTCTGGTGATCGTGGAAACAGCTAATAAGTGGCGCTTGCGCAACAAGCAGCAAAAGCAAAAAGGAAGAGAAGTAACCTATGATAAAATATACTGTGTATTTGATGGGGATAAACCTACCGAATATAAAAAAGCCCTGGAACAAGCTAAAAGCTACGGTATTATCGCTATCCCATCAATACCATGTTTTGAGTTTTGGTTTCTGCTACATTACAAATACACTGCTAAATCTTTTGACAAATGTAAAGACGTAATTTATCAACTAAATTCTGAACTCAAAAAGGATGGTATTAAGGATTATAATAAAGCTAGGGATATGTACAGTGTATTAGAACCTAGACTCGATCAAGCAATAGCTAATGCTCAACGTTTGGAGAAATATCATTTGGAAGAACAACAGACGGAGCAACAACAGACGCAAAATATTGATTGTGCTAACCCATCAACAAAAGTACATCAGCTGGTTAAATACCTACAAGACCAGAAAGCCTTGATCTGACTAGAGCATCAAGGGTCAGATAACGAGAGTCAGTGAGTTTTCGCCTCCGCCCCCATACCGAGAATGGCAACAAAATCACTAGCAGATTCGTCAACCATCCCGACTTATCATTGGTCGCTCTACTTGGTGACTGGAATACTATGACGCTACACTCCAGACTCTATCGCTATTGTTGGTTAGGCTTACTGGTGATGATTCTGCCACTTTCCGCTTGTGCTAGTGATCCTTCCCCTGAGCAGCTATTGGAACAAAACCAGGAACGTTGGGAAACTCAAGAGCTAGATAACTACCGGTATACATTACAGGTATCTTGCTATTGTATTGGTGAAGTCACTAAGCCAGTAGTGGTAGAAATCCGTAATGGTGAAACAACTTCCATTGTTGCTGCTGATAGCGGCAAACCAGTTAATCGGAAATTTTTTAATACCTATGATTCGGTCTCGAAGCTATTCGATGTTGTGCAAAAGGCTATTGATAAGGATTACTATAAGCTTGATGTTACCTACGACGCTAATTTAGGTTATCCAACTAAAATCGATATGGACTTCAGGGAACAGGTAGCGGATGATGAAAGAACTTTGACTATTGATAATGTGGAACAATTAAAGTAAGGTGGGCAAAGAATTAAAGTAGGGTGGGCAAAGTAATATAATCTAGAATAATCCAAATAAATCAACGGTTTTTGCCCACCCTACAAACTCTATCAATAAATTATAAATAACTAATGAAAATTACACCATTACTAACACCTATTGTGGTAGGTTGTATAGTTACTGCTGCTCCAGTAGCCTTGGCGGATAGCCCCTTAACTAGTACTCCTTTTGCTAAGGCATATAAAGATGTTGATATGATTACATATGCCTCGGTTTATGGACTTGATGATAAGGTTTTCCAAAACCTAAGCAATCCTAATATTACCCATGATGTGCGAGCAGCGATTATCAACCAACTTGGGTTTTCTGTTGAGCCAAGCCAGAGGGCTAATCAGTATCTTGAGTATATTGCTCGCAGCCGTAGTCAGCAGCCATCAGCCATTACCCTTGAGATGTTGACGGCAGCCGAAGCACTAGCGCTAGGGTATTTACTAGCGATGGATGACCCGACTTTGGAGAGTGCTGTTGCAGCAGCCAATCGCTCTAGATCAAGCAGTAGTCTGGGGCAAGTTCAGGGAGCTAATGCTCTATTATTATTAGATGCAGCAGTTGTGAAAGATCCTGAGGATTTCTCTATTGCTTTCATCCGTAGCCTGGTTCGGGCACAAGAGTCATTACGGGCAGGGATTGGGAATTGGTGTGCGGTTTACCAGAATGTTTTTTCGGTATTAAAGGACTTTCCCCGTCAACGCAACATGCGCCCTGAAGCGATTGATATGGTTAACGATTATATTAGAGGCTACCGGAACTATTGTAATAGTCGGTCTATTTCTAGATGAGATGGGATTTGGAATGCGATCGGCGAAGCCGCGCCAAACCCTCTCTTTACCTGCTCCCTGCTCCCTGCTCCCCATCTACAACCAAATCCCACAGCACATCAATACCTCTACCCACATAGTCTGAATCCTGGTGTTGTTCAATCCATTTAGTCACAGTAGGGATAATATCATTGGATGTTTTGCCCAATTTGCCCAAGGCATAGACTACCCTCCCACGCATCTCAGAATCGTGATCCTGAAGCAGTGCTAGGAGGGTGCTGACTAAAGTTTCTGAGCTGTTGCCTAAATTGCCCAAGGCATCGGCTGCCTCCCCACGCACAACAAGATCATGATCCTGAAGCAGTGCTAGGAGGGTGCTGACTAAGGTTTCTGAGCTGTTGCCTAAATTGCCCAAGGCTCTAGCTGCCGTTATACGAACATCAGAGTGATTATCCTCAAGCAGTGCTAGGAGGGTGTTGACTAAGGTTTCTGAGCTGTTGCCCAATTCAACCAAGGCTCTAGCTGCCGTTATACGCACATCAGAGTGATTATCCTCAAGCAGTGCTAGGAGGGTGTTGACTAAGGTTTCTGAGCTGTTGCCCAATTCAACCAAGGCTCTAGCTGCCGTTATACGCACATCAGAGTGATTATCCTCAAA
>NZ_JAAHHS010000222.1 GCF_010692395.1 Moorena sp. SIO3H5
AGCCATTCAGCGATAAAAGCAACTGCACCTGATACTAGGATTAACAAAACACTAAGAGCATTTATATCTGGCTTAACACCAATGCGGATGCGGCTAAAGATTTCCATGGGTAGGGTAGTTGAACCAGTCCCAGCCGTAAAACTAGAAATCAGAAAATCATCCATACTTAGGACAAAAGATAATAAACAACCGGCAATAATGGCTGGCATCAATTCCGGTAGTAATATTTTTAGAAAAGCTTGTAGGGGCGTTGCTCCTAAATCAAGAGCTGCTTCTTCTAGGTGAGGGTCAAGTTGGGTGATACGGGAGGAAACAACAATGGCAATATAAGCCAAACAGAAAACTATATGAGCTGCTATGATAGTCCACAGACTCAAAGGAATAGCCATAACTGCCAAAAAGATTAGAGTTGCGACTGCGATCGCAATATCTGGGATAATCAGGGGTAAGTAGGATATCCCTCGATACAAGCGTTTCCCTGGAAACTGGTAACGGGCTAAACCAACTGCCATCATGGTACCTAATACCGCAGAAATCCCTACTGCTACTAGCGCTACCCTAAGACTATTGAATAGTGCGGTCTTTACACTCTCGTCCTCCCATAGTTTTAGGTACCACTTAAACGTGAATCCCTGCCACTGAGCGCTGTATTTAGAGTCATTGAAGCTATAAAACGTCAGTACCAGCAGGGGTAAGTACATATAAAAGAACATCACCAGGGAGAAAATACCCTGCCAAGAAACCCGGAGTTTTGGTTGAGAATTTACCATGTCTAGGGGAAGCTGCTCCTGCTGATGGTATAGTTGCTCATTAGTCATTAGTCAATGGTTAATTTTAAAGATTAATAGTTAATGGCTAATTAATATCAAGTTTCTATTGAACTCTCCATGGGTTGAAACCACATGGATTCTAAGCGGATGTCGTTACGCGGGTTGAAACCGCGCTCCAGGAAGCTTCACGATAGGATTTAGATAGTGAGTCTAATCTATATCGTTGTGGCAGGTCCAAAACTGCTCTACCGACCTCGGCTAGGGAAATCCCTAGCTGTGTCGCTACTTTGCGAAGAATATTGCAAGCTCCGTTGGCGTCGGCATTTATTAATTCACCTTTGCCAGATCGATAAAGACCACGCTTTACTCTTTTTCCAGATGGTTCCCACCCCTCAGGTTTCGCGCCGAGCACAGGTAGGAAGTCTTGATCTAAAAAACTAGCTTTACTGGTGTAACTCTCTTCGGTCTCAACAAATTTAATGCCGTATTCAATGCATAGTTGCTCGATTCGATTTTTTAATTTAGCAGTAGGTATTTGTACAAACTGCTGATTGTTCTTTTTTCCGATATTAATGCCGTCTTTGTTCCGTTTATTCCAGCCGAAAACGACTGTGCTGATTTGATTTTTTATACACCAGTTAACAACAAATCTAGCCGCTTTATTTACATTGTCGCGCATCTGCCTGTTACGCTTTTCGGTTAGAGAGGCTAATTGGTTATCCCAATAGTCCTGAGTTTTTCCTTTCTTTATCGCAGCAACACGCTTGTTGTACCACTGATTCTGCGACTTGACTTTTCTGCCGTCTATTATGAAAGATTTTCTCGTATTAGAGACACAAGTCAGCCAGTTATTAAGACCTGGGTCTATTCCTAAAACCTTATCCGATGGCGCTACTTGATCAGGGTTCGGTCTTTCGTATACAAATTCCAGATAGAAACAACCGTTTCTGGGGACAAATCGATATTCCTTAATTGATTTGAAATCGATATTTGATGGCATTGGCAGCAGGAAGTTATCAACTCCAAACCAAGCTTTAACCTGCTTTCCTAAAGTGAACTTGAGTTGACCTTTTACCAGTTTTACCCAGCGAGCAGGATAACTGACTACAGCTAATCCTCCTTTCTTGCGGTACTTTGGAATTCTAGGCTTATCAGTTAATTGTCCAAGAGTGTATAACTTTTTGAGAGCCTTATAAGATTTGAAAGACTCAACTACTGAGTGTAGTGTCTGTTGAGCGCAAGCGGATCTTAATGCTTTGAAGTGGACATTGGTTTTCATTATTTTGTCCAGTTCCGCATTGTTCAGATACTTACCGGCCTTGAACAGCATTTGACGACAATAATAGAGGCCGCAATTAGTTAGCTTGTTAGCCTCCGAGCAGATGAACTCTATAACTGCTTTGTTCTCAGGCGTCGTAGTTATCAGATGTTGCTGGCAACCGTACATTTTGCATCGACCTTTTGCTGCGTTAACTTAATTATATACCGCAATAAATGAGGGGTCAAGTAAATGTCAAAACAAATCATCAAAAAAGGAAGACCAAGTATTCATGGGGAGCGAAAAAGGTCGTATAGTGTCTCGGTAACCCGAGAAGGCTGGGATAAACTCAAAAAAATGGCTAAAGAATCTGGATTAAGCCTTTCGGAATTTCTGGAAGTATTAGCAAGGACGAAACGAATCCCTTAGGACGCGAACACCGGGATAAATCCCGGTTCGCTCCACGCCCACCCAATTTATTGGGTGGCTAACTCTCGCTTGTTAGTTCTTTGTTTAAATTTTTCATTTTTATAAATGCAACCCTATTTCCCTACGGTGCGCTTGACCCGTAATTAAATTCGCGTGATTGTCGCACCGCTCCCTACTCCCTACTCCCTACTCCCTTTGACCTTTTCTATAGTGCTATGCTTGTGCTTTGGGATCACCATACTTAATCAAAAGTGCGATCGCGATACTCACCACCAAAATAAACATCATACTCAAAGCTGACCCAAATCCCCAGTTTTGAGTAGCTCCTAAAAACTGGTTATAAATCAATCTTGCTCCAGTCATACTTGATGCTCCCCCTAGCAATTCGGGATTAATAAAATCCCCTAATCCAGAGATAAATACTAGCAAACAACCTGCGGCAATTCCTGGTAGAGTTTGGGGTACAGTTACTTTCCAAAAGGTTTGAAAAGGATTTGCCCCTAAATCCGCCGCCGCTTCTAACAAACGTTTGTCTAACTTTTCTATAGACGCATAAAGAATCAAGACCATATATGGCAGAAAGCTGTAAGCCATGGCAATCAATACAGCAGCACTACGATTGAGCAAATCCAAGGCTGGTAGTCCAATACTAGTCAGTACTGTATTGAGAACCCCAGTCGGTCGCAGAATGGTAATCCAGGCATAAGAACGCAGTAGAGATGATGTCCACAACGGTAAGATAAAACCCAGCAGCAGTAAATTTTGCCACCGCTTGGGTGCTAGCTGAGCAATCCAATAAGCCACAGGAAATCCTAGCAGAAGACAAATCACAGTGCTTCCCATGGCCAAAAAAAGCGATCGCCCCATCACTTGCAAGATTACTGGATCAAATACCCGCAAATAATTATCAATACCAGACGGATTTACCACATCTCCTGGTCTAATGTTGGGTACCAAACTTAGCTCAAAAATCACTAGGGTTGGTAGCACCAACAACAAAGCTAACCATATACCTGCTGGACTGAGCAATCCTAGGGGTTCTAACCACTGCCATCGTAAGTGTTTCTTATCTTGCATAACTTGGAACTCAGCAATGTTATCAGTAACGCTTTCAGTGTTATTTATCATTAGTTTTTAGTCATTATTCCAAGAGTTATACCAATTTACTAAATAAAGGTTATAAATGCTATTTTTTATATAAATTTCAAACTAAAATGTGCGTGATTATTTATAATTTGATTATTAAAATTATTGGGATAATATAATATTTATTATATATAACATTTATCAGAGGTATTTTTAACGGTAGGTTTATTGCTGCATTTCCGTACTATTTTTCTAAACTGTAGGGTGTTTAAAAGGGCTAATTCCTAACTTCTAACCACTTGTCAACTGAGTCCAGTAGCGGTCATAAAGTTCGCTAACCTCGTCAACGGGTGCAAGACCTTCACAACGTTCCAACGCTGATTCTTCTGGAAACAAACTTGGATCCTCTTGGATATCACGGGACAATAGCTTAAAGGCTTTTTGGTTTGGTGTGGCGAAGCTCAACCGTTCACAAATTTGAGCAGCAACATCTGCTTCTAACATAAAGTTAATCCAAGCATAGGCACCCTCAAGATTGGGAGCTGTTTTAGGAATTGCCAAGGTATCGGTCCACAAGGAAGAACCACTTTTCGGTAGGACGTACTGCAAATCTGGGTTTTCTGACATGATTTCAGCAGCATCGGAGGAGTAACACATCGCAATCCATAAATCCCCACTCAGGATTTGCGATCGCCAAGAATCAGAAGAAAATGAAGCAATACTTGGTTTTAACTCCACCAACGTTTCATAGGCCTTTTTGATCTCCTGGGGATTGGTAGAGTTGTACGAGTAACCCAACATTTTCAAAGTGGCACCCATCACTTCTCGCACATCGTTGAGCAAAGTCATCCGTCTCGATAATTTGTCTTTATATTGCCAAAGATAGCTCCAATCCTCCGGTACCTTAGATAGTTTTTTGGAGTTGTAAATCAAACCTGTTGTTCCCCAGCTCAGAGGAATACTATGCAAATTGTTGGGGTCATATATAGGATTGAGGAACTGAGAAAAAAGTCGATTCATTCCGATGATGCGTTCAAAGTCCAGTTTGAGCAACAGATCCAACTCAACCATCTTCCGCACCATGTAGTCAGACGGGTAGATAATGCTATAGGCTCCGCCCCCAGAAGCCTGAAGTCTAGCAAGCATAGCTTCGTTGGAATCAAAGACATCGACTACAGCTTTGATTCCAGTTATTTCGGTAAAGCGGTCTAGTAGCTCATCATCGGTATAGTTAGTCCAAGTGTAGATAAATAGTTTATTTCTATCACCTGGTGAATTAGTTGTTGGTCTCACCTCAGCTAGAGTCCAGCCACATCCAGAGAGGGTTAGACCTGATAGGGCAGCAACCGTGGCTACCTGTAAAAAGTTACGCCTTGTAGGGCGTTTTAGGAATTGTTGTCGATCCAGTGAAAGCACAATTGAAAAGCTTGAAAGTTGACGTTTGTTTTTGCCCAGGCGTCCGAATTAGGTTAGGTTGAATAAATTTGGTCAAAACCGATTACCGATTACCCATTACCCCAAAATGGATAGGATAATTAATCTACCGGATTTGATTTAATCAACAACTAAAAATATCTTGCTCTACTCAGCACTATTTTCCAAGGAAACTAGGCTCAAAAACTACCGAAATCTTTAAATTATTCCTCCAACACTCGACAATCCGTGGGTGCCCAACGAGCATAAATTGTGGTGTGAGGGTCTGGTAACTTGTTATTGGTGTTGGCAAGTATGACTCTCAGACAGTCACCACTGAGTAATTCCACTACACATTGAATATGAGTACCCAGGTACATCGCGTGTTTGAGACGTCCTTCAAAGCAATTCATAGTAGTAGTTGTTGTTGTTACTGTTGGCGGGGAAAGACTCAGGCGAATTTTCTCTGGTCGTACACCTACTACAATATCCTGAGCATTAGAATTATCCAGGACTTCTCTAACGGATGGAGACTCAACCACAATCTTGATACCAGTCTTGGTGGTAATTTCGAGTGAGTCGGCATCGGACCGTTGCAGACGACCTTTAAACAAATTGGTATCACCGATAAAGTCCGCCACAAAGGTTGTCCGAGGATTTTCATAGATTTCTCTGGGGGAACCAACTTGCTCAATTTTACCTGCACGCATCACAGCGATACGGTCAGAAAGACTCATGGCTTCGTCTTGGTCGTGGGTCACCATCACAAAGGTTAACCCCAGGTCTTGATGGAGATTTGAAAGTTCGACCTGCATCTGTTTGCGTAGCTTGAAATCTAGCGCTCCCAAGGGTTCATCCAACAACAGCACCGCTGGTCGATTAACTAACGCTCGGGCCAATGCCACTCGTTGCTGTTGACCCCCAGACAGTTGAGGGGGATAGCGATTCGCTAATCCCTCCAGTTTCACTTGTTTGAGGGCTGCTTTGACTCGTTCCTCAACCTCCAATGAAGGTAGCTTTTTTAGCCGTAGACCGAAGGCAATATTTTCGGATACACTCAGGTGATTGAATAGAGCATAACTTTGAAAGACCGTATTGACAGGTCGGCGGTGTGGTGGAATATGATTCATCGAGCGTCCCTGAATCATTACCTCCCCAGCTGAAGGCATCTCAAATCCCGCTACTAAACGCAAGGTTGTAGTTTTGCCACAGCCAGACGGACCAAGAATGCTAAAAAATTCTCCTTGACGGATACTTAAGTCAACACCACGGACAACAGTCTCGGTGTCGAACACTTTAAAAACCTTGCGGAGTTCAACATCAAGTTTAGCTGTAGTCGTAGCAGTCGGACGTGGTTCTTTAACAGTCGTTTGAAACATGGTGGTTATTTCAGCAGTAGTGATGCCCCCAGAGTCATGCATCGTCTGTCTGCATCTGTGCAAAACGGTTTCTCTCCTTGGGTTTATTTTATCCTCCAACCTAAAAATACTCCTGCGGTAGTTAAACGGATCTGCACTGATCCAGTAGCTGAGGTTCGGAAGTAAATAGCTGGGTATTAGGCGTGACTAGGTATTAGGCTAATGGTATGACGATTAGAACAGGGGCAGATCAGAGCCTCCTTAATCAAGAATTTGGGGCGGCTGTAGGCGAACTGGTGTAGGCAATTAATCGGGCATGTTCCCATTCTGCTCACTACACCCGGTCACCGTAAACCCCATCTCCAGTTTTAGCCGACAAGCTTGGGGCGTGAGTCCTGTTGTTTAGTTGTCAATTGTCAATCCTTAATTCTTAATTGAAAAGGGGGGGCGTATTGGGAATCCAAGCCAATAGGTTACTGCATTGATCAGGTGACTATTCGCCTTAATTGCCCAATCCCGTGTTCTCCAAGTCCGATTCCCCATTCTCAGACCTCTGACGATGACATTAATTCAGCCTTCCTTATCTTCGTATACAGTATATCGATCTAATTCCCGCACTGTCGGACGCAAATACCAATCTGTAGTGATTATGCTACTGATTAGCCTATTCTTGCTGGGGGGAATTGCTTCCCGTCTAGCCTATTTACAGCTAGTTCAAGGGGAACGCAACCGACAGCTGGCAGAAAATAACCGGATTCGCCTGATTCCCAAGCCGCCTATACGGGGCAATATTTTTGACCGTAAGGGAAGAGTATTAGCTAGCTATCGGTTGTCTCACTCGGTATTTGTGTGGCCCTTGGTTCTTAGGCAGGAGCAATGGCCCCAAACTCGTAAACGCTTGTCCCAAATTTTGAAGATACCAGACGCTGAGATTCAAAAGCGTCTGGAACAAGCGGGCTATAACTCTCCTTACCTACTTCGGATTGCCCGTGGTGTTACTCCCGCTCAAGTTACTGCTTTGGCTGAGTACAGCAATGAATTACAGGGAATAGAGGTGGATATTGATGCAGTGCGGTACTATCCCCATGGACAGCTATCGGCTCATGTTCTAGGTTATACTGGAGAGTTAGACTATGAAGAGCTGCAACGGCGTAAAGCCGACGGCTACCGCCTCGGTGATGTGGTTGGCAAAATGGGGGTGGAGAAGTCCTATGAGCATCTGCTACGGGGAGAATGGGGCGGTCAGCAAGTAGAAGTTGATGGTGCTGGACGAGTCGTCAGGGTTCTGGGTCAGAAACAGGCACAACCGGGTAAACCTATCCATATAAGCATCGATATAGACGTGCAGAAGGCAGCCGAGGCAGCATTAGGCGATCGCAAAGGGGCAGTCGTGGCTATGGACCCCAACACCGGTGCTGTCCTCGCAATGGTTTCTCGTCCAACCTTTGACCCGAATATTTTCTCGACTCGCATCACCTCAGAAACCTGGCGAAAGCTACAAGGCAGAGGGAATCCGTTTATCAACCGGGCAATGCGAGGGTTTCCTCCAGCCAGTACATTTAAGGTGGTCACAGCTTCGGCGGGTATGGAATCTGGTCGGTATTCTCCCAAAACTGTTTTACAGACTTATCCTTACCTGTATGTCGGTGGTCATGCCTTTGGGGAGTGGAACCGAGCCGGATTTGGTCCAATGGGATTTGTGGGTGCTATGGCTTGGAGCAGTAACACCTTCTTTGGTCAAATCGGTCGAGGGGTTGGGGGAAAAACCCTGATTGAATGGGCTCGTAAATATGGCTTTGGTGAAAAAACTGGTATTGAGTTATCCGGCGAATCCAGTGGTTTGATAGTGGATGATGCCTGGAAGCGGAAAAACTACAATTGGGGATGGACCGTAGGAGATACCATAAATATGTCTATTGGTCAAGGCTTTACCCTAGGAACACCCTTACAATCTTCGGTGATGTTTTCTGCAGTTGCCAATGGCGGCTATCGGGTTAAACCCCACTTGCTCAAGAACAATCAGGATGCTATCAAAGAGCGAGTCTCCATCAATATGAAGCCATCAACGATTCAGACCCTGCGGCGAGGATTGCGAGCTGTGGTTACTGGGGGAACAGGAGCGGCATTGAGGGTGCCAGAGTTACCTCCTTCCGCTGGTAAGAGTGGAACAGCAGAGGCTCCTCCTGGGAAAGCTCATGCTTGGTTTGGTGGTTTTGCCCCCTATGATAAACCCGAGATTGCAGTTGTTGCTTTTGTGGAACATTCTGGCGGCGGTGGAGGTTCAGTGGCAGGACCAATTGTGCGCCAGGTGATGGAGGCTTATTTCAAGCATAATAAATGATTCAAACTCTGGTTACTCCTGAGTCGAAAGTGGCTAACCAACTCAGGCCTAACGGCTCAAGGTGTTGACATGATTTGAATCCCCTGAGTCGATAACTTGGTTACCCAAAACTCCAAATCTGGGTCAGTAATCTCAATGCTTACTTTCTGTTGAATTTCCTGGGCTTGCTCCTGGGACTCGCACAGGGCAAATACCGTCGGACCGGAACCAGACATCATGGTTCCTATGGCACCACTATTCTCAAAGGCTTTCCGTAGTTCCAAGACTTGGGGGTGATTGGGTAACACCACTTTCTCTAAATCATTGCGCAATAGGTTACCAATCTGTCCTCCATCCTTATTGAGGATTTCTTTGACCATCGGACCACTATGAACACGATTAGCACGGGATTCTAAGTCCTCAGGCTCCCGGATATAGGTTTCCCCAAACTGAGCCCGATAAGTCTGATAAGCCCAAGCAGTAGAAACCATCAGACTGCGGTATTTCCCCAAAACCACATATAGAGAATCCAGTCCCGGTAGGGCAGACAACCGCTCACCTCTCCCCAGAGCTAGAGCGGTTCCACCAGCAAGGCAAAACGGCACATCCGATCCAAGCTGTGCTGCCAATTGTTGTAATTCCGGGTGGGTTAATCCCAATTGCCACAACATATCGATTCCTACTAACACAGCCGCTGCATCCGTCGATCCACCAGCTAGTCCAGCGGCTACAGGAATTCGCTTGTGGATAGTAATGTCCACACCACCCAAGTTAGCAAAACACTCAGGAAACTCCTCCCACATCAAGGCAGCTGCTTTATAAGCGAGGTTGCTTTCATCCGTTGGGACTTGGGGATGATTACAGTGGACTTTAATCTCCTGTGTACCAATGGCACGGATGTCGATTTGATCAGCTAATTCGATGCTTTGGAGAATCATTGCGAGTTCGTGATAACCATCACCCGCATCACCGAGGATTTCCAAATACAGATTGATTTTAGCTGGGGCATTTAGGGAGTATGAATGCATTCTTTATGGTGATCTGATTCGCTAGGGCTATCCACTGAGCAACACTAAGGTCTTCGGCTCGGGCTTGAGGGCTTATTTCTAATTGTTCCAGCAATTGGGTGATGCGATCGCGTTCAATTACAGATTTTAAATTATTGCGCAACATTTTACGTTTGCTGCCAAAGCCCAGTTTCAATAGTGTCTCCAAGCATCTGGGGTCAGAAGCTGGTGGTTCGGCTAGGCTAGGATGTAACCGCACCACAGCTGAATCGACCTTGGGGGGAGGAGAGAAGGCGGACCCAGGGACATCGCAAATCAATTCACATTGGGCGAGATACTGCACCCGCACTGATAATGCCCCGAATTGTCTACAACTGGGTTTGGCATATAACCGCTGAGCGACTTCTTTTTGCACTAGCAGCACGATTAAATCCAACCCTGGAACAGCTGGCTGAGTGATAGTACCTAGCAACTTTTCCAGAATCGGACCGGTTATATTATATGGGATATTGGCAACTACTTTATTAGGTTTTTGGAAATTAGAAAAGTTAGCTAACAAGGTATCTAAGTCTAGGGAGAGAAAGTCCCCTTGCAGCAATAAAAAATTATCTATATTACCGAGTTTTTTAACTAATAATCGGCACAAGTCTTGATCAATTTCTACCGCCACTACAGACTGAACAAAAGGCAGTAACCGCTGGGTAAGAATGCCAGTACCCGGACCTATTTCTAGAATGCGATCGCTTTTTTGTAAATTAGCAGCTGTTACGATTTGGTTCAGTGCCTCCTCGCTACGCAGCCAATGTTGAGCAAATTTTTTGCGAGCTTTTATGGTCATTGCCCAATTTTATAGCATTTCTCAATTCGGTATCAAATTGGTAAGCTATCAGCGTTTCGCTTATCAGTTATCAGCTAATGCGCTACAGATGGTGCTACTTGAGGTGCTATCAGCGTGTCGCTTATCAGCATATGCTTACCTTTCAATTATCATTAATCTGGAACTATTAAATTTTCCCTAAACAGGTTTATTTTAACCACCTCAATTCCCGTGAGCTTTTAGCTGACTGCTGACTGCTGACTGCTGACTGCTGACTGCTTACATCACGTCTAATCATATTTAATTCACCAGTAACAAGTAACCAAGTTCCTTGAATTATCATTACTAAACCGACGAACAAGAGCTCAAAGGTTCATCAATTTATTTTCAGGAAGTTTTGGAACAAACCTTGGTTTTGCCAGGCGTAATTCTTGGCAACACGCTTTAACTTGGCAATATTGCTCCGAGTCGCATCATCCATTGCGTCACTAGTGATTTCCGGTTGTAGACGCAGGTAACGAGAAACTGTTCCATCCTCGGATTCTAAGCTACCCATCAACTCTTTGGTAATATACCCGTGAATGTCAGAAGGAGCATCAAATAGCACTTCAATCAATCGTCCTTGCCATCCCCATTGTCCCAATCCCCAGCCTCTAGCTTTTTCCCAAGGAATGGGGCGGTTAGATGCTCCTGTGCCAATGGAGATTATAGAAATTTCCTCAAGGGAATGATTTAAGCGGATCGCTTCAGCTAATGCACAGCTTGAGGGATTATTCGCCCCAACCCCACCATCAATTGCCGAGTAAGTCTTGCTTTGAGTCTTGAGCTGATGGGCTGGAAAATAGGTGGGGGCAGATGCGGAACAGACACAGGCTTCCCATAAGGGAACATGAAAATAATCTTTGTCTTCACGCCAGCTTTTAAAGATAATCGGCATGCGACTAATGGTGTCGTAGGCTGTGATCAACAGCCGAGGTGAATCGTAGATATCCGACAGCTTTGTCGTCCCAAACTGTTCTTTCATCACCTCAATTAACCCCTGATTGGAGTGTTTAGGAGCAGAAAGACCATACTTAAGGATAACCTTCAGCCGCTTTAGTGAAAAACGGCTGGTGTAGCGGAAAATCCTTTCCCCTTTCTGTTCATAAAGTCTAATTATCTCCCGACTGGGGATGCCAGTGGCAATTCCGGCAGCCAAGATTGAACCAGTGGAGGTACCTGCAATTAAATCAAAATACTTGTTGAGGGGCTGGTTAATCTCTTTCTCTAATTCCGCCAAGATTACTGCTGCGATAACGCCCCGAATACCACCGCCATCTAAGCTGAGTATGCGAAAAGTCATGATTCCCCTATAAACCCACGATGTTGAATTATTCCTCCTACCTATTGTGACGGGTTCTAGTCACTTCCAGGGTGATATTACCTCCAAAATCTGGAATCGGGGCACCAGGTTTGCTTAACTGCACCTGGACTTGCTCCACCTTATCGAATTCTAGGATCGCATTAGCAATTTGAATTGCCAATTTTTCGATCAGGGCACATTTTGAGGTTTTAACCAAATGCTTGACAGTATCAATAGTTTGGCGATAATCCATGGTATCGCTAAGATCATCACTTTCTCCCGCAGGGGTTAGATCTAGCCACATGGTCAGGTCTACTTCAAACCACTGTCCTAGGGTTTGTTCTTCGGGTAAGTAGCCAGTGTAGCCGTAGCAGCGAATATTGCTCAGTTTAATACAGTCCATCATCATTTCAAGTTCTCATCTATCTCCTATGACCAACGTAAACGATTGTGCTTAGCGCTACTAATTTGGGTTAATCGCTTTTGCGACGCTAATGTTTAAAAATGAGAATTCCTGGAGTCTGTTACGAGAATTGTTTTCTCAATTCAACCCCTAGCATACAACGATATCTCTTGCTGGGCTTTCACGCTTAGCTCTATTGGTGCGCGTTCACGCTTGTCGGGAAACCCGACCGGGGGGCACCGCTGCGTAAGTCCGGTCCTTGATTAGATTTCTAATCAAGCAATCCATGACAAGGGATTTGTGTTTTATAGTCTTATTCTGTTCCAGTCTCTAAGGATACTGCTGGAGAAAGGGATTTCCCGATTTGGGGTTCGGTACCTGTAACTAGACGCTGGATGTTACTGCGGTGACGGATGATGACATATATGCCAGCAGCAATACCAAATAACTCATAGGCAAGAGGAGCTTTGGTAAGGTACATCAGTAGGGAA
>NZ_JAAHHS010000223.1 GCF_010692395.1 Moorena sp. SIO3H5
TCTATGATCAATCGGGTTTTACCAGTTTTACCCTAGAAGTATTAGAATTTAGTAAAACTATGATAAAAAATATATTTAAAAATACTCTTCAGCCCCAAAAACTACTTTTTTCCGATTCCCGATTCCCGATTCCCGATTCCCGATTCCCGATTCCCGATTCCCAATTCCTGATTCCCGATTTAAGACTAATGAACTAGTTAAGTTAGCCAGTTACTCTAACTTCATAGTTCACGCTTCCTAGCCAAGACATCCCAGGTATTTGGTATGGCTTGAATAGTAAACCATCTAAGTTGCCATACTTTACTATATGCTTGAGAAAATGTTGAGAACCTTTAAAAATATCAACACTATTAGGTATAGAGTTATCTTCTGTACCTAAATGTAGAGGTAATTTAGCTAAATCCTTGAGAGACTTTAACGACTCATAGGCTGAAGTAAACTGGATATAAGTAGAAATAGCGCTACGCATTTTTGAATCAAGTCCAGCCGGATTCTTAAGTTGATCTTCTTCAATAACTGCGCCAAAACGCTTTTTAAGAAACGTCCTAACATTGTCTGAGTAGGACTTGGAATTATACTGATAAATCGCCTGAGTAATGGAAGATTGCTTACCAGAGTTAATCATTTCTCCTACCACGTAAGCTGCAATATCCGCAGTATAATCAGAATCTCTGGCTAACCTATCCAAAGCTTCTTCTACAGTGTTAACATCTATGTTGTCATTGGGGTCTCTATAGGCCACAATAGCGGAACCAATATCTCCAGCCCATGAGGTATGGTCACCAGTCCAGCTAGTGAAATCTGACCATTGGAATCCAGGCTGATCAATTTGATCAGAAAGGGAACCGATAAAATGACCAAAGTCAGTAATTTCACCACTTAATATCAATTCATTGATATTGAGTTTTCCTTCAAATTCATCTCGAATATACTCTTGGTGATACCCCGTAGCTGTACTCCATAACCGACTAGTATATGCCTTCTTAGTGTACCCACGCAAATGATTAACAATTTCATAAGCGGATTTACCAGGGTTCTCACGTTCAATTTTCTCGATGAATTCCAATGCTTCTTGTAGTTTAGACATAGGTTTCAACTAGATTAATCCCTCTTAGTGATACTGTAACCTACGTCTTGGAGTTGTTAGATTCCGGATTTGTTGGGCAGATTTAGGTTTGAAGGTTGTCAGGTTGTCAGGTTGAAGGTTGGATGGTTGTTTGGTTGAAGGTTGGATTGTTGTTTGGTTCAAGGTTGGATGGTTGTTCGCGTAGCGTGGCCTTTGGCCAAGGTTGAAGGTTGGATGGTTGAATGGTTGTTCGCGTAGCGTGGCCTTTGGCCAAGGTTGGATGGTTGTTCGCGTAGCGTGGCCTTTGGCCAAGGTTGGATGGTTGGATGGTTGTTCGCGTAGCGTGGCCTTTGGCCAAGGTTGAAGGTTGGATGGTTGTTCGCGTAGCGTGGCCTTTGGCCAAGGTTGTTTGGTTGAAGGTTTGGAAGTTTAATAACCTGTAACCTGTAACCTGTAACCTTCAACTGCGTCACCTATAACCTGTAACCTTCAACTGCGTCACCTATAACCTGTAACCTGTAACCTGTAACCTGTAACCTGTAACCTTCAACTGCGTCACCTGTAACCTATAACCTTCAACCTTCAACCTTCAACCTTCAACCTTCAACCTGTAACCTATAACCTTCAACCTTCAACCAACTTTAAACCTTCAACCTTCAACCAAATAATATTCCTATCTTCTACCGCATCGCAGCAGTGGGGGGCAAAACTAAGTTAGGGTTTGACCCCTGCCCATGACCGTTAAGGGTGCCATTATCAGGATTATCTTGGAGTAAAGCCTCCCGAATCATCCGAGCAATTACTCGCTGTGCCAAACTACCAGCAATTTTTTGTCCCATTTCCTGGGTCTCCTGTTTTATCAACACTTGAGGAATAACTGGCAACAATTGCACTAGGTCAAAACCAGGAGTGTCTTGTAAAATTTTCCAAATCCGTTGGATATTCTCAGTATTTTCAGGTTTATCTTCTGGCTTCTTGTCTTGATTATCCTTATTATTTATTTCTAAGCCTAGACGTTCCTGCAAGGCATAACTGACGTTATCCAATGTCCGTCTTCCAAAGCTATCGATAGCCTTGACAATTTCATTGACCATCTGCTCCCGGATGAAGGTTCCTCGGTCTGAAAAAATAAAGTCTAGGGTCTGATCTAAGACTTGGTTTATATCATAATCTGGAGAATTTCCAGCATTGCGCAACAGGTTTTCCAGACGGTTCCAACGGAAACCCTCATCCTTGAACAGTAAATCCCTTAAGGATGCCCGTAATTCTGGTGATGGATCCGTCAATAGGCGCTTGGCTACATAAGGATAGGCTTTACTGAGTACTTTGAAATCTGGCTCAACATTCATGGCAATCCCTTCTAAGGTGACGAGGGAGCGAATAATCAGGGCATAGTAAGCGGGTACCCGGAAGGGATACTCATACATCAACGCTGATAACTGGTCAGTGATACTCTTGAAGTTGAGTTCTGCCACACTGGCTCCCAAGGCGTTGTTAAAAACCTTGGCCAGGGCAGGAATAATTGGTGTCAGGTCTGTATCTGGGGTCAAAAACTCGAGCTTCACGTAGTCATTGGCCAAACCAGGGAAATCACGATTGACCAGATGGACAACAGCTTCAACCAAACCATAGCGCTGATACTTCTTGACTTGGCTCATCATCCCAAAGTCAATATAAGCCAGCTTGCCATCAGAAGTGGCTAACAGGTTTCCAGGGTGAGGGTCAGCATGAAAGAATCCGTGTTCCAGTAGCTGTCGCAAGGAACAGTTTACCCCAACTTCAATCAAGTGCTTGGCATCAATGCCTTGAGCCTTGATTGTCTCCATATCCGTCAGCTTACTACCCGTTATCCATTCCATAGTCAGGACACGACGCCCAGTGTAGTCCCAGTAAATTCGGGGAACATAAATTTCCGGTAGTTTGCCGTAAAGCTTGGCAAAGCGTTCAGCATTGCGCCCTTCATGCTGATAGTCCATCTCTTCAAAGATACGGGCACCAAACTCGTCCATGATGGCAACCAAGTCACTGCGCACCCGCTTGACATTGCTTTGTACCCAATCTGCCAGACGGCGTATAATGTATAGATCGAGGGTAATTTTATGTGCCAATCCTGGTCGCTGTACCTTGACCGCAACAGTTTCCCCAGTTTTGAGTTTGCCCTTATACACCTGCCCTAAAGAAGCGGCTGCCACAGGTTTTTCACTAAGTTCAGCGAAAATATTTTCCGGGCGATCGCCTAATTCTTCCTCAATAAATTGATAAGCCACCTCATTCTCAAAGGGTGGGAGTTGGTCTTGTAGCAGCGTCAACTCTTCTAAGAAAATTGGTGGTACTAAATCCGGTCGTGTGGATAAAGCTTGTCCGATTTTTATGTAGGCTGGTCCTAGGTCGGTTAAAATTTCCCGCAGCTGAATCGCTCTGGCTCGGTTCTCGGTAACATCCCGACCCCGAAACCGATCCCACCACAGACCTAGAGCAAACGATACAAATGACCAAATAATCCTGAAAGACCGCCGTAGAACTAGCAGGTATGCCCTCTGGTACTTAGCTGCGATCGCGGACGGGTCGTACCGTGGTTTTTCTGTTTCCAAGACAGAGGATTCCGTTGTCGAGCTCAACTCTTCCTCAACTGAGCTATTGCTGCCCGACACTGGCACCAATAACTTCTCCGCATCAGCCTCTGAGTCTAGTGCTTGATGAGAAGTTGGGGAAACTGTTTTAGGATTCATAAGAAGATATTTCCGACGGACCAACAGAAGCGATTCTGTAAACTATTGTAACAAAAGGGGGATATCATTAAAACTTAATAAAGGTTCGGCAATCTTCATAGGAGAATGGTGGAATAACCCATTCCTGGGTAAAAATACTGATTTTTAGTGGACAGTTGACGATAAACTGAATGGTGAACGGTCAACGATTACTAGAGTTAACCCTTAGACTTCAATTGGGTATTAAGGTGTGACTTTTTCGAAATTGTTACAAAATGTGTTTAATATCACAATTTTCCCAACAGTGAATTTTGCTCAATGTTACTTTATTTGCGAATTCACAACTTTGCCTTAATTGACCACTTAGAAGTGGAATTCGGTGCTGGTCTAAATGTTTTGACTGGGGAAACCGGTGCGGGTAAGTCCATTATTTTGGATGCCATTGATATTGCCCTGGGGGGAAAAGTCACCAATCGGCTGATTCGCACAGGGACTAAACGGGCTTTGGTAGAAGCAACCTTCTCCGTAGATAACCCCTTGATAGCCTGGTTGAGTGAGCAAGAAATTGACTTACTTGATCAAGCCGATTTAGTCTGTAGCCGCGAGATTACCGCAACAGAGAAAGGCATGCGATCGCGTTCTCGGGTCAATGGCACGATAGTTAATCGGCAACTGATGGAGGGACTGCGTGAGCGCTTGGTAGAAATTACTGCTCAGGGTCAAACCATACAGCTAATTATGCCAGCACGGCAACGAGGGCTACTCGACCTTTACGGCGGTTCCCTTGTGATCCAACAGCGAGATCGAGTTGCATCTGCGTATATAGCTTTTCAAGAGGCCAAGAAAGCTCTAGAGACACAGCAAAAGTCTCAGCAAGAACGCCTACAACGTCTGGACTGGTTAGAGTATCAAATTCAAGACCTCAGTGCTGTCAACCTTAGCGCTCCTGATGAACTTGAACAGCTTGAACGTGAACACCAGCGTCTGAACCATGTGGTGGAACTCCAACAGAGGAGTTACCAAGTCTATCAAGCACTTTACCATAATGATCAGGGTACAAAAGCAAGTGCTGACTTATTGGGTCAAGCGGAAAGTACCTTACAGGATATGGTAGACTATGATAGTCAATTGCAACCTCTACTAGACTTAGTCAGTGGAGCATTGGCTCAAGTGGTGGAAGCTGCCCATCAGATTAATGCCTATGGAGATGGACTAGAGACTGATCCGGAACGTCTCCAAGTGGTGGAGGAAAGAATTGGGGTTCTTAAACAAATTTGCCGCAAATATGGACCAACCCTTGCTGAGGCAATCGCTCACTATGAGACCCTACAGGCAGAACTGGAAGAATTAGGCAGTGAAGGTGCATCTCTAGAAGAATTAGAGACAAATTATGCATTGAGTCAGAAAAACGTTACCGATGAATGTGAGCAACTGACGAAATTGCGCTATGGGGCTGGATCAGAACTTGAAAAACAGCTGGTTAACCAGTTAAAGCCCTTGGCTATGGAGAAGGTAAAGTTTACAGTGGAAATAAGCCCCATTGTACCCACGGCAGCTGGTGGAGATCAAGTCACCTTTTACTTCTCTCCCAACCCTGGAGAACCCTTGCAACCTCTTGCTAAGACGGCTTCCGGTGGAGAGATGAGTCGGTTTTTACTGGCACTGAAAGCTTGTTTTTCCAGCAGTAATGAGCCAGGAACAACTTTAATTTTTGATGAAATTGATGCTGGGGTGTCTGGTCGGGTAGCAGGAGCGATCGCAGAACGACTCTACCAACTCAGTCAACGCCACCAAGTTCTTTGTGTGACTCACCAACCATTAATTGCTGCGATGGCAGACCAACATTTTAGGGTGGATAAACAGGTGATTGCTCAACCGATTTCTAGCATTTTGAAACAACCATCTTCCCCTCAAGGTAACTGCTCTAGCAGTACTCAATTAGTTACCCAACTCCCCGAATCGGGAATGCCCGAGCTTCGAACTGTAGTGAGAATTAGCCTCCTGAATCATCCCCAAAAGCGGCAGGAAGAAATCGCTCAGTTAGCTGGTGGACAATCAGCTCAAGACGCTATGAATTTTGCGGCTTCCTTGTTGTCCCAAGCTGCTAGCTGGCGTAAGACATGCACAGTGGGAAAACAGGACTAAGGCCAAACAGCTAAATGTTAAAACTTGTGAGGTTGTGATGCATTAGTTTAATAGTTAGATCGCAATTGATTAATTAAGCTACTGACAAATTAATCTAGAATGCACTATAATCCAGTCAGGCCATGTTTAACTATCAATCAGAAAAAATCTACTCAGCGGCCAGCATAGAAGGTGCTCTCTAGGTAATCAACAGATTAGCCTTAAACCCAGATCAATTCGGTTAACTGGCTCTGACGAGTCAAGAAGTATCAATCCAAGAGTCAATAAATATAAAAAAGACTCTATCATTAGATCGCTTCAGCATTCGCAAAAGCTTTAGCGCAGGATAATTCTATGGTAGCTGCATCTGTTTATCAACACAATTCAAATCAGGTGGAAAAGGGGAGCATATCTGAGGGAAATTCCTCAGCAGCCGGTTCGCTAGTTGCGGCGGGACAAGGGATATCTAACTTTCTGGCACCTTTAAACCGGGAAAGTTTAAAACAAGTAGTCCCAAGTGTAGAAAGCGCACTCCAGATCGTCAATCAAACCCTGTCGATGCTGGACGCTCTACTGGAAAACCAAGATTTTGAGAAGGTTCTCCAGGAGATTTTGAATGCGATTACTCTCAAGACGGCAGAGTTAATGAATGCCGACCGAGTAACAATATTTTTTCTGGATGAAGACAAGCACGAACTTTGGTCGGTAGTGGCAAAGGGAGAAGGAAACAACACCTTAGGAGAACTTCGATTTCCAGCTGATAAGGGCATTGTTGGTGAAGTAGCTACTTTCAAAAGGGTGGTTAACGTTCCCTACGATTTTTATGATGACCCTCGTTCTAACACTGCCAAAAAGTCTGACCAAAAAACTGGATATCGCACCTATACCCTACTAGCATTGCCCCTGTTGAATCTACAGGGAGATTTAGTTGCTGTAGTCCAATTACTGAATAAGGTCAAAAATTCCTATACACAGAACGCTTCCTTAAACGAAAAAATTGATCAACAGGGCTTTACTGACGAAGATCAAAGACTGTTTAACGATTTTGCTCCTTCGATGCGGCTGGTTCTAGAATCTTCCAAGTCCTTGTACCGAGCTACCCAGAGACAAAGAGCAGCAACAGCACTGATCAAAGCCACAGAATCCCTCAATCTCAGCAGTTTGGATCTAGACGAAACCCTCAAGCGGGTGATGGATGAGGCGAAAACGCTGATGAAAGCCGACCGTAGTACCCTGTGGCTGATTGACCGAGAGCGTAATGAACTGTGGGCGCAAATTCCCCAAGCGGATGGTTTATCCCAAGAAATCCGGATCCCAATGGGGGTTGGCTTTGCAGGCAAGGTAGCTCAAAGCGGTGAAGCTCTAAATATTCCTTTTGACCTATACGATCATCCCAATTCTAACAATTCCAAAAAAGTTGATCAGGAATCTGGTTATCGCACCTGTAGCCTGTTGTGTATGCCAGTGTATAACTCCAATCAAGAGTTAATAGGTGTAACCCAACTAGTCAACAAGAAAAAAAGCGGTGACTTTGAGCCCTACAATCCAAATGATTGGCCGAAAGCTCCTGCATGCTGGAAAGCAAGTTTTAATCGCATTGATGAAGACTACATGAAGGCGTTCAATATTCAAGCTGGGGTAGCCATACAGCGAGCGAAACTGTTTGCCACCATCAAACAGCAGGAACAAATTCAGCGGGATATGCTGCGCAGTCTCAGTAATGGGGTTATTTCCACCGATAAAACCGGTAAGATTATCGCTACCAATGAAAGTGCCAAGAAATTGCTGGGGTATTACCCTGGAGACAGCTTGGAGGGGTTATCGGTTAGTCAGTTGATTAACATCAAAGGCGGAAATTTTGCTCAATGGCTGCAGAATGCTTTAACTGCCAAGACAGAAAAAGACAGCCGTCAGTATTACCCCGACCAAACCTTGATCTCACAGGGGTTAGAATCAACCAAGCATTGTGTGAATCTCTCGATTAACTCTATTGCTGATGCCAGCGATCAAACCCATGTCTATGGTGCTTTGGTAGTCATGGATGACATTAGTGATGAAAAACGCCTCAAGACTACCATGTATCGCTACATGACCCAGGAGTTAGCAGAGGAGTTACTTAAGCTTGATGACCATAAATTAGGAGGCGATCGCAAAGAGGTATCAGTTCTGTTCTCCGATATTCGTGGCTATACTGCCTTGACCGAAAGTTTAAAGGCAGAAGATGTCGTGGGTATGCTCAACGACTATTTTGAGTCGATGGTGGATGCAATTTTTGAATATAAAGGTACCCTCGACAAATACATTGGCGATGCGATTATGGCTGTTTTTGGTTCGCCCTTGCCCCAAGAGGATCATGCTTGGAGAGCAGTCCAAACCGCCTTAGAGATGCGCCACCGTCTCAAAGAGTTTAATCAAGAACGTGTTAAAGCTAATCGAAAACCTTTAAAGATCGGGATTGGCATCAACTCCGATAGCGTCATTAGTGGTAATATGGGTTCAACTAAACGAATGGAGTTTACCTCTATTGGTGATGGAGTCAATTTAGGTGCTCGCTTGGAAACGGCTAGCAAGCAATACGGTTGCGACATCCTAATTAGTGAAAATACTTACAGAGCCTGTTTTGATCAGATCTGGGCTAGGGAATTGGACAAGGTAATTGTTAAGGGCAAGACCAAGCCAGTATCCATTTATGAATTGGTGGGCCTAAAATCTGAACCGATTTCGGAGTACAAAGCACGAATAATTGAACATTACTACAAAGGCCGCCAGTATTACCTCCAGCGACAGTTCGCCCTTGCCATGGGTGAGTTTGGCACCATTCTAGAAAAATATGACAAACATGACCGAGCATCTGTATTGCACCTGAACCGTTGTCAGCGTTTTCTTCAAGAACCTCCTAACGATGACTGGGATGGTGGCTGGAAGTTGTTAGAGAAATAGTCCTTAGTCCTTAGTGATTGGTCAAAGGATAATTTTTAAGACCATACCACCCATACAATAGGCGCTTAGCAACAGGTGCAAGCCTAAGTCTTGTTTAAATTAACGCGCGGACTAATCGATTAACGATTAGAGAACCTTGTGAGTGTACTCATGCTGTTTGACATTATCTTCCTTAGTAACAACTCGCTGCATATTTAGCAACCGCTTGCGTTCTGTGGAAAAGTTGAAGTTATCAAAGGTTGTGCCAAGGGGAATATGAGCGATCGCTTCTGGACAACTCTTGTAAGTGCGTGCAGCGGCGAAGGCTCGGTTAGTAAAATCATCGCAAAACTGAGCATCCTCTGGAAACTCAGCGGGTTTGAAAAGGCTATCCCCTGAGATTACTTTACCTAGAGTCGTACCACAAGCCACTGAGTAAGATGTAGGAACACTTTTAAGCAGTGCTTCTAGAGAGGCTGAGGGGATGGGTTCAATAACTTGAACTTGATGAACTTCACCCTCTTCTTTGATAAAGCAGGTGGCTAACCCCACCACCAAGTAGTTATCGGTAGATAGATCCGGAGCATTAGCTAAGGGAGTTACAGCGGTCATAAGACTATTTGAGTAAACGGTTTGAAACGAAGATAAATCACCGGCCAAGATAAATCAA
Organism: Moorena sp. SIO3H5; assembly: GCF_010692395.1. Classification (GTDB taxonomy): domain Bacteria; phylum Cyanobacteriota; class Cyanobacteriia; order Cyanobacteriales; family Coleofasciculaceae; genus Moorena. The sequence goes on from NZ_JAAHHS010000223.1 coordinate 9,488, forward strand.
ATCAATAGCTTTGGTGGAATTATATCACCAGAGCAGGCCAGCTGATATCGATTAATAAAACAGGTGCTCACCTAAGTCTTCTCTATTCTTCTCTTCTTGATGCAAAGCGCGAGTGGGGGAAACCCCCGCGTGAAGGCGCAAATCACGCTAAGTCTGGTGGTGGAGTGATGGCTTTTTGCCATTGTCTTGATGCAGTCGCTGGGGGAACGGCAGTCGCTCATGGGGGGAGACCCCCAAGACCGCGCTGCCTCCCCAAGACCGCGCAAATCACGCTAAAGCAACCGTAATATCAGCCAACCACTAGCCATATTTGACTGCAGGTGGATGACGTATAACGGATTGAGCTGTTATTTGTAGATTTAAGGATGGCTGGGTTAAATAACCTGGAAGCGTTATGATTAGGTTTCTAAAAGCAAAAGCAGTTTTTGGCTACCTGCCATTATCTGTTTTTGTTCATACCGTTGATGATATGGCGAAAGAAAACTATACATTAAAGTGTAATGCTACGTGAACATCATGACATAACCCTACTAAAGTTGCGCCAGCAAGTTGGCTTAACTCAGCGAGAACTTGCTGAAGCCCTTGGAGTAACCCAGAAAACCATTTCCATTTGGGAAAGGGGCAAAATGCAGCCTAAGCTCTCCTTTTGGCAGACTAAGTTAATCATGGAAAAGCTCAACTGCACCCTTGATCAGCTAATCATTGCCACTGAGCTGAAACACCAGAATGAAAATGAAATTAAATCATCCAGAATGATACCACATAATCCCAGATTTTTCTAAAACTCAAGGGTGTAATCTTGGCCTTTGGCTAGGTCTGAATGAGGCACCGATTGCGAAGCTGGCTGCCTAGTATTGGTTGGCTAGGGTCAGCACTACGCTAGTCGTTTGACTCTCATAACGATCTGCACAATGCGCTTTGCGCTTTGATAAATTCTCGTTTGGATTATACCTGAGTAAAAACCATTTCCTTACCAAATTCGTTACCAAAACTGTTACGAGGACTATGCCCACGGTTAGCGTACTCTACGATCAAATTTAGTTAATGCTCCTTAGACCAGTCTAAAAGCTGTGGAACTCTTAGTCCCATGGCTTTTTGTTTGTTATAAACGTTTAGGATTTTTGGATAGCTTTGTCTTGATGCAGTAGCGAGTGGTTTGGGTTCTGTGTGCGGAACCTGCGTCTGCACCTGTCTTGATGCAGTAGCGAGTGGGGGAAACCCCCAAGACCGCGCTGCATCGCTCTCCAGCCCCGTGGGAACCCCCGCATGAAGGCGCTGCATCGCTTACAAAACCCCCTTAGAGCTTGGAATCATCCCTGCACGACGAGGATCAATTTCTACCGCCATGCGCATTGCTCTGGCAAATGCCTTGAATGTTGCTTCAATAATATGATGTGAATTGATGCCATCTAGTTGGCGGATATGTAGGGTGAGCTGACTATGGTTAACCAGTGCGACAAAGAACTCTCGCACCAGCTGGGTATCATAGGTTCCGACACGCTGGGTAGGAATTTCCAAGCCATAGCTTAAGTGAGGACGTCCAGAAAAATCTAGAGATACCAAAATCAATGCCTCATCTAGGGGAGCCAGGAAATTCCCAAAGCGGAAAATTCCTTTGCGATCGCTTAATGCTTTTGCCAAGGCTTGCCCTAGGGTAATCCCAACATCTTCATTAGTGTGGTGATCATCAATTTCTATGTCTCCCTTTGCCTGCACCTCTAAGTCAATCAGTCCATGGGAAGAGATTTGATGCAGCATATGGTCTAAAAATGGGATTCCTGTATTAGCGGTGCAGATACCTGTACCATCTAAATTAAGTGACACCTGTACATCAGTTTCCCCAGTAGTACGCCTGACTGAAGCTGTTCGCGCCTTTAACCTAGACTCTTGGGTGTTGAGAATTATCGGTCCGCTCTCGATCTGGGTCGGGTTATCGCTTACTTGCATTACATCTTTACTCCTGTCTAACTTAGTCTGACTTATTAGTCTCACTTATTAGTTATTTGCCGATTTTGCAGTAACCAAACTAATTCATTATTCTTCAGTTCAGTATTCGCGCATTGCATCAACCATGACCGAATGCGCGAAATAATTATCAATTTTTGATGCAAAGCGCGAGTGGGGGAAACCCCCGCAGGTTGGGCTTTGGTGCGTTTGACCCGTAATTAAAGTCGCCACGGGTCGCACCTGTGCATCGCTTTTTATGTTCCTATTCTATAGTTGACGCAATTGTTCTTAGTCACATTCCCATTATTTCGTAACCAGCGTCTACATATAAAACCTGACCAGTGATGCCACTGGCTAAATCGCTACACAAGAATGCAGCTGCTTTACCCACTTCTTCCTGAGTAACAGTGCGGCGCAGTGGTGCTACTTTCTCTACATGATGAATCATATCCATGATCCCCCCAACTGCTGAAGAGGCTAAGGTCCGGATTGGTCCTGCGGAGATAGCATTGACCCGAATCGTTTGGGGTCCGAGTTCTGCGGCCAGGTAACGAACACTCATTTCCAGTGCTGCTTTAGCAACACCCATCACATTATAATTGGGAATTACTTTAACCCCCCCAATATAGCTGAGGGTGACAATGCTACCACCATCAGTCATCAAGTGTTTCCAACCTGCCGTTAGTCGATTGAGGGAGTAACTGCTAATGTCTAAGGCTAGGGAAAACCCCTCACGGGATGTCTGACTAAACTCTCCCGATAGATCCTCTTTATTGGCAAAGGCTAAACAGTGAATCAGGATGTCGAGTTTACCCCATTGCGAAGCGATCGCATCCGCAATCGCTTCAATTTGGGCATCGTTTCGGACATCACAGGGCATGATAATGCTAGGCTCGAGGGGCTCTACCAGGTCTCGAACTTTTTTCTCATAGCGACCTTTTTCGTCAGGCAAAAAGTTCACACCTAAATTTGCCCCCGCGTTATGCAACTGTTGGGCGATCCCCCAAGCAATAGAGCGGTTGTTGGCAATGCCAGTGACAAAAGCATTTTTTCCGTTGAGATCGAGCATGGTTTTTAGGTTGAGTCGCGCTATGAGTCAGGGTTGAAGGTTAGTTAGCCATCTATA
>NZ_JAAHHS010000224.1 GCF_010692395.1 Moorena sp. SIO3H5
TCTCCTTGCCCAATCAACACCAAGCGAGTCTGACGCTTTTCATCAGCTTGCCAAGAACGGTCAAAGAAACTCTCAATGCGATCGCCTACTCCCTGGATCACCATCCGCATGGGTTTATTAGCAACATTCACAAATCCCTTAATACGATAAATCTCTTGCTGTTGCACCAATTGTCGTAATTTTTCCTTGATTACCTGTGGATCAAATGCCTGATCTAAAATCAAATTAACTGAATTAATATCATCATCATGGTCATGCTCCTCTTCATGATCATGATGGCTAGGACGGGAGTCTAAATTATCTTCCACTCCGGCATTAAATCCTAGCAGTAAATCAGGACTAATGTCTCCCTCCTGACAAGGAACGACTTTCACACTACTTGGTAACTGCTGTTGCAACCAATTGTTTACTTTGGTTTGAGTAGGACTATCCACTAAATCCACTTTAGTCAACAGCACCATATCAGCACAAGCTAGCTGGTCTTCAAACAATTCCTCGATGGGAGTTTCATGTTCCAAAGTTGGGTCAGCCTCACGTTGCGCTTCTAACGCATTGATATCGCTGACTAAAGTACCAGCGGCTAAGGCATCGCAGTCTACGACAGTCACTACCCCATCCACCGTAGCGCCAGTGCGAATTTCTGGCCAACGAAAGGCTTGAACTAGAGGTTTAGGCAACGCTAATCCCGAGGTTTCAATCAGGATATTATCAATTTTGTCACGACGCTTTAGCAATTCTTGAATTGTCGGTAAAAATTCCTCCTGAACCGTGCAACACAGACAACCATTGGCTAGTTCTAAAATATTATTATTCGCGTCATCGTCTTCATCACAAATCTGACAGGAACGTAATAGTTCTCCATCAATCCCTACTTCACCAAATTCATTAACAATCACAGCAATGCGCCTGCCGTGATTATTTTGGAGCAGGTGACGCACGAGAGTAGTTTTGCCACTACCGAGGAATCCGGTAACAACTGTAACAGGAATTTTTGCAGCCATTTTAATAATTTAGAATGAAGAATGAAGAATGAAGAATGGAGAATGGAGAATGGAGAATTTAGAATGAAGAATGGAGAATGAAGAATGAAGAATGGTTAAGCCAGAAGGCGGAAGGCAAAATTAAGAATAGTGAATGCTGAAAGTAGAAGGAAGAAGGCAGAATTATTAATTCTCAATTCTCAATTATTAATTCTCAATTCTCAATATAGGCATAGCCATGAAAAATACCAGCTAAGCTAGCTAACCCTAGGACTACGGATATATTGGGGATTTTGGCACTCAACAGTAGTCCCCCAAAGAGCAACACTGAAGTAGCGATCGCAATCTCTGTCTTGATGCAGTCGCTCATGGCGCATAGGTCTGTGTGCGGAACCTGCGTCCGCGCTGCATCGCTTTTGCCTTTTGCCTTTTGCCTTTTGCCTTTTGCCTTTTGCCTTTTGCCTTGCGCTATAACTGTGGTTGCCTACTGACTAATTTTTTTGGAAATGCTACATCAGACATCATCTGTACCTCGCAGACGGATTTAACAACTGAAACCATTGGCGGGCATTCTGACTTAGAGGTGACAGACCTCATCACAGCTGCGGGACAGCGCCGGACTTGCACCGGACTTTCCCCGTTACCTCTGGTGAGTTATCTTCACCAGAACCGATGGAACTTAAGGTACCTTAGCACACTTTAAGCTAAATTATTTGTTAAAAATTAATTAAGATATTAATGACGATTAATTAAGATTAATTAATTAGTTCGACACAATTAACATTTATTGATTTCATCCAGGCTGAGACTGATCCTAGGATCTTGGGTTATCCGATACTTTTTAGCTACCAAAATCTACTAAGAGCAAATTTTAGCTCACTAATGCAAGTTGCTCTCGCAACCAGGGTGTATCTACCAAAGCTCGTAGAAATATCCCACGAGCGCCGTTGATGTCTCTGTCCATGACTTTGCCATCAACCTTTGACCTTATGGTCTTGCTCCCACCTATGTTTATTAGCTCGCCTGTCCAACTAATAGTTTTACTGGTGTAAGCTTCGCAGACATCTAATACTACTTTTCCCGTCTCCTGAGCTTTGTGCTTTAGAAACTCTTTGAAACGGTAATGAGCAAAGGTGAGCATATTCCGAACGGTTTTAGATCTGATTTTTCTGTTCCCTTTTCTTGACATTTGAGAAGTCTCGAAGGTAGGAAGCAATATCACATCGAAGTTATCGACCAAGAACTTAGCCGTCTTGTAATGAAGCTCGTTTATTAAGTTCTGGATTTTGACAACCATTCGTCTTGCGGCTTTCCTCATCCGACGCTTTTGTCCACCTTTAGCTTTGCTGATTTTAGACAACAAGTTATCTAGATGCTGACATGATCGTTGGATGCGAGAAAAGTCTCCGTGCCCAATCTTTCCTACAGATGTCTCACTGAAAAAAGTAACAAAAGTTCTGACTCCAGGGTCTAAAGCAACTATTCTACCTTGGTTTTCGGTATGTGATACAGCTACTTTATGGGGAACTACAAGATAATAATCCCCGTTATTGCTGGTTAGTCGGCAATCGCACACTTCTGGGGGTAAAGCCTCAGAGTATGTCAATCTTCCTAATTTTGTGTGATATATCCCCGTCTCTGAAACTGCTGACTTTGGGATGTAACAAGACTGTACAGGGTTCTTCCTAGATCTGAATCGTACCCTGTTGATTTGTGAGGTCTTTTTGTATTTCTTCTTTGCCTCCCTAACAGAGGTGCAAGCGTCCTTTATCGCTATCGATTTAATTTGATAAGGTACTTCCTTGCACCACTCGGGGAGGTCGTTTAATATGCCAGTCTTAATAGCCTTCCAGTTTGCTTTTACTTCGCTATTCTGGAGTATTTTGACTGTCTTATTGAAAACATAACGGGACACTCCGAACCATTTACGAATGAGCGTACGCTGCTCAGGGTTTAGGAACAGACGAATCTTCTTTGATTTTTTGACCGTATTTCCTGAGTCCGTGAACCCGGCAGGAGAAGACGTGAATGATTCAGAGAAGATCTGCGGTAAGCTCGGACTCGGGACAGCTCTTAGACTGGTCGAGAACCAGGATTTTTCCACCGTTGAGACTGACCAAGTACTCAATGAGTTCAAACCCGAATCGGGTAAGTCGGTCTCTACAGGCAACAACAAGTGTGAGCTTATCTCCGCAGACAATTCGTTCCAGTATGGTCTTAAGCCCTTTCCTTTTGCAGTTGAGGCCAGACCCGATGTCTTTGATGATTTCTGCTTCGGGGAAGAGGGAGTGGAGATAGGCGACTTGGCGGGCAAGATCGTCTCGTTGCTTTGTACTACTGACTCGGCAGTAGCATATGGTGTAACAACGGGATCTACTAGACTTTGGAGCTTTTCCAAAACGGAGAAGATCTGTTGAGTCAAAGAGTCTAGTTCCCCCTGGGGTTCGCTCGCATTTGAGAGTACCATTATCTGCGTACTTCCTCAATGTGTTCGCACAGAGTCCCGTAAGTTCGACCGCCTTACGGATGGGTATGAGTGCCATGACTAAAATCTAACACGTATTGGTAAATAGTGTTAGATTTATTTAGATTTTATTCAACTGTTACAATCCCTTTTCTCAACATTAGGCAACTGACCTAATGCCGGGATAGGGGTAGCATGGTCATCGGGAACAATTTTTGAACCAAATCTCTTAGCGTAAACTTGGGTAAATTCAGCTCCCAAAAAGATAATTTGAGAGGAATAGTAGACCCAAGCTAATAAAACTACCAGAGAACCAGCAGCACCGTAACTTGAGGAAAAACTGCTTCTGCCGAGATACCCTGACAATAGGGATTTACCCAAGTTAAACAGAAAGGTAGTGATAATCGCTCCCACCCAGACATCCTTCCAGGCAATTTTGACATCTGGCAAGTACTTGTAAACCAGAGCAAACATCAGGCTAAGGATACCAAAGGACACCAGCAAGTCGAGAATTGTCCAGACAAAGTCAAGTTGGTACAGCCAGAGTAAACCCAGTTCCTTGAGAAATTCGCTCTCATAAGACCTCAAAGCTGATAAGACAGTACTGAGCACAGCGGACAATAGCAGAAAAAGTCCCACACCCAGCACGGTCAGAAACGAAAGAATCCGTTTTTTCAAAATACCCCAGATGCCCTGTCCTGGTTTCAGCTTCACATCCCAAATCGTATTCAAGGCATCTTGGAGTTCGCCAAATACCCCAGATGCACCGAACAACAGCACCACAATACTAATCAAGGAAGCCAACCCCCCACTAGCATCGGGCCGATTGGCATTAGTAATGGCTGTCTGAATAAACTGTGCCCCCTGTTCCCCAACCAATCCTTGGATTTGTCCTACAATCTCGCCTTTAGCCGCCTCTTCCCCAAAAATAGACCCCACAATTGCGATCGCAATTATCAACACTGGCGCTAGGGAAAAAATCATGTAATAGGATAATGCTGCGGCTAGTCGAGATGCGTTATCCTCCTGCCATTCTTTAAATGTTTCCTTAAGCAGTCCTAAAATAGCCTTGGGATTCATCACCATCACTCCTGGGCGCGGGTTAATCGGCATCCTGCCAGTGGAAATACCTGACAATGCCTGACAATATTTTAGATTGACAATTGGTGCCGGTTAATGGAGTATGGTTGCATCAGTAACTGAATCTTTGCAACAAGCACAGTTATACCACGACCCATTAAGGTGTTTGACATTTCTAAACTCCGAAAGTTATGTCATAGCTTACTTGCGGACTTGCGGACTTGCGGACTTGCGGACTTGCGCGTAGCGCTATACCAGGGGCTATTCATTTGTGATGATAGCCTGATATCCCCGTGCTTCAGGAACCTTAGCTAAGCTATGCACAATAGATTAAATTTGTCAATGGTTCAGCTCAAATCCAGTTAAGTAAGCTTGATCAAACTAGCTAAAACCAAGGTTTTTAGAGCCTTTAGATTTTGGGCAATTCCAAAGATACTATATCTGTAAAATTACAGCATTCAGCTGATACCTAAATGCTGTAATTTAAGGTGATGCAACGACTCATATATAAAGAGATTCAGCCCTAGTCGCTTTTTGAAGTACAGAACCCTTGTTGAATATGAGTTACGTCTCCATGATAGCTGACCACTGACCGCTGACTGCTTGACCCATGATAGCTGTTGGCGTAGCCTGCGCTTCGCGCATATGCTTACGAAAATGCTGTTTTAGCTGAGGATGACGAGAGGATCTAGTAGACTTTGTTTGAGATATGTTAGTCTTGTGCAGAGCAGAGTTTAGATCTAGGTGGCGAAACGGTGATTGGCACTGATAGATTGATAATAATTTATTTGTTAAAAATTCTGTTATTATGCAAACCGAAAATCTATGATCTGAGATGGCGTTCAATTTTGTAAAGAGAGAAACCTAGCGTGCTGTCTATTGACTTTAATCCTATTAATTTTTTAGGGGTGGTGGTTGTTGCTCATCTCTGCAATTTATTTGTAGCGTGGTTTATTCACTTTTTGTTCCATCAAAACGTTTTAGGCATCCCTTTATATAAAATTCATCTCAATTCCCATCATCGTATAGAATATAATGTGTATTCAAAAACAGATTACTATTGGGCGATTAGTGAACATGTTACATCGGGATTGTTTTTCATAAGCTCCTTGATCGGATATAAATTACTATTCAGTAGTTGGGTAGCATGGACTTTTTGTATTGATGCCATAGTTTACATGCTAACCGTATATTATCTTCATGCTGAGTATGGCAATAAAGATTCTTGGTTAAGTCGATACTCTTGGTTTAAGAAAGACAGACTATTACATAAAATTCATCATAGTTATGACAAGACAAGATTCATGAATAGTAAGAATTATGCTTTCGGTGGACCAATGGCAGGTCATCTTCTGGATCGGGTATTTGGAACTTATAAACCAATAAAAAACTTCAAAAAAATAACCTCATAATAAAGCCAACAAAGAGTATTGGCTAATCAACAGGATGGAAGATAACCGTCAATAACTCACAGCTAAGTCTTTTGAGACTATAGCGGGAGCTTGAAAAAGCTCATAATTGACCAGTCTAAGTTCTATAAGAACTACGTTATTCCTAAGTGTTAAGGTTCCTACCTGAGGATGCGTAGCTAGTCTTCAGCTCTAGAACCCGGTCGTTAAACAGGTGTATTTGAGTTAAGCCAGTGCGACTGGGAAAGTACCGAGGAATAACATTGACGTTCGCGAAGCGTGTGCGAAGCACTCAGCTAACTTAACCCTAGTAATAGGAGAAAACACAATTATGCGTGTCTTTGTACTCAACAAAAACCGACAACCCTTAGATCCATGCAAGCCTGCGAGAGCCAGAATTTTACTTTCGGTAGGAAAAGCAAAGGTCTATCGTCGTTACCCATTTACCATAATTTTGACGGAGGAAGTAAAACAGCCAATAACTCACGATCACCAACTCAAAATAGATCCTGGAGCAAAAATAAGCGGTTTAGCTATCGTCCAAGGAAAACGAGTAATCTGGGGATCTGAACTTACCCATCGAGGGTTTCAAATACAAGAGGCTTTGACCTCTCGTAGACAATTGAGACGTAGTAGACGTAATCGCAAGACTCGATACCGCAAGCCCAGGTTTCTTAACAGAACTAGATCAAAAGGCTGGTTAGCCCCCAGCTTGACGTCTAGGGTTCAAAATATTTTAACTTGGGTTAAAAAGTTGAGTCGATTCTGCCCTGTTACCGGCATCTCCCAAGAATTGGTCAGGTTTGACACTCAGAAACTACAAAATCCTGAAATATCTGGAATTGAGTATCAACAAGGTACGCTTTATGGTTACGAACTTCGGGAATATTTGCTTGAAAAATGGAATCGTAAGTGTGCTTACTGCGGGGTAGCAGGAACTCAACTAGAAATTGAACACATTAAACCATTATCCAAAGGCGGTTCTAATCGAGTTTCTAATTTAGCGATCGCGTGTCGTCGATGTAATCAGGCTAAATCTAACCAAGACATTGAGCTTTTCCTGTCTAAAAAGCCTAGCATTTTGAAGCGCATACTAAGTCAAGCCAAACGCTCTCTGGCTGATGCGGCTTCTGTAAATACAACCCGTTGGAAGCTATATCACGTACTCAAATCAATAGGATTGCCTGTTGAAGTAGGTAGCGGTGGATTAACCAAATTCAACAGATGTCGCCAAAGCCTTCCTAAAACTCATTGGTTAGATGCGGCGAATGTTGGAAAAGTTGAAACATTGATTATTGAAGTAACCCTACCTTTGGCAATATCAGCTAAGGGACACGGCACTCGTCAGCTCTGTAGGACTAATAAGTATGGGTTTCCCACTCGTCATTGCTCCAGAATTAAATTTCACAAAGGCTTTCAGACCGGAGATATTGTCCGCGCCGTGGTGACTAAGGGGAAGAAGATCGGTACTTATGTAGGACGGGTCGCAACCAGAAAATCAGGGTCTTTCAATATCTCAACAAAATCAGGATTGGTGCAAGGGATTAGTCACAAATATTGCAAATTTATTCACAGAAAGGATGGTTATGCTTATGCAAACTAGACTCTGTCCTCATGAACCTCTCACCGTTAACCCTGCGGGTATAACGGGAGTCTCCAAGGAGGTAGAAAGATGATAAATTTATTTAATTTTTTTGAAAGCCTATTTCCGGGCATAAAGAAAGTCATCTGGAAAGCTATATATAATTTCTTGGCTTGGCGATTTCCCACTAGCGAATGGTTTTTTATGAACTATGGCTATGATAATCCAGAAGACAAGCTGAACCTTTTACCAGAAGATGAAAAAAACCGTTACTTTATTCATCTTTATGCCCATACATTAAGTCAGGTAGAACTTACCGGTAGGGATATCCTAGAAATTGGATCTGGCAGAGGAGGCGGTAGCGAGTGGATCGCACGCACTCAGAATGTCAGCTCAATGACTGGTCTTGATTTATCCGATAGTGCAGTCAATCTCTGTAACAAAAATCATAAAGTTCCCAATTTAGCCTTTAAACAGGGGGATGCTGAACAATTGCCTTTCCCCGACAAATCCTTTGATATCGTATTAAATGTTGAGTCTTGCCATCACTATCCTAACCTTGGGACTTTTCTACAGGAAGTTAAAAGGGTGCTCAGACCTGGTGGCTATCTCTGTTTAGCCGACTATCGAGAGCAAACAGAGCTTGACGAATTCAAGGAACAGCTTTCAGAATGTGATTTAGAGTTAATACGTTCGACTAATATTACAGGCAACGTCGTCAATGCTCTTAATTTAACTGACCACCTGAAGCTTAGTATTATGCAACGCTATGTTCCTTGGTTTCTACTGGATATGGTAAAAACCTTTGCGAGTGTAAAAGGCACAGAATTATACAACCGATTCGTTGATGGACGAGTAGTATATATCAGTGCAATGTTGCAAAAAAATCCAGCTACTTAGCTTTAGCTCAACTTTAAGCTATCAGCTATAGGAAAGGGAGCAGGGAGCAGGGAAATCAACCATAGGAAGTCGTAAAAGAGTACTATGAGACTACTATGATTCGATTCAGGGAAGTTTGACAATAGTTGCTCTATGCCCGCACTGACCACAAAACCTGCCAACCCTACCTTTCCCCTCACCGCCGTGGTGGGTCAAGAAGCCATTAAACTCGCCCTCCTCCTCGCGGCCATTGACCCTGGATTAGGAGGCGTTGCGATCGCAGGACGCCGTGGCACGGCTAAATCAGTGATGGCACGGGCAATCCACACCTTGCTCCCTCCGATTGAAGTGGTTAAGGGTTCCTTGAGTAACTGTACTCCAGAGGAAGCGTTACAGGAACAGTTACAAGAACAGTTACAGGAACAGTTACAGGTTGACGGTTCTCCAGATACCGAAATCATCCCAGCTCCCTTCATCCAAATTCCTCTAGGAGTAACCGAGGACCGACTCCTGGGTTCAGTGGATGTGGAACAATCTGTCAAACAAGGGGAACCTGTCTTTCAACCGGGATTACTAGCCCAAGCTCATCGGGGTGTGTTGTATGTGGATGACATTAACCTGCTTGATGACCAAATTGCTAACCAGCTACTGAGTGTTTTAACGGAAGGGCGGAACCTAATTGAGCGAGAAGGGATTAGTTTCCAACATCCCTGCAAACCAATTTTAATTGCCACCTACAATCCCGATGAGGGACCATTACGGGAACATTTATTGGACAGAATTGCCATTACCCTGTCTGCTGACGGTGTGTTGGCCTTAGAGCAACGGGTGGAGGCAGTAGAACAAGCGATCGCATACGCTAACTCTCCCCAGCAGTTTCTGGAAGAATACGAGGAGGATCTCGATACCCTCAAGACGGATATTATTCTAGCGCGAGAGTGGCTCAAGGATGTTGAGATTACCCATGACCAAATTACCTATCTCGTCAATGAAGCCATCCGAGGTGGTGTCCAAGGTCATCGGGCAGAACTGTTTGCCGTTCGAGTTGCAAAAGCTGCAGCAGCCTTAGATGGTCGTCAGACAGTGAATTCCGAGGATTTGCGTCGGGCGGTGGAATTGGTAATTGTCCCCCGTGCGACTATGGTAGAAACACCACCAGAAGAAGCACCACAACCACCTCCTCCCCCACCCCCACAAGATCAATCTCAGGAAGAGCAAGACCAAGAGGAAGACAAGGAGGACGACAATGAATCAGAGGAGCAAGAACAGGAAGCTCCAAGTATCCCGGAAGAGTTTCTCTTTGACCCAGAAGGGGTGATCCTTGACCCTAGTGTGCTCTACTTTGCCCAGATGGCACAACGGCAAGGTAAGTCCGGAAACCGTAGCATTATCTTTTCAGAAGACCGGGGTCGGTATGTCAAACCGATACTACCGAAGGGCAAAGTAAGGCGGATTGCTGTAGATGCCACCCTCAGAGCTGCTGCACCCTATCAAAAAGCTCGTAGGCAACGTCATCCTAACCGTCGGGTGATTATCGAACAAGGGGATTTACGATCCAAGCGGTTAGCCCGAAAAGCTGGCTCCTTGGTAGTTTTTGTAGTAGATGCGTCAGGGTCTATGGCTCTAAACCGGATGCAATCTGCTAAAGGAGCAGTGATGCAGCTTCTGACGGAAGCTTATGAAAACCGTGACCAAGTCTCCCTGATTCCCTTCCGGGGAGAACAAGCCGATGTGTTGTTACCCCCTACCCGTTCCATTGCTTTAGCAAAGCGGCGTTTGGAACGATTACCTTGTGGTGGCGGTTCCCCTTTAGCTCATGGATTGACTCAGGCCGTGCATGTGGGCATGAATGCTCAATTGTCTGGGGATATTGGTCAAGTGGTAATTGTGGCAATTACTGATGGTCGGGGCAATATTCCCTTAGCTCGTTCCTTGGGAGAAACTCTACCAGAAGGCGAAAAGCCAGATATTAAAGGGGAATTGTTGGAAATTGCTGCTCGGATTCGAGCTAATGGGGTTCAATTATTAGTAATTGATACCGAGAGTAAGTTTGTTTCTACTGGTTTTGCTAAGGAATTGGCCAAACAAGCAGGTGGTAAGTATTATCATTTACCGAAAGCAAATGATAAAGCGATCGCAGCTATGACTAAGAATGCGATCGCTGATATGACATCTCGGTAAATAGCAAAGGGAACAGCGGATCGGCTAAAGGGTGTCTAGTTAATAAACTTGATAGAATTTGCGCAAAAGATGACCAACTGTTGAATCAAGAACCATGAAACGCCGAAAATTTTTTAGTAACGCTGCGATTGGTGCAGCCAGTACAGCTGCCTTAGCGGCCTGTAATCAAGCTAGTACAGGACCCGTTGCTCAATCCGGCAGTCAGCCTATGGTTCGATGGAAAATGGTCACCAGCTGGCCAAAATCCCTTGATACTATCTATGGGGGAGCTGATACTGTCTGTAAACGGGTCAGTGCCATGACCAATGGGCGTTTCCAGATTACCCCCTTTGCTGCTGGTGAAATTGTACCAGGATTAGAGGTTCTCGATGCCGTCCAACAGGGAACCGTTGAGTGTGGTCATACCGCTAGTTACTACTACGTTGGCAAAAACCCTGCCCTAGCATTCGGCACTAGTGTACCCTTTGGTCTAACCGCTCCACAACAAAATGCTTGGTTGTACCACGGTGGTGGCTTGGAATTGCTCCAGGAACTCTATGCTGACTTTGGCGTGATTAATTTTCCAGCAGGTAACACCAGTGCTCAGATGGGAGGTTGGTTCAAGAAACAAATTAATTCCGTAGCTGACCTGAAGGGATTAAAAATGCGTATCCCTGGATTGGGAGGTAAAGTGATGGAGCGCTTGGGGGTCAATGTCCAAGTATTACCTGGGGGTGAAATTTTCCTTGCCCTAGACCGGGGAGCTATTGATGCCGCTGAATGGGTTGGTCCCTATGATGATGAGAAGCTGGGCTTGTACAAAGCAGCTAAGTTCTATTATTATCCAGGCTGGTGGGAACCCGGACCAACCCTAGAGGTACAGGTTAATAAAAAAGCTTGGGATAAGTTGCCCAAGGACTATCAGGAAATTTTTAAAGATGCCGCCAGGTACGCCAATATCAACATGGGGGCTAAGTATGATGCTTTGAATGGAGCGGCATTGGAACGGTTGATTAAAGCAGGTACTAAGCTGACTCCTTACTCTCAAGACATTTTGCAGGCGGCTGAGAAAGCATCATTCGAGTTATTTGAGGAAGATGCTAGCAAAGATGCCAAGTTTAAGAAAGTTTATGAACAGTGGAAAGGGTTTCGCAACCAAGTTTACAAGTGGAATGGCACAAATGAGTTGAGTTTTGCTAATTTCGCCTTTTCTCGGAATTAGAGCACTATCGCGATCTTAAATTATCTTCTAACTGCTAATTTTGCCTTTGATTGGTCACCAGCCAGTTAAGGTCAACAATACTGTTGATTAGAGAATTTTTACCAAATTTTATTTATGAGGGGTGACACCCCTCGCTGAATTTGTTATATTGAGATCAGTAGATAGATGCACCCTGATGATCCAGAGAGTCTTTTTGACGGCTCTCTTATTTTTTTGCAAAAATTCAAGCGTGAACATACCTAGGGTCAGCTGGTTAGTATTTTTTCCTATGAGGGGTGACACCCCTCTCAAAATTTGTTATATTGAGATCAGTAGATAGATGCACCCTGATGACCTAGAGAGTCTCGAAGACGGCTCTCTTATTTTTTTTGGAAAAGTGATTGTTGCTTTCCCACCAAATAAAAAAGCGCTCCCTTTTTGGAGAGCGCTATTAGGGGGTACTTTTGTACTCCCCTAGGGGTGATCAGATTATGATCTTATTAGCCGTTGATAACTGGAGCAGTCAAAGCTACGGGAGTAGCTTCTGCAGCTGCTAAGTCTAGAGGGAAGTTGTGAGCGTTACGCTCGTGCATTACTTCGAAACCTAGGTTGGCACGGTTTAGTACGTCAGCCCAGGTGTTGATCACGTGACCTTGTGAGTCAATGATGCTCTGGTTGAAGTTGAAACCGTTGAGGTTAAATGCCATGGTGCTGATGCCCAGTGCAGTAAACCAGATGCCGATTACAGGCCATG
>NZ_JAAHHS010000225.1 GCF_010692395.1 Moorena sp. SIO3H5
ACCCCCGAGATCTCCCCTCTTTCCCTACCCGCCGCTCTTCCGATCTTCCCCATCTCCCCATCTCCCCATCTCCCCATCTCCCCATCTCCCTGCTCCCTGTTCCCTGTTCCCTGTTCCCTGTTCCCTTAATTAGTAATTAACGTTTGATTCACAACACTCTGATAAATTGGGGAGATTGCTGTTTTTCGCAGTGCTTTTTTCAAGGATTTATTCGTACTATTTAAAATAGTGATCCAGGTCTGACCAGGACATTCTAATTCATCTGCTAGACGGTCAATCAGTTGTTGGTCTTTAGTAGAGCTATTCGACTCCAAAAAATTACGCTGACGGCTGACACCGAGGATGTAATAAGGATTGTCTGGGAATATTAGCACTATTTTGCGCACTAAATAAGCTTCTTTAATTTCAGGGTAACCAGCAAGTTTTTGTTGTAAGGCAGCTTCTACCTCAGCCGATAGTCCGTGGGGTTGAAAGCGATCGCCGTTACTGAAACCAGAGCGCTCTTCCTGTGCCAGGGTCAGTAATTCATGATGTTTGGCAGCTTTTTGACGATATTGGTCTGCTTCTGCGTCACGTCCTTGGCGTCTTAGAAACCCATAAATTGATTGAGTGCCACTCAAGACACTATCTGGGTCTAGTGCCATCGCCTGCTCCAGGTAATGGATACCAGCTTCATTCTCTTGTGCGATTAAGATTTGCCCTAGTAAATAATTAGCGGATACATGGTCAGCTTGCCTGGTCAGTACTGATTCTAATAACGGGATTGCCTCTTGGGTGCCGACTAAATCTAATGTCCAACGAGCACGATTCCAGGCTTCTTTAACACTTAGCGGAGACTGGGCAGCTTTTGCGTTTAAAGTTTCCAAGGATTGGCGTATCGCCTGAGCCTGGGTATACTTTTCTCGCCATTGGTAATTGATAGTAATGTGCCATTGACGCTCCAACTCTTGAGTCAGAGGTAGTAACGCTTTACCTAAAAACTCCTCAGCGGCTGTTACCTTGACCAGTATCGGTAAGCTAGGGGGTGGGTTGAAGGGATATTTCAAGGCTTTTAAACGTTCCAACAGACAAGGATGGGTATCGGCATGATGGGTTTGAGACATCAACGCTGACCTAATCCACTGTTGTTGCTGATTGGGTTCAATGGGACTCGACAATGCCTTAGCTAAATCCTGGAAAGGGGTTTGTGGAGGATTGGGTTGATGCTGGGCTTTGTGATAAATGTCATTCCAGAAAGATTGTTCCAAGTACTGAGCTTTGACCTGAACACTCAGCAGCGCTTCCGCAACGTGCTGACTACCTGCTAACTCGGCAGCACAGCGGTCAGCTTCGTATTCATTAGCACGGGCAAGTACGAAAGAATAGGCATTGAAAAAAGGGGAATACCAATTAAAAAAGCCATGAAACAGTACTGTTGCTCCAGCATGTTGACTTTTTTCCAATTGTTGCCAAATCTGCTCCCAGGTTTGACGCAGTCGATAAATCCAGGCTGCAAAGGAACTGTGCTTGCCGGATAAATGTCCCAATTCATGGGCAAGGACCGCTCGAAATTGTCTAGGAGAAAGGGCTTGGAGTAAAGGTAGTCCTAAAATTAAGTAGTTTTCTTGCCATCCCAGTAAGCCCAGACGAGGAATCTGGACTACTGCTGCATTAAATTCGCTGGTCAGGATGACATGGTGAAAGGAAGGAGCTTTTAGAGCTTTGGTCAACTCATCAATCAAGGCAAACAGTTTTGGGACTTGCTGGCGCTGTAGTTTTAATCCCTGGGGTGGTGGAAAACTCACCCATAGCGATCGCATAATCATCCAGGCTGGCACCAGCAGAACAATGATCAGTTGAACCATGCCACGATTGATCCGACCACTGTAGTAAATTAACAGTACTACTAGTCCGAGAACTCCTAACAATCCTGCCAAGACCAGAAAAATGTAGGCATAACCCAGTGCAGCTAAAAGTCCTACACGCAGCTTATAATTATTGGGATATTGTTGGGCATAATCTTCGAGTTTCTTGATTAAGGTATCAAATTCTTCGTTTGTCATGGGTTAATCTCCTATTGACTAAGCCTGTTTGACCCAGTCTCTAGTTTTAGTTAGCCCAAGTTGGTAGTCTTCTTGATCAAGAAAAGGCCTTTTTGACAATTAAATTTATTTAACAATTGAATTATTTACCCAATTTCCCCGCAAAGATCAGGTAATGCTGAAGCCAACACTCTAGAATAACAGTGAACACTAGGGGTAAGCCAGAAGATTAACGTGCAGCTAAAGCAAGTCATTATTATTCACAAAGCTGGAGACTACCAAGGAAAACGTTGCGCAGAAAAATGCGCTCGGGAGTTGGAAGCACGCCAGTGCAAGGTTTTGATTGGACCAAGTGGCGCGAAAGATAATCCCTACCCAGTCTTTTTAGCTTCTGCTACCGAAGCCATTGATTTGGCAGTGGTTCTCGGGGGGGATGGGACAGTATTGGCAGCCGCAAGACATCTGGCTCCGGAAGGAATACCCATTTTGGCAGTAAATGTTGGAGGTCATCTGGGATTTTTGACCGAACCTATTGAAGAATTTAAAGA
This sequence comes from Moorena sp. SIO3H5, assembly GCF_010692395.1. GTDB lineage: Bacteria > Cyanobacteriota > Cyanobacteriia > Cyanobacteriales > Coleofasciculaceae > Moorena. Next base: position 2,570 of record NZ_JAAHHS010000225.1, read on the forward strand.
CACTGAGCAAGTATGGAACCGACTATTAGAAGACCGCTATGCAGTTCAGCGGCGGATGATGTTAGAGGGGGCTGTGTTTGGGGGAAACCGCACTGACATTACACCAGTTAGCGGACGCTTTTTCGCACTAAATGAAATGTGTGTCAAACCTGCCTCTGCCGATCGGATGATTACCTCAATTTTGGAAATGGAAATTGATGGAGAAATAGTCGATCAATACCAAGGGGATGGACTAATTGTTGGCACTCCCACTGGTTCCACTGGCTATACTGTTTCCGCTAATGGTCCAATTTTGCACGATTCCCTCGAAGCGATCGCAGTCGCACCGATTTGTCCGATGAGCCTTTCGAGTCGTCCTTTCGTGCTCCCCTCTGGCTCTGTTGTCAGTATCTGGCCCTTGGGGGATTATGAGCTAAACACTAAACTCTGGATGGATGGTGTGCTCGCAACTTCTATTTGGCCTGGACAACGGGTGGATGTACGTAGAGCAGATTGTCAGGCCAAGTTCATTATCTTACGGGAACAGTATTCCTATTACCAGACCTTAAGGAATAAGCTTCAGTGGGCTGGTACTAGAGTCACCTACAGTAACAACCACCGCAATGGAGCACCTGGTTAGTTAATGGGGAGATGGGGAGATGGGGAAATGGGGAGATGGGGAGATGGGGAGATGGGGAGATGGGGAGATGGGGAAGTGTGGGGAGGGTAAACGGTGGGATTTCTGAGTACTCTACCAATCAGCAATGCCCACTTGCTAGAATTGACTAGAGACAATTCTGTCCATTAACTTTATTAAGAATTAGATAAAAATGACGAATTTGGAAGCAATGCAAGTTGACGGAATTCCAGAGAATAAAATTACTAAGACAATAGAGCAAATCTCTTCTTCATCAATTTCAAAACCTTCAGTTTTAATAAGCATAGGTTCTTATTTATTCCTGGCTGCTGCGGTTGGGGTCGGAATTGCCTCTATTTTTATCTCACACCCTCAAATATTGCTAATCGTTAGCGCTGCTTGTTTTGCTGTTTTTATATTTCTGTTTCTAATTAATAAACAATTGTGGCAAAACTATAAAGAAGCTAATCATGAGTTTCAACTGATCAAAAAATCTAAACTGTGTAGTGGGCTCTGGTGCGGTAATAATTCCATAGAGAATAACCCGATAACTCTAGCAATAGAAAAAGCTCTAAACTATAGCCAGGAGTTGATTGACGATTATAAAAAGACCCGCAAGACCTCCCGAAATGCTTACTATGTTGCCCAAATGTTAACCATTATTTTATCGGGAATAACACCAATTTTAGTCTTGCTAGACAAATTAGAAACTGGTTCTGCATTACTAAAGTGGCTCCCGGTAATCTTTCCAGCTGTTGCATCTATTGTTGCTAGTGTCTCTACTTCCTTTCCATTTCAAGAAAATTGGATTGCTGCCAACACTACTGTAGAATTGTTAGAAGCCGAACAGGAAAAATTTGTATTGGGAGTCACTCCAGCTTATCGCTTTTCTGAGTCATCCGATGGTGCGCGACGTCAACAACAATCACAAAAGGCCATAGAACATTATATTGTTCAGGTGAATAAGATTCATCTCAAGCAAGTCCAATCCTCTAATGGCAATGACTCAGGGTCTAATGACAATCAGTCAGGAGAGAAAAATGGTGAATGAAGAATTCTAAATTCTACATTCTAAAAAATCGGTACTGATGGGTCAGCTACAGACACTCGCACCCGCTTTCCTACGGGTAGTTGAGTGCTAAGGTTGGTGCGAGCGTGGAGTTTGGTGCCGGAAGCGGTTTGTAAACAGTAGCGGTATTCACGACCTAGGAAATGTCGGTCTTGAATCACTACGGAGGAGTTATCATCAGGCTTGAGAAGAACATTTTCTTCCCGAAGCATCAGCTCCCCTTGCTCCAGCTGATCCAGTTTAGGATTGATTATGGAGTCATTGACTCTGATGGCAAACGAGCCTACTTCTGTTTCCCATAGGTCTCCTCTGCGTTGGGCTGGTAAAAAGTTGGCTTGGGTGACGAATTCTGCGACAAAGCGAGAGCTGGGATTGGTATAGATTTCTTCTGGTGTGCCCAATTGCTCTAATCGACCAGAACGCATGACTCCTACTTGGTCGGAAATCGATAAGGCTTCTTCTTGGTCATGGGTCACAAAAATAGCAGAGGTTCCGGTTTCTTTGAGAATAGCTCGCACTTCCTGACGCAACCGCAGACGCACTTGGACATCCAGATTGCTCAGGGGTTCATCCAATAGAATTAATTTAGGTTGCGGGGCTAAGGCACGGGCTAGGGCTACTCGCTGCTGCTGACCACCTGAGAGTTCGTGGGGATAACGTTTGCCCATGCCAGCTAATCCCACTAATGCGATCGCATCTTCCGTATTAGTCTTGACAGACACACCACTCTTCTGTTTACGATTCTGCTTAAGCCCAAACGCCACATTCTCTGCCACGGTCAGATGAGGAAATAGAGCATAGTCTTGAAAGACCATACCAGTATTGCGCTGTTCTGGTGGTAACCAATACCCTGGCCCAGTCACTTTCCGTCCTGCCAATACCACTAGTCCCGCTTGGGGTCGCTCAAACCCAGCTACAATCCGCAGTAAAGTCGTTTTGCCACAGCCAGATGGCCCCACTAATCCCAGTAAATCCCCTTCATGGAGGGTAAACGACACATTCCCCACTGCTGGCTCAGTGGTTTGATCAAAGTGTTTAGTAATCCCTTCTAAATGTAGAATTGCTGGTTTTGTCATGAATGGATAGTAACGGTATTCTTTTAAGGTTTAAGGTTAGCAGGTTGAAGGTTTGTTGGTTGAAGGTTGGGAGGTTGAAGGTTGAGGGTTGGTAGGTTGAAGGTTGAATGTTGAATGTTGGCAGGTTTAAGGTTGAAGGTTGAAGGTTTAAGGTTGGGTGGTTTAAGGTTGTTCGCGTAGCGTGGCCGAATGGCCAAGGTTAGTTTGTTGAGTAGACCTGGGAGTATCAGTATTGTCTTAATGGAGTCGCTGATCGAGGAAACCACACCCCACACCCCACACCCCACACCCTACACCCTACACCCCACACCCTACACCCTACACCCTACACACTCCCTAAAGTCTCTCCTTGCGCCTTTTGCTAGGAAGCCGCCAGCAATCATCGAGCCAGGATATTAACTCCTGGCGCGGAAGGGTTAGCTGTCTGAGGATACTCCAAATTTGAATCAAAGCCATGACATTATCGATTTCAGCTCTCAAGGGCTGGTCAGTCTTACAGTGACAGGGAATCTCTAGCTCTTGCAAGCGCCGATAGACTTGCCATCGCTCTCCCCACTTGATCTCAATCACCTGACTGGCCTCTGATTCAGATATAGATGGATCCATAATCAATAATGAAATAATTTTTTATTAAAAGCTGGAACCCAGCTGCCTCGGTTAAGGGAAGATTTAAGCAGCTAAGACTTAGTTATTGCTAATGCTCCTAGACTAGTTTAGTCGATTTAGGTTTCAAATGCAAAGCTTTCTCAACTAATTTACAAAAAAAATATTATTAGGACTTACGAAGTTTACTGGGTTTTGCCCCCCTGCCCCCCAATTTTGGGGGGGGTAATGATGTCAAAGTCCCCCAGAATTGGGGGATTTAGGGGGCAATTGCCTAAGTCTTGATTATTTCAACAGTTACTAGTCAGACAATAGCCCTCAAAGACCTAGAGATGGCGTGATCAGGAGATGGAAAGATCTAGGGCAAGTAATGAAAACACTTATAAGGAATTTTGTCAACTATAATTGCAACTACAATCACAACTATAGGGGTTCTCAATTGGGTGAGAATAGCAGTAGAGCGGGCATCCTGCCCGCCTGGAAATTGACACTGGCAAGATGCCAGTTCCACCAAGCCCATTCCACTGGGTGAGCATAGCAGTAGAGCGGGCATCCTGCCCGCCTGGAAATTGACACTGGCAAGATGCCAGTTCCACCAAGCCCATTCCACAGCAAGTCAGCAGATGTAGATGTAGGGTGGGCAGTGCAGCAGACCAATCAGTACAGCTCCGGTACCCATCCCAAAGCACTGCCCACCAACTGCCCGCCCCAACAGATATTGACACTGGCAAGATGCCAGTTCTACGCCTGATGCCCATTCCACAGCAAGTCAGCAGATGTAGATGTAGGGTGGGCAGTGCAGCAGACCAATCAGTACAGCTCCCGTACCCCTAGCAAAGCACTGCCCACCAACTGCCCGCCCCAACATAATATTGAAACTGGCAAGATGCCAGTTCCACCAAGCCCATTCCACTGGCTGAGCATAGCAGTAGAGCGGGCATCCTGCCCGCCTGGAAATTGACACTGGCAAGATGCCAGTTCTACCAAGATGCCAGTTCTACAACGGGCAAGATGCCCATTCCACCAAAATGCCCATCCCAAAACACTGCCCAGCTAGAATAAATCACAAGGGTGCCATATAATTTAAACTTCATACAAGATCCTTAAGATGGTCAATTGGGATCCCTATCTAGCATCAATCCGTGACAGCTACGCCCAATGGTGGCAAGTTTATACCCTGACCGATGTCGAAGGCCGCAAGCCCAAGCAGCAGCAACCAACCCCTGTGCTGTTTGATTTTGGCCTAATGGTGCAAACCATCAAGTCGGAGCAGCCACAACGAGACGAAAATCGGGAACAAGACGAAAATCGGGAAAAAACTGAACGCTTGCCTGTCCTAGACGGATTGCGCAAGTATGCTGAGGATCATGTTTTACTAGTGGGACGTCCGGGTTCAGGTAAATCCACCGCCTTAGTGCGATTGTTGGGGGATAAAGGAATACCAGGAAAAATTCCGGTGCTGGTAGAACTGCGATATTACCAGACATCGGTGCTGGAGTTAGTGCGGAATTTTATCAAACGCCATGATGTACTCCTCGACTCTACCGATATCGAAAGACTATTGTTTGAAGGACAATTCTGGTTACTAATCGATGGGGTGAACGAGCTACCGTCAGAAGACGCACGTGTGGATTTGACTCAGTTTCGGAAGGATTACCAAAAGCGTACTCCCATGATTTTCACCACTAGGGATTTAGGAGTAGGTGGTGACTTGGGGATTGAGAAGAAGTTTGAAATGCAACCCTTGAGTGCAGCCCAAATGTCGGAATTTGTCCGCAAGTATTTGCCTGAAAAGGGGGAGCAGATGCTTGAGCAGTTGGGCGATCGCTTACGGGAGTTTGGCCAAACTCCCCTACTATTGAAGATGCTGTGTGCCTTGTTTCAGGATCACGGAGAGATACCGTCGAATCTGGGGTTAGTGTTTCGCTCATTTACCCAGTTCTATTCTGATAACATCAAGCAAGATATTAAGGTTTCAAGGGAATCAAAACTATTGTGGCCTAAACTGCTACAAGAGTTAGGGTTTGTGATGACAGCAGGGGATAACCCCAAAGAGATTACTGTTGCTATTCCTAAGACAAAAGCAGAAGAAATTTTAACTGACTATCTAGGTAAGAAGCCTGTTGTCAATTCTAATGTTTGCCCCGAGACTTTGGTTGATGACTTACTGAACCATCACTTGCTTCAACAATCAGGAGATTTGATTGAGTTTCGACACCAAATGATCCAAGAATACTATACAGCAGAATATTTATTAAAGCAATTACCAAGTATCAGCGATCAGGAGTTACAACAAAACTATCTTAATTATCTGAAATGGACAGAACCTCTGGTACTGATGCTGCAATTGGTAGATGATCAAGCCCAAGCCCAGCGGGTGGTAAGGTTAGGGTTAGAAGTGGATTGGCAACTGGGAGCCAGGTTAGCAGGAGCAGTAAAACCGGAGTTTCAGGACCAGACTATTGGGTTAGTGGCTGGGTTAAATGTTCCGACCTTACTTAAGCTTAAACTGTTGGGAATAACTGGATCCGATAGAGCTATACCTGAGCTAAGTAAATGCCTGGATCATAACAACTTTGCGGTGCGTTTGAGTGTGGCAGATGCTCTCGAAAAAATTGGGACAGAAGCCACGATAGACCTGTTAAGTAAATGCCTGGATGATGACGACTCAAATGTGCGTAGGAGGGCGACATATGCTCTGGGTAAAATTGGCACAGAAGCCACGATTGCTCCCTTAAGTAAATGCCTAGATGATGACGACTCACTTATACGTAGGAGGGCGGCAGAAGCTCTAATTGAAATGCGGTCACCAGCAACTATCGATGTTTTGATTAAACTCCTTAAATCTCAAGACTATCGTGGAAGTTATCAAGTGACCTATGCTTTAGCTGAAATCGGTGATAAATCAGCTACTACGGCCTTGATAAAACTGTTGGAATATCAAGATCATAATGTGCGGATAAATGCAGCTAATGCTCTGGGAGCAATCGAGTCAGAAACGGCTGTTGATGGTCTCATTAGCTGTCTAGATGATCCAAGCGTTATGGTACGGAGAACTGCAATAAAAGCTTTGAGTAAAATTCAGTCACCAGGAGCTCTTGATGGAGTACTTAAATTTTTGGAAGATGAAGACTATGATGTCTATTCTACTGCAGCAGATGCGGTGATTAAAATTTCGTCACTAGCTCCTAGAGATGGTATGATTAGACTTCTCAATGATGAAGATTCCTATGTCCGCATAAATGCTGGAAAAGCTCTGGTTAACTCCCAATCACCAGAATCCCTAGAATCATCAGTAGTTATTGATCCTCTGATTAAACTATTGAAATATGAAAAGCATCATGTAAGGTATATTGCGAAACCAGCTCTGGTAGAAATTGGTTCATTAGATGTTATTAATGAACTGATTAAACTCCTAGACGATGAAGACGATGATTTACGTATTTGGGCAACAGAGGCTTTGGGAGAAATTGGCTCAGAAGCGGCTAGTGATCGGTTAATTACATGTCTGGAAGATAACAACTACTTAGTGCGTCGTAATGCAGCAGAGGCTTTGGGTGATATTGGAGCAACGTCAGCGATTGATGGGTTAATTAAATGTCTGGAAGATGACTACTCAGATGTGCGTTGGATGGCAGCAGATGCTTTGGGTAAACTTAAGTCAGCAGCGGCGATTGAGGGGTTAATTACATGCTTGGAAGATGAGGAGAATTGGGTGTGTCATAAGGCAGCAGAGTCTTTGGGTAATATTGGAGAAACGTCTGCGATTGATGGATTAATTAAAGTCCTGAAAAATGAAAAATTTTATGCCTATAATGAGGCAGCTAAAGCGTTGGTTAAAATTGGATCAAAAACCGTCACTAATAAGTTGATTAAACTCCTAGATGATGAGGATTTTGATGTGCGGATAATGGCAGGAGAAGTTCTCAGTGAAATTGGAATCAAAACCCCTAGTTATGGGTTAATTAAATGCCTAGAACATGGTGATTATTGGGTAACTAACAAGGGAGCAGAAGCTCTGGGAAAAATCGGCACAGAAGTCACTATTTCTAAACTAATTAATCGCCTCAATAATAAAGAATTTGTACAAACTAATGATGGCATGACTTGTTATGAAACCATCAACGCCCTTAACGCTATTCAAGAGCGCTACCAAATCTACAACCCAACCTATAGTCCCAAAGCCGATCGTCCCAAACCGACTCAAACCATGTACATCCTCCACCTCTCGGACCTCCACATCACCACCGGTGAGGAAGCTACCCTTTGGTCAAACCAACTCGCCCAAGACCTAATCCAAGACCTTCAAATCCCTAACCTTGATGCTCTTATCCTCTCTGGTGATATCGCCAATTATTCCACTCCAGAGGAATACCAGGCTGCACAACAGTTTCTCGACAACCTCCGCCAAGACTTCTCCCTAGACTCGAAGCAAATTGTGCTAGTTCCCGGTAACCATGACCTCAATTGGAAACTAGCAAAGCGGGGTTATCAGTTATTGGATCTCGAAGACTACGATGGTGAACTAAAAGAGGGTCACTACATCAAAGGTGAAGATGTGATTCGAGTCCGAGATGAAGCTAAATACCAACAACGGTTTGCCCACTTCAGCCAATTCTATCAAGCTATCAAAACTGAACCCTATCCCCTCGACTATGACAAGCAAGCCATTATCGACTATTTCCCAGAGCAAAACTTGCTGATCCTAGGACTAAACTCCGCTTGGGAACTGGATCACCACTTCAGAGACCGTGCTAGCATCCACTCCGGTGCTCTCAGCAAAGCCCTGACCGAAATTCGCCGTAACCCAGACTACCGCAACTGCCTGAAACTAGCGGTTTGGCACCATGCCCTGAATAGTGCTGGAAGCGATAGGATTACTGACCAAGGATTCATGGAACAACTCGCCCAAGCTGGATTCCGCTTCTTCCTCCACGGACACATCCACAAAGCCGAAACCAGCCTTTTCCGTTACGACCTTAGTCCAACTGGACGCAAACTCGACCAAATTGGTGCTGGCACCTTTGGGGCACCGACCAAAGAACTCATACCCGGTTATCCCTGGCAATATAATCTACTGAAAGTAAAGGATAATCAGCTCACTGTCTACACTCGCCGTCGGGAAGAACAAAATGGTGCTTGGAAACCTGATTCACGGTGGACTCAGGGTGCGGGAGAAGGTGGTTTGCATTATTATTCTATTGAGTTGTAATCAGATCTTGCACCAAGTTGAAAATTTACCTGTCAAGGTAGGGAACAGGGAACAGGGAACAGGGAACAGTGATAAGATGTGACTCTCTCTTGATGCAGTCGCTCATGGGGGAAACCACGCCAGTTGCTCATGGGGGGAACCCCCAAGACCGCACTGGCTCCCCAAGACCGCGCTGCATCGCTTTCAGTACTTAAATTGATTGTTATCACTGCCGTTATTAAGTTTTTTTGTACTGGTGCAAGATTGCAGTTATAGGGAGTTGGGAGTCGGGAGTCGGGAGTAGTGATTGAGCGCAGTTTTGCTTACTAATCCAATAAGTATATATAGCGGTTTCTATCTTAATGAGGTACACAGTTTTTTTCCCTCTTCTTTCTTACCTGTTCCCTGTTCCCTGTTCCCTGTTCCCTAAAACCAGAAACTCTGTACTCACCCAAGTAAAAACTGCTGTATTAATGTTTACTTAATTCAGCTAGATAATCCTTAACTAACAATTCTATTATAAATGGATCTAAATTGCCATGGTGAAATTTGATAGCTAAAGGCACCGTTAATCTTTGCTGATTTTCGTCGTAGGTTCGCTTCCCAAAGTATAAAAAACTCTGGGTACTTTCACGACCTGTCTGCATAGCAAAACTTAGAAAATCCAAGCCAGGAAGATTACCAACAAATTGACCCAGTTGGTAAGCATAGAACCTCTCATTATTATTGGGCAATATAGGATTAGCGAAAATACTGTCTTTGGTATTTCTGTATAGTTCTGAAAATTCAAGCCATCCTAATTTTGTGGCATTATTAATGACCATCTCTACAAATCGAGCTTCGCCTCCCACTGCTGTCGGACAAAATAATGGTGGGTTATTAATTTGATCCCATTTATCGTTAATAAATCTCCACCAAAAAGAAGGATGTTTTTTAAGGGCTTTAAGTAATTTCCAGATTAAAAAACACGTAAAGGTGGAATAGTCATTTTTAAAATTATCCTTATAATTAGTTTCCCCATCGGTTAAGTCTAATCGTAAGGTAATATCTAAATAAGGATTTATTACCTTTGTTTCGTCAATAAAAAAGTCTAGTGCCCAGCCGACATAACTATTTTTGTATTGTTCAGTATCTAAGGGTATAGCGTCGTATTTGTCTAAATAGTAATTTAAATCGTTCATGATTTAAGTATAGAAATTATCATAGCTATGAGGTACAAAATTTCTGGATTTTAGGGAACAGGGAACAGGGAATCGGGAATCGGGAATCGGGAATCGGGAATCGGGAATCGGGAATCGGGAATCGGGAATCGGGATGCGCTGGATCAAGACAGGGAGTCAACCTCAAATAAGACTGTACTTCATAACTCAG
>NZ_JAAHHS010000226.1 GCF_010692395.1 Moorena sp. SIO3H5
TGAAATGCTATGCGCAAGCGTGAAGAAACCCATAGAATGGCAGAGGCAAATAAAGCTTTTGCCCACTATCGGTACTAATGACCCTAAAAGCCCACAACAAAACGTTGTAGCCCTCTGACAATGTCCACAAATGCCTAAAAAACTTAAAAAAAGTATAAAATTGTAAATAGATAGCTACCTGGTGAGGAAATGGTGGCACCAGACAAAGGAGGTAACCGTGGCACGCACCATCCCGCTTGAGAAAACACGCAATATCGGAATTGCAGCTCATATTGATGCGGGCAAAACAACAACAACCGAACGAATCCTGTTTTATTCCGGAATTGTTCACAAAATTGGTGAAGTCCATGAAGGTACAGCTGTAACTGATTGGATGGATCAAGAGCGGGAGCGGGGAATCACGATCACTGCTGCTGCGATTAGCACCAACTGGCGAGAGCATCGGATTAATATTATCGATACTCCCGGTCACGTTGACTTCACCATTGAAGTGGAACGCTCCATGCGGGTATTGGATGGTGTGATTGCTGTGTTTTGCTCTGTAGGTGGTGTCCAGCCTCAGTCTGAAACCGTCTGGCGGCAAGCAGACCGCTATCAGGTACCTCGAATTGCGTTTGTTAATAAAATGGACCGGACAGGAGCAAACTTCTTCAAGGTCTACGAGCAAGTTCGTGACCGATTGCGCTCCAATGCTGTTCCCATCCAAATCCCGATTGGTAGTGAAAGTGAATTTAGAGGCATTGTTGACTTGGTGAGGATGCGAGCCAAGATATACGCCAATGACTTGGGAACTGACATCGAAGATACAGAAATTCCTGAAGAGGTCAAAGAGCAAGCCGAAGAATACCGTGCCAAACTAGTGGAATCGGTGGCAGAAACTGATGAGGCGTTAATTGAGAAGTACCTTGAAGGAGAGGAAATCACGGAAGACGAAATTCGTGAAGCCCTGCGCAAAGGAACCATTGAGGGCAGAATCGTTCCTATGTTGTGTGGCTCTGCTTTCAAGAACAAAGGGGTTCAGCTGCTGTTGGATGGGGTTATTGATTACCTACCAGCTCCGATTGATGTTCCGCCAATTCAAGGCACTATGCCTAAGGGTGAAACCGTCGAGCGGGTGGCTGATGACGAAGCTCCTATGTCAGCTCTGGCATTCAAGATTATGGCAGACCCCTATGGTCGCCTAACTTTCCTGCGGGTATACTCTGGGGTACTCAAGAAGGGGAGCTATATCCTCAATTCCACTAAGGGTAAGAAGGAACGGATATCTCGCTTAATTGTCTTGAAAGCTGATGACCGCATTGAAGTAGAAGAGTTGCGGGCTGGAGACTTGGGTGCTGCCGTTGGTTTAAAGCATACTATCACTGGGGATACTATTTGTGACGAACAGTCTCCCATTATTTTGGAATCCCTCTTTATTCCAGAACCAGTGATATCGGTGGCAGTAGAGCCAAAAACAAAGCAGGATATGGAGAAGCTATCCAAAGCTCTCCAAGCCCTATCTGAAGAAGACCCTACCTTCCGGGTCAGCATTGACCCAGAAACCAACCAAACCGTGATTGCGGGCATGGGTGAGCTGCACTTGGAAATCCTGGTAGACCGGATGCTGCGAGAGTTTAAGGTAGAAGCGAATGTGGGCGCTCCCCAGGTAGCCTATCGAGAGACCATTCGTAAATCAGTCCAGGCAGAAGGTAAATTTATCCGTCAAAGTGGCGGTAAAGGTCAGTACGGTCACGTTATTGTTGAATTGGAACCAGGAGATACTGGTAGTGGTTTTGAATTCGTCTCCAAGATCGTAGGTGGTTCTGTACCGAGAGAGTACATCTCTCCTGCTGAACAGGGGATGAAGGAAGCCTGTGAATCGGGAATTCTAGCAGGGTATCCAGTGATCGACGTGAAAGTTACCCTAGTAGATGGGTCTTATCACGACGTAGACTCTTCAGAAATGGCATTTAAGATTGCTGGTTCTATGGCCATGCGGAATGCTGTGATGAAGGCTGCGCCAGTACTCCTAGAGCCTATGATGAAAGTTGAGGTGGAAGTGCCGGAAGACTTCCTTGGGGATGTCATGGGTGACCTCAACTCCCGCCGTGGCCAGATTGAAGGTATGGGTTCTGAAGACGGCATTGCCAAAGTAACTGCTAAAGTTCCATTAGCAGAGATGTTTGGTTATGCTACGGATATCCGGTCTAAGACCCAAGGTCGGGGTATTTTCTCTATGGAGTTTAAAACCTATGATGAAGTACCTCGCAATGTGGCAGAAGCCATCATTGCTAAGAATCAAGGGAACGCATAACAAAAAAAAGGAACATGTAATTCATGGCACGCGAAAAGTTTGAAAGGAATAAACCCCACGTTAACATTGGCACTATTGGTCACGTAGACCACGGCAAGACTACCCTAACTGCTGCGATTACTATGACATTGGCGGCTCAAGGGAAGGCAAAAGCGAGGAACTACGAGGAAATTGATGCAGCTCCTGAGGAAAAAGCACGGGGGATTACCATCAATACTGCTCATGTGGAGTACGAAACCGAAAATCGCCACTATGCCCACGTAGATTGCCCAGGCCACGCTGACTATGTGAAAAACATGATCACGGGTGCGGCGCAAATGGATGGGGCAATTCTGGTGGTTTCTGCCGCTGACGGTGCCATGCCACAAACTAAAGAACATATCCTCCTAGCTCGGCAGGTGGGAGTTCCTAACATCGTGGTTTTCTTAAATAAGAAAGACCAAGTAGATGATGAAGAACTCCTAGAGCTAGTAGAACTCGAAATTCGGGAACTGTTGAGCGAATACGACTTTGACGGGGACAATATCCCGATTGTGGCTGGGTCAGCTTTAATGGCTGTAAACGCCCTGACCGAGAATCCAAGCATTGGCAAAGGTGACAATGAGTGGACTGATGTGGTGCTATCACTGATGGAGAATGTAGACTCATACATTCCCACACCAGAGCGGGATGTGGATAAGCCATTCCTGATGGCAGTGGAAGATGTCTTCTCCATCACTGGTCGGGGAACTGTTGCCACCGGTCGAATCGAGCGGGGTAAAGTTAAAGTTGGTGAGACGGTAGAAATCATCGGGATTAAAGACACCAGTAGCACTACCGTAACTGGTGTGGAAATGTTCCAGAAGACCCTAGACGAAGGGATGGCTGGAGACAATGTTGGACTATTGCTAAGGGGTGTCCAAAAAGAGAACATTGAGCGGGGTATGGTACTTGCCAAGCCCGGTTCAATCACCCCTCACACCAAGTTTGAATCTGAGGTATATGTCCTGAAGAAAGAAGAAGGTGGACGTCATACTCCCTTCTTCTCCGGCTATCGCCCTCAGTTCTATGTACGAACCACTGATGTGACTGGCACTATTGATGCCTTTACTGCTGACGATGGCTCTACAGCTGAGATGGTGATGCCAGGCGATCGCATCAAAATGACAGTGAGCCTGATCAACGCCATTGCGATTGAACAAGGAATGCGCTTTGCTATCCGTGAAGGTGGTCGCACCATCGGCTCAGGTGTGGTCAGTAAGATTCTCGAATAGCAGTACTCTAATATAGAGTAGGAGCAGGGAAGCTCTAGCTTCTCTGCTCTTTATTCATGTTTATTTTAGCTAAGAAAAGAACCTAGAAAATTAAAAAAATGGCAACTATTCAACAGCAGAAAATTCGGATTCGACTAAAAGCCTTTGATAGACGCTTGCTGGACACGTCCTGTGAGAAGATTGTAGATACAGCAAACCGGACAAATGCTACAGCTATTGGCCCGATTCCCTTACCCACTCGACGTCGTATTTACTGTGTTTTGCGATCGCCTCACGTTGATAAAGATTCTCGGGAACACTTTGAAACGCGCACCCACCAACGGATTATTGATATTTATCAGCCTTCTTCAAAGACTATTGATGCTCTGATGAAATTGGATTTGCCTGCTGGAGTTGATATTGAAGTTAAACTTTAAGTATTTAAAGTCCCGGTAATCATTGATAAGTCCAGATAATCATTGATAAAAGAATATGCTTGATCGCCTTTGGTTGTCAGTCAACCAGGGCGGCATCAGCCACCAGTGGTTTTTGATGATGGCGAGAACAAAAACCCTGGCGACGGACACCACTGCATTAAGGCACCAGTTCTTGCAGACCAGGAGATTCTGTATGAAGTCCGCAGCGGCACCTTGATAGATGCTATCCGCTACAGCTGTGGAACTAATCATATTATCAACAGGGCGTTGCTAATGTCTTTGAATGAATATTCGTAGAGTGGGCATCCTGCCCGCCCGAAAATATATTGAAACTGGCAAGATGCCAGTTCCACGCAAGATGCCAGTTCCACGCAAGATGCCCATTCTACGGCAAGATGCCTATTCCACCTCACTGTTAAAATCATTCCATTATTAAGCAACGCCATAAACAGCGCCCTAGTCTACACCGGAGCAATGCACAAGTACACAAATGCTGTTCACCACTGCAGATTGGTAATCTTTGACGGAAAATTTGTATAAATTTTCCGAAATCATACAGTTGTCAATTGTATCTTTATGAAGTATGCCTCATAAATTTCATAAAGAGTGCGATCAAAAGAATCTTGATTTTAGCAGCCAATCCCACAGATATAGCGCTACGCACAAGTCAGAAAGGTTCGAAGTCAGAAGTCAAAAGTAAGCTATGACTAAGTTTCGGAGTTTAGGAGCGATGCAGCGCGGTCTTGGGGAGGCAGCGCGGTCTTGGGGGTTCCCCCCATGAGCGACTGCCGTGGTTTCCCCCATGAGCGACTGCATCAAGACAATGTCCGAAGTTTAATGCGTAGTGCTATACATCCCAAGACTTTGTATTCTTCTCTGTAAGTAGAAATACTGAAGCATTCGATACGACTGTTAGTGCATTACCTGAAGTTTTGGCAGGTGCCGGTGCCACCAAAGCACATACCTGTCTATCCCTCATTCATCCCGTAATTGGGTGCATCTCATATTTTAAAAGGTGCGCTTGACCCATTAAGAATTAAATTCGCCACGGGTCGCACCTAAATGTAACGAATGTGGTGATGCAGTAATCAATCAGGCTGATTAGTTATTTTTAAAGTATAAACAAATTTGCCTTTCTGGTTAACCATTTCACTACTGACGCAACACCAAAGAATTAACTACAATGAAAATTTAGTTACACCTCTTCATGTTCAGCAACGAGCTTAACGGAGAACAAAATGCGATCGCTAGCCACGTAGAAGGCGCAATTTTGGTACTTGCTCCGGTTGGTACAGGCAAAACTCGTGTTTTAGCAGAGCGGGTTTTATGTGCAATTAATCAGGGTATCTCTCCTCAACGAATTCTATGCCTGACCTTTACCAATCGAGCTGCCAAGGAAATGAGCGGGCGGTTATCTCAGTATTGTCCAGAACAACTACAACACCTAACAATTAAGACTTTTCATGGTTTGTGTGCCTCCATACTACGGATGGAAGCTCGTCAGATTGGATTGCCAACAGATTTCGTGATTTATGACGATAATGATTGTCTCGAATTGGTTAAGGAAGTTTTCCATGTATTGAAAGATAGAGATGCCCAGCAGTTGTTTTCTAGCTTAGTTAAGTGCAAAATTCAGGCTGAAAACTATCAATTATCTCTAGATAATCTGGTTGAAAATCTATATGCCCCATTAGGGAATAACTACGCTCAAGGTGCTGCTCAGTATCAAACTATCCTTCAAAAGCGTCATGCCTTAGACTTTGCGGATCTGATATTTTATGTTCGTCTCATGGTACACCATGAACCAGAGATTAGCCAACGTTGGGCAGATAAGTTTGATTTTGTTCAAGTTGACGAAGTTCAAGACACCCATCTGTCAGAGTATGGTATTGTCAAGCACTTGGCTGCCAACAGTGGTAATTTAGGGATGATTGGAGATTTAGATCAAACTATTTATGAATGGCGAGGCTCTGAACCAGAGAAGGTAATTAAACAATTTTATCATGATTTTAATCCTACAAGCTATTCTTTAAGCAAGAACTATCGAGCAACAAAAGTCCTGCTGAATGCTGCTTCTGGATTTGCCGATTCCTTTGAAAATCGACAAACAAACATTACACCAGCGCCTGAGTGTAAAGATGGTGAGTTGATTCAAGTCCATTTAGCAAATAATGAGTGGAAAGAAGCCGAGTGGATTGGTGAACAAATCCAGCAACTAGCAAGTAAGCAAAAGGATTTTTTTTATAGTCGAGTAGCAGTTCTTGCTCGTAACAAGAAACGCACAGAGATTATCAGTCAGACATTGGAACCCATGGGTATTCCTTGTATTACAGTTGAGCGATTCCAATTTTTCATGCGACAAGAAGTCAAAGATGCTCTTGCTTACCTACGTCTGATTATAAATCCTTTTGATGCAGGGGCAATGCGTCGGATGTTGCTACGTCCAAGTCGTGGAATCGGTGATGGGACCATTAAAGCTGTTATTGAAGAAGGCAAAAATTGTGGCTTTAGTTTAACTGACATGGTATCAAGCCGCACATTTACAGATGGAGATCCTTTTAGTGAACTTTTAAGCGCCTATTCATCTGGAGTGGTAACAGTTTTTGACGTGGAAACAACAGGGTTTTCAGTGAGTCAAGATGAAGTGGTGGAAATTGCAGCAATTCGTCTAGTTGATGGGAAACCACAAGCTAGATTTCACGCTTACATTACTAATACCGTTAGCGTTGGTGACTCGGAAAGAATACACGGACATAGCGATCGCTTCTTGGCAGAAAATGGTAGAAATGCTAAGGATGTATTTGGTGAATTCTTCAAGTTTGTCGGGGATTCTCTGCTAGTTGGACACAACGTGGGCTTTGATATTAAGATGGTGGCAGCTCAAGCTCAAAAAGCTGGTGTTAGTTATCCAAAAAAGCTGCAATGGGAGGACACCCTAGAACTAGCGAATCGTTTCATTGAATCTGAACGCTACAGTTTGGAAGTTTTGGCAGAGCATCTCAATCTTACCCACCTACCTAGCCATAAGGCAATGGATGATGTGGAAACCACGATTGATTTGTTGGCGCTACTCATACCTTTGGTGGAACGAAGAGCGGATTATCGTCAAGCTTTAGTGTACCGTTATGGTGAGGTATTTGAAGGACTTGCTGAACAGGTAGAGCACTGGCGCGATGTCAGCCAATCATTAAGACCTTCAGATTTGCTGGATAAATTATTGGTAGAATCTGGACTATACAATTATTATAAATCTCAAAAGAAACGCCTGCAAAATATCCACCATCTTTTACGGTTTTTCCAATCACAAGACGATCTAAATTTGCACCCTGACACAGCTTTACGTAGCATTCTTGAATTTACCGCTCTTGCTAAAAACTTAGATCGAGTTTCTCAAGACAATAATCAAGTTCCAATTATCACAGTTCATCAATCCAAAGGTTTAGAGTTTGACAGTATTTTCATAGCCGGTGCTGTTCAAAATGAATTCCCTAATTATTTTAGTGTTCGCGATAATAATCTTGAAGAAGAAAGGCGGTTGTTTTATGTGGCTATGACTAGGGCAAAACAGCGGTTATTTATATCAGCTTATTCCCAAGATGCCAGCGGTTTTTTCAAAAAAATTAGTAACTTTATTAATCAAATACCAAAGGAGTGCATTCAGTGACTGAACAACCACCTACATATCGCCGTTTTCATCCTATTGTTGCCGATGCTTACACTGCTGTACATGAGTGGCTCGAAGTCACCGTTAAAGATGCTCATGGCTACAAAGCTGTAGGCTACAAGAACTTAAAAAATAAACTTCACAAAACTGATTGGAAACATATTGCTTTCCAATATTATGCTTTATTTCATAAACATTATTTCAAAGCAGCACATACCTTAGAGTCCATTATTGGAACAGAACAAATTATAACTTGGCTAAGACATACACAAAAAGTCTGTGTCTTAGATGTGGGTTGTGGTGCTGGTGCTGGTTCCGCAGCATTTTTAGAAACAGTGATTAAACTAAAGGAGAAAGGCGATCTTACCAATGAAGTAAATATCCTTTTCATTGGAATCGATCCAAGCTTCCGGGCTATTGGTCTTTATATTAAGATGATGGAAAATCTACAATCATCTTGTTCTGATCTAGTCAACATAGAATTTAAACAGATAGATAAGGGTTTTCCTAGTGCTACAAGTAACATAGAAGAATATCTACAGAGTGAACTATTATTATCTCAACTACCATCTTTGTCTAATGTCTTAGTAATGCAGCTAAATGTTATTTCTCCCTTCAGTCAAATCTACAGAACTCATCAAGAAGATTATGATGAACTAAGGTCTTTAGGTATTGATATTGACGGCTCATCTACAGAGGATAACTTAGGTCTTGGAACTTCTGAAGCTCTAGCTTACAAACACTTGATAGAAACTGTGCCAATTGATGTGATGCACCTTGTCACTGTTGGAACTAAAAATATGGAATACCAAGTGCAATTGGAAACAAATAGTGAAGTAACTTTGGAGGAAAGAATTAAGGAAATGATTAGAACCCTACATCAAATTGTAGGTAATCGACATACTATTGATGAAATTAGTTCAGATAATCATATTGTTTATTTTGAAAATCCACAAAACTGCTATTGTAGAGATAAAAAAAAAGAAAAAGTAAATAATGGAACTAATTTTTATGCTGATTTTCAGAGAATATCGAGTGCAAATACAGCAGAAGATAAAGATTGGAATAAAGTTATCAGTCTTGATAATCTCAACTTAGCCTGGGCCAGGGCACGTCACAATCTATTATCGGAGTCTTTATATGATGAGACTGAATTGCGTCTTTTTGAAACTAATTTAGATTCAAATATTGCCAAATTACAAGAACAATTATGTGCTTATGCTAGTGATGTTGCATTAGTAGATCAAACCATCTCTTATAAATTTCCTAAGAATGTGGAAAAGACTCGTCCAAGAGGACTGTCACGAATTGAAGAAGAAATTTTATCCGTCGCCATTATTCAGAAATTAGGCAGTCGAGCATCCAGATTAAATTCAGTAAGCTATGCATACAGGATTCAAGATACTTCTAATGAATATTTATATACTTCTTGGTATGATAATTATCGTAATTACATCCAAGGAGTAAAAGATAGTGTAAATAGAAACATTAAGGGTCTAGTTTTAAGAATTGATATTGAATCCTACTACACCCGAATTATTCAAAAAAAACTGTGTGATGAACTTGCTAAAGAGTTGAGAGTTACAAGTAAACGTTTACGATGGTTGATAAAAGTTTTGCTATCCAATAAACTTGATAACCATACAGTTGGCCGAGGTATAACTCAAGGAAATGTTGGATCGGGTTTTTACTCAAATATTTACTTAACTCCTATTGATGAAAAATTTGGTTCTAGGCCTTATGATAATGAATGGAATGCTGAGTTTCATCGCTTTGTTGATGATATGGTTATTGTTATTCCAAATCCAAGCGATCTTGAAGATGTAAAAACTATTGTCCAAGAAAATCTTAAAGATCTAGGTTTAAATCTCAATCAAGGTAAAACAGAAATATTTGATGAAAATAGTATTCCTGAATTATTAGAGCAAATTCAAGAAGATGATTACCTCAATAATCTACACAACTGGTATAAATGTATTGTTAATCCACTTTGGATTTCAAATTCTGATCATCGTGATATACTTGTAGACGCTTATTATGATAATGATGATTTGTGGTGGTATTGCATCGAACTATACCAAAGTTGCTTAAAGTCTATCAATATCTATGTTTCAAATATAGATCTGAGTCGTAATATCTATAAATATCTTTTCAACCCAACACGTCGAGACAAGGATTTATTAAATAGTAAACAGCCTTTAAATCAAGAGGGAGAACTAAAATATGTTAAACCACCAAATAAACATAATAACGGCTTGATTATTCAATGGTATAATCAATTTATTAGTGCTAACACTGATTGGCTTGATAGTCGAAATGATTTGCAGAGAGAATTATCTGAACTCTTCTGTAAAAATTGGAACGAACTACGTGCTTCTGATGATAATTCTGGTAGATCACGTAAGCTCATCAAGTATATTCGATTTGCGTTAACCAAACTTTCTGTTTTAGGTTTTAGAGATGTAATTAAATCTCTGATTGAAATTTTACTTACACATTATTGGATTATTCGCAATCCCATCAATGTGCTGGAGAATCTAGCCAAGCAAGGCTATCTAGCTGAAATCAGAAGCTTACTGACACATTATCAAAACCTTGAAGAGCCTGTTGAGTATCTTAAAGCAGTTACAATCAGAGCAATGCGCTTCTTCCCAAAGATCTATGCTCAAGAATGGGAATTGATTGTTAAATTTGCTACTAGTTTAGATAGTTCAGTTAGTATTGCCGAAAAGTTGATGGCAACTGAAACATGGTTATATCTAGGACACAAATATAATGACTTTAAACAAAACCATCATATTGAAGCAGTAAAGATTGCTCTTAGATCTAAACCACCAGAAAGATTACAGAAAAACTATCTATTGATTTTGGGACAGTTTGAACCTAAAGCTGTAGAAGAGTTCCAGGTTAATAGAAATGACCCCATGCTCGTTACTGCCAGAAATCTTGCTCTTGAAGGTAATCGATCTGACATATTTGATTTACCAGAGCCTAAAATCATTCGAAAAAAGTACTACAGTGGACAAGCACCAAATGATAGTGATCAAGAAGCCTATTAAGGAACTGTAGCCTAGACAGGTAGAGAAAACTAGCAAAAGTCATACTCTATCATCGGTTTAGCATCTTCTCCTTGTACCCTATCTCTGGCAAACATGGGTAGAAACTTCAGCTTTCTGGGCAAACTCTAACCCCCTAGGCAAACACTAAGCTAAAATAGCAGGTAAACCCTTGTCAATCATCCCAGCACAGGTACTTTGATACTCGTACTCCACGATAGTCGTACTCCACTAGCGGCAAGATTACCTAGTTTGTGTCACTATCATAGATAACATAAGTAGGATTAGCTGATCTGTGGTGCGCTTCTGCCACCGAAGCTACATTAAAAATGCCTTTGAGGGAAGCATTTAGAATCTGACTACTCCGTTTACGAAGCATTATCGATCCGTCTGGTTACAGAGCAGCATTAATTTGCGTATATGTAAGGTTAGGAACTTTTTTCATAGAACTAACTTTCCGACAATAATGCCTTATAGAGCGCAAGCTTCTCAACTTCAATAAAAATTCAAAACTTTAATACCAAGAATCTGACCTATGCAAATTACCATCGACCTACCTCCAGATCTCGAACAAGACCTCATCCGCCAAGCGGTTCAATTAAATGTCCCAATCCAAACCCTCGTTCTGCAAGGGTTACGCCAGCTAATCCAAACGGCACCTAGCTCTATTCCCCAGTGGTCGGATCTCGTCTTGTCTTATGAAGGAATTCCTGATTTCCCGGCTTTCGAGTCCTATCGTGATCAACTTCTGCCACCTCGTGAACCGGAATTATTCTGATGCGATATCTTCTCGATACTTGTGTCATTAGCGACTTTATTAAAGGTGAAGTTGGGACTCAAGTCAGACTCAAGGAAACGCCACCTAGGGACATTGCTGTTTCTGTTATTACGGTCATGGAGTTACGCTATGGCTTGGCACTCAATCCTCAACAAGCTCAGAAAGTTGAACCGATCATCGCCAGCTTTCTTGCTTCTGTGAGGATTCTTCCTTTCAACACCACCGAAGCTCAACAAGCGGCTCAGATCCGTGCCATCCTCAAATCTCAAGGACAGCCGATCGGTGCTTACGATGTTTTGATAGCGGCTACTGCGCTTCAGTATAATCTTCTTATGGTTACTGCAAACCAGCGGGAATTTGATCGAGTGCCTGGTTTACAGACCGAAAACTGGCGGCACCTATAAACATGCTGGAGTGGAAGGGGGGGAGTTTTTGATCGAGTTTCAGTGAGATATTCCCCAAGCACTGGAGAGTTTGCCTGCATTGCAAGTCAGTTGACTGGCGCGTCATCTTTTTGGTACTAGGATGCTGTGCGATCGCTTTTAGCGGAAGCTTCGCTTCATCGCGTAGCGTCGCATTCTCCCAACACTGACCAAGCCCATTGGCATAGCATAGTACGTCTCTAACCGCCTGCATTGTAATATTTCTTTACTAAAAATGATTATTATTAACAATAAAAATAATCATTATCACCATATACTGTTCCCTGGGAGGTTCAGCCAACTAAGTGTGAACCTCTGATAACTATTTTGTTCATTAGGGATATTCAGGAAAAGCCTATGTCACTTAACATTACTCCAGAGCTGTTGAAGCAGGCACAGGAGGGTGAGGTTAATCAAGAAGCTTTTATTGACAGCATTAGGCAATCGTTACCTTATGCCTTTGGAATTGTGGAAGACCTGGCCAAGCGCTTGGCACAGGGTGAAGCGGAATGGGTAGAGCATTCGGTACCACCACCAACTGAGCAAGATCGAGCCCAGCTATTGCGGATGATAGGTGGGGATTCGATTCGTGGTA
>NZ_JAAHHS010000227.1 GCF_010692395.1 Moorena sp. SIO3H5
GGTGCCAGCGACTGTAGCAACTGTCGCCGTCGTGGTGATAGCATCCCGGACACCAGCCCTACATCCAGTACTACGAAAGTTAGCTAATCTAGCTGCTAGCTTGGTAGTTTTACAGATACTCCTCGGTGTTGCTACCTTCCGGTTAAGGCTACAAGTGGAACTACTAACTATCTGCCATCAAGCAGTGGGAGCAGCGTTATTAGGAGTACTGGTAGGGTTTACAGTCTTCGCCTTACGTGACCGAACAAGTGTGGAGTGTCAAAGTCAGTAGAAGCAAAGCGAGAAGGAATGAAATATGAAGGATTAAGTCTGACGTGTCCAGTGTGATAGCTGGCAATTAAACTATCAAGTCCGGTTTTATAAGTTGTATATCAGCTAAATAGAATCAGACCATTGAGCCGCTAGGGTAAAACATCTTGAAACTATGATCTCGGGACCGTTATCTACTTGTTGGTCTACTTGTCGGTCTACTTGTTGTTACTAACAATGCTACTTGAAAGGATCAGACCATAAGAAGTATACCATGAATTGGTGACTTAGCAATCCCTATGTTGTTATCCTTCAAACTTCACCCTTGATCCTTAATCCTTGATGCTTCCTCCTATTCTAAGGGAACCCTAAGGACGAACATCCTTCACACTTAAGACTTTTTAGCTAAGGAATTGGTGAATTGAATGCTTGGGACTAGTTTAACTCGTCAACATGAAAACATAAGAGAGGTTATTCAAAGTTACTATCAACTAACAAAGCCTCGAATCATTCCACTACTATTAATTACCACAGCGGCAGGGATGTGGTTGGCATCCGATGGACAAGTCGATCCCATCTTATTGCTAGTTACCCTGGTCGGTGGTACTTTGGCCGCAGCATCTGCCCAAGTGCTCAACTGCATCTATGACCGTGATATCGACTATGAAATGTTGCGCACTCGCCACCGTCCCATTCCCTCTGGGAAAGTGCAGCCTCGTGATGCTTTGCTGTTTGCGATCGCATTAGCAATCCTGTCGTTCACCCTGCTAACAGTCTTCGCTAACCTCCTTAGTGCCTTACTAGCGCTATCTGGCATTATCTTCTATATGCTCATATATACTCATATCCTGAAGCGCCACACTGCCCAAAACATCGTCATTGGTGGTGCAGCAGGAGCAATTCCAGCGCTAGTGGGTTGGGCTGCGGTGACAGGAGAATTGAGTTGGGCTCCTTGGTTACTCTTTATCATCGTCTTCTTGTGGACACCCCCTCACTTCTGGGCGTTAGCGTTAATGATTCACGAGGATTACGCCAAAGTTGGGATACCGATGTTACCGGTAGTAGCCGGTGAAGAGGTTACTGTTCGTCAAATCTGGTATTACACCTTATTAGTCGTTCCCACCTCCCTATTGTTGATCTATCCTTTAGGAGAATCGGGGGTGGTTTATGGGATAGTTGCTATTCTTTTGGGCAGTATTTTTATCAAAAAAGCATGGTTGCTGCTTAAGGAACCTAAAGACAATCAACTTGCCCGGTCTATGTTTAAGTACTCAATTCTCTATATGATGTTATTGTGTACCGGTATCGTAGTAGATAGCTTACCCATGACCAGGGAAATTACTGCAACTGTGGCAGAGAATTCCCAAGTTTTGATTCAAGCAGTTTCTACAGTATTGGAGCAGGTAAGTATTAACTTAGTCTAGGGTGTTGGCTGGTAAGCGAACAGCTATCAGCTATCAGCTATTAGCTATTAGCAAATAGGGTTGGTGAATTAGCTCAGATGTGTAGCAATTCGCCGACCCTATTAATATTTATAGCGCTACGGGAAAGGCAAGAGGCAAAAGGCAAAAGGCAATAGCACTGCATCGCTGTTACCGACTCCCGATTCCCGACTCCCGATTCCCGACTCCCGATTCCCTTTGCTATCCTACTTAGGTCCGTAGTAAAACGCAATCTCTTTCTCTTTAAGAGGGGTAAAATCAGCATCGAGCAGCATTTGATCTAGCTCTGCTTGAGGGATGTGCTTCGCTCCAATTCGCACAATTCTCGATCTCATCGTATTGCTGACACCGCTCCGTTGCCGTTGAGCTTCCAACCCCATGACTTGAGTGTAAAGGTCTAACTTAGCTTTCGGGATTGGGGAGCCATCTAAATCAATTCCCTTTGCGATCGCGTCATCAACCGCATCAGCACCTGTAGTGGTTTGAGTCTGGGAATTACCTTCGGTAGACATGGTAAGCTAATAGTAATAAATACGAGAGTATTTTACAAGGTGTCGGTTTCCTTAACAAAGGGTGGAATTAGATTCAAAAGTCCCCCTTATTAAGGGGGATAATGGGGGATCTCAATCAGGCATTAACAAAACTGAAATGCGACATTGGAAAGTATTATCCCGATTTATTCTATTCATCCTCTCAGCAGTGATCATACTGCTGAGCTCTGCCCTACCCAATAGTCTTCTTGCCTCTCAAGCTGCTAGTCCTCTTGCCCAAGTACGCATCAAGACTGAAACCGTAGTAGGTCAGCAGGATTTTTTCCGAGTTGGTAAATCCCACAAAGGTCGTTGGTGGTTCATTGACCCGGATGGCAAACCCTTCCTTTACCGGGGTGTCACCTCCGTCAACTTTGGCTATCCTGACCCCTATGTTCCGGTTGTCGAGGATAAATATGGTCAAGACCCCGCTGCCTTTCGGGAAGCTACCTTTGAG
Source organism: Moorena sp. SIO3H5 (assembly GCF_010692395.1). Taxonomy (GTDB): domain Bacteria; phylum Cyanobacteriota; class Cyanobacteriia; order Cyanobacteriales; family Coleofasciculaceae; genus Moorena. The sequence continues at coordinate 2,679 of NZ_JAAHHS010000227.1, forward strand.
CGGCTGCGGAGCTGGAATTTTAATGCCCTAGGAGCATGGACACCACCTCAATTGTGGGATCAGGGTATGCCCTACACAGTTATCCTAAATTTCGTCAAAGCTGCTCCAGACAGCGAACTTAGGGTTGATGACAGGAAGCTAAAGTTACCGGATGTGTTTGATCCAAAATGGATTGAAGGGATTGATGCTAAAGCTAAGGAAATCGTAGCACCGGTGGCAAGTAGTAAGCTGCTAGTGGGATATTTTACTGACAATGAACTCAATTGGGCACACGCGGAAACACGAGACCGAAAGGTTAACTCAGAATTGTTGCTCACCAAGCTCTCCAAGCCATCCTTACTGCAATTTTGCCTTAGCCTCAATCCAGAAAAACCCGCCTATAGTGCTGCCTGGGATTTTGTTTTAAAGCGCCATGGTAATAGTCTAGAGCAGTTAGCTAAAGATTGGCAGGTCTCGATTGAATCTAGAGACACGATTAAAGAATGGACTAAGACAAAACAAGGGATTGTTTCTAAAGGCTACTTAGTCGATCAGAATGGGTTTCAAGCAGAATTTGCTCGACGCTATTTTCAGGAAACTGCAGCAGCAATCCACCGCTATGACCACAACCATTTAATCCTGGGATGTCGGTTTGGGGCACCTCCTTCTGATGCAGTATTTTCCGCCATCAAAAGACCTTGGGTAGATGTGGTATCTGCTAACAATTATCGCTACAACATGTATGAGCGGATAGACCTATACTACCAAGCTACAAAATTGCCAGTGCTCAACAGTGAGTTTAGTTGGGGACACACCAGGTTTACTCAACGAGCCTTACCCGATGAACCAGAAGACGGGTTTTCCGAAAGGTCACGGATGATGCGTAATGGCGCTAAGTCCTTAGCCAGGGCTTTGACTCATCCCGCTCTTGTCGGTTATACCTGGTATCGTTGGGTAGATTTGCCCGGTCATACACCCCCGATTAGTTTTGGTCTGGTCACTATTAAGGATGATCCCAATCTCTCCCATACAACATTACTGAAGCGATTGAATGCTAGAGCTGATGCGATTGCGCTACGCGCACGCTGCGCGATCGCATCTACTGGTTTAGGCCGGTAACTAGACCTGTTGCAAATCGCTATATCTTTGGCAGGAAAGGTAAATCCATAACGCTGTAAGCTATCAGCTATCAGCTATCAGCTTATGTGCTACGCACACGCTACGCGAACAGCTAATGCGCTACAGGCAGGCTACTTGATGTGCTTATGGGCTATTAGGACGCTACAGAACTTTTGAATCAAACAAGTAAGCATTCGTTTAATCTTAGTTATGGAAAGCTGACTGCTGACCGCTGACGGCTGAGTGCTTATCGCTTAACTACTTACTTGCTGTAATAAAAACAAAACGGTCAGGAAATTCAAGGATAGATTGTTGAGCATATTTTTCTGAGATTTCTGCTAGACCTTCCTGTAACTGTTGATCATCAAAGAATGACAGTAAGGACATATAGCGATTTGCTACCATTTTCAAGTATTGTTCTTTAGGAATTGACTGAATATATTCAACAAAATCAACTGAGACATTGAAGCCGACTTTTTCTAGTAAACTAGTTAGATCGTTATAGTTGGGCTGCCTTCTTTCATATCGCTCTAAAGCTGCCTTGAATAAAGGATACTCAATAGTTGGAGGCAGAAGTATCAGCAAGAAAATTCCTCCAGTAGTTAGCTTTTCAAACAAACTACTAAATAGTAATTCTTTATTGTCTATATGATGAATCGCTTCTTTCATATAGACCTTATTATAACCTGAGGTTTCAGAGACAAAAGTAATCGCATCTACTGCCCTAATTTGGTATTGGGGGCTTAAGGGGATTTGTGAGAGCATTTCTTCAGAAGGATCGACGCAGATAATCGGATTATTTAACTGTATTTCCTTCGGAATGGCTTGGGTGAAAAGCCCTGTGCCGCAGCCTAAATCCACAAGACTATCTGTTGAGGTTAAGCGTAAATATTCAATAATTTTTAACCCCATAAATCTAATGTAGTCTTCTGAGTAACTCCACAAATCATCATAGATACTCCCGATTCTTTTATAGTGTTTTTGATTCGAGCTACTCATGGCTTTAATTGCTATTGTTATTTATGATTATTATTAATATAGCGGTTTTTAATTGGTGAAGTACAAACTTCTGGGTTTTAGGGAGCAGGGAGCAGGGAGCAGGGAGCAGGGAGCAGGGAAAAAATCCTGTGGAATAGTCATCTTGCCTGTTCGGCGATATTTTGGCGCGGGCAGGATGCCCACTCTACCTGTGGAATAGGCATCTTGCCTGTTCGGCGATGTTTTGGGGCGGGCAGGATGCCCACTCTACTGCTATTCATTGAAAGATTCAGCAACGCCCGAAGTCTAGTTAATCAACGGCAAACTCAGTGTATTGACGCATGTTCGGGGCGTGGAAGCCAAGGACAATATCCTCAGCCGGAACACCGAGTTCAAGCAATTGGGTAGCAATGCCAATTTCGGTGCCATCATGCTGAATCCAGATTTTACCATTTTTGATATCTAAGTGGAGGCTACATCCGTGGGTGCGACGGTTATTTTTCCAGCCCGTGTGCAGTAACAGATAATGATCTCGTTCGGTGTCCAAAACCGCTTGGGTTTCAATTTCCGGGAAGGTGGGCTTACGATTGGCTCGTTCTAGCAGTAATTCCTGAATCCACTGACGATATTGTTCTACAGATTCTTCTACAGCCATTGCCGAATAACCTCCTGAGTTTGCTCATAGATAAGTAAATTGATTTGAGTCTTATCAATTACTGATCGTACAAAACGTCGCTGGAAGAAAGATTGGTAAATTGTTTCAGGAATGGCAAGGTAAAGATTACGTTGGCCATCAACTTCATTTAGAGCAAATTGATAATTGATGCATTGCCCAAGGGCAGTATGAAAATCGGAGACAAGGGATCGGCTAATAAAGCTTTTGATTTCCACAGCAATTTTTTCTCCTGCTCGTTCCGCAGCGATTAGCTCTGCAGCAAGATCAATTTCAAAATCTACTTCCCCAACACTCAGTTGATAGGGATCGGCAGTAATTACCCAGTTTTCTTTTTCTAGGGCAGTTCTCACTGCATTGTGGAAACGATCCTTTGCCATGAGATTTTAAAAGAAACAGCAAGCTTTTCTGGTAAGATTATATGCTAGAGCGAATGTATTCACCATTGCTTGGGCGATCGCACCAGCAAACCTTACTTTTAAAAGTTCACCGGTCTAGTGGGATATCCTCGTACAGGAGTGCGATCGCAAACTCAAAACCAACGCTTTCGAGGGTGATCACATCTCCAGCTTGGTATGCTGTGTATAGCCACAACCGCCCTTCGCCCCTCCGGTAAATCTCGACGTTGATCTCGGTAGAGCTGATCAGGACGTATTCTTCTAGGCTGGGTATAGTGCGATATTCTTGGAACTTTTTGCCCCGATCGAGAGCTTCTGTACCGGGGGAGAGCACTTCAACGATAAGTTTTGGATATTGGATCGCGTTAATCGCTATTCTATCTCGCTGATCGCAGCTCACCACCACATCTGGATAACGGTAGATAGATTCGGTAACCTTTACTTTGGCATCAGCAATATTGATGCGACAGCCTTTGGGACGAATGTGGGGACGTAGGGCAGCTAGTAGATTAATCGCAATATCATTGTGGGGAATGCTGCCACCTGTCATAGCCAAAATCTCACCATTAATAAATTCGTATCGAAGTTCTTGGTGTGGTTCCCATTCCAAGTAAGCTTCGACAGTCATTTTCTGGGACTGAGGATTGGCAATCATGGCAGAGTCTATGAATTACTTAGCTGGCCTTAGCATCAAGAAAAAGTTTTAGATGATAGATAGCACTGGTTAATATAAGTTACAACATTAGGTTACTACAGGAATAGTTAGCTCAGATCAAGGTTTTAGTAATGGCTTTAGGCATGCATGGCTATTGGCAACAGAGGACTAGGATCTATCGTTTTTATTTGATTTGACTAATATACAGTTTAAATGCACAACAGCTCACCCCACCGCAAACTCCGTATACTGCCTCATGATGGGTGCCTGATAGGCCAACACAATATCCTGCTTTGGTACCCCTAGCTCAACTAACTGATCTGCGATCGCAATCTCCGACCCATCATGCTGTATCCAAATCTTGCCATCTTTAATATCCACATGTACAGAACACCCATAAATACGGGTGGTGTTATTTTTCCAACCGGTATGAACCATCTGGTAATGATCCCGTTCCGTATCAAAAATGAGCTGGGTTTCGATGGCCGGATTCGCCGACTTAATACTGGCACGTTTTTTCAGCAAGTCCTGAATGTGCTGTCGATATACCTCTAGTTTATCCATTGATTAATCCTGGGTTGGGAAATGTCATAAACTACAATAGGAACCTGATTACGCTTGATCGACTTTTGTATGAAGGGATAACTGAAAAAAGCACTGTAAATATTGTTAGGAACCGCAAGATGAAGTGTTCGATCAGGCTCTTCATCTTCTAAGGCAAGACGATAGTTAATAAACTGCCCAATTGCACCATGGAATTCTGAAATTCTTGAAGTTGATAGAAAGCTTTTAACTTCAATAGCTATTTTTTCATTATTGCGTTCAGCACCAATCAGGCGTTCTGCCCCCAAATCAATGTAGATATCGGTAAAACCCAGATCAATGCGATAAGGATCGTGAGTAATGATCCAACCATCATTGATTAGAGCATCCTTAACTAGATCATGGAATTGATCCTTAGCAGACATGGGGAAATAGGTACAGGTGTTAATAAACGTCTCTTATATAGGTTAGCAAAAAGCGAATCAGCTTTTTTATGGGTTAATTGGGTCAAGTACGGTTTCGATTTCGATCACTCCTGATATGAGAGAATTTTCCAGGCAAAAGAGATCTGAACCTAAAACTCTTAGTTATTAATTTTAGTTATTAACTTCATCAGTTACTTCCTCCTTGAAAGAATTAGAAGCAAAAAGACCGCGTCCCACTTTCTTCCACCTCCCTTCTTTTGCACCTCGACGCAATTCCGCAGACAAGGAGTTTTTAGCACGCAGTTGCTCATCATCAGATTTGGCATCAAATAGTCTGCTGGCAATCTGTTCTGGGGTAACCTGATAAGCAAAACTATCTAAGATCATCTCTGCTGCTTCCCCTAATGTTTTACCTCTAAATTCACGATATAGCATATCTTTGGGATTGCGGTTGTGACTCTCCCTATCGTCTTGGTTTTCCCGTTCATTTTCTTCAAAGGATTCCTCCTCTGATTCATCATCAAAAAAAGTTGGTTGACCGACATTGCCACTTGGATTTTCAGTGGGAGCTTGTTCAGACAACATATCTCCATTGACCTCACGGTCTTCCACCAAGGCGCTCGATATTTCCGCTGCAAGCTCGTTCCTGGATAGTTCGGCTTCAAGCTTATCCTGAAAATAGGCAACGTTTGCCTGCTTTTGCTCCACTAAAGCCTTTACCTCAACCAGGTTTGCTTCGGCTTCAGCAAGTTCTCGCTGGGTTTGATCTAGCCGAGTCTTGATCCAAATAATAAGCTCCTCATGAGCAGATTTAGGGTTCATGGTTGTGAGGTACATGTTTTGTCAATCAAGCTTTTACTGAAAGTATAGACATATTGTTGAAGTTTTGCAAATCGAGCAAAAAATAAATAAAAATAAATAGTTGTTATTTTGTTCAACCCTTTAGTATCTTTCTGTAGTAAAGGGAACAGCGGATCACCGGAACAGGGAATATGGCATCAAAAATTCTCACAATTCCGATACGGATTGCTATCTCCTAATCCTGCTAAGGAAAGGTAGTCACAGCTACAGGACTTAGGCAAAACTGGTCAACAAACCCTATCAATAGTAGGATGCATTAATAAAAACCGCTACAGGTAGAGTTGCTGGGGGAACTCCTGACTATCATGACTATGTAATAGGATTGCCTGTTTGCCTCCGCTGCGCTCTACCTTAAAAAGCGATTGGCCGTAGGCCACGCTACGCTCCGGAAGCTTCCGCCAAAGGCGATCGCTCTTGATTGCTAATCGACAACAAAGACGATCACTGATTTAGTTATTTATATATAACTAATTAATAAACTATGAACCCAGAAGACTTTGAGGATAGCTCTCCAGGGAGGCTAGTATTAATAGGACACCATGAAAAACCTTGCTTTGCCTTTGTGCCCAATCCTCTGCCACCTACACTGCAACTGGACACAAAAATTTTCAATGGCATGTCTGAGGCGGCTCTCGCTCTGGGGGAACTTGCGGGACTAGGACGTAGCATGGCTAATCCCAATCTTTTGATCAGTCCATTCATTCGCCGTGAGGCGGTTCTATCGTCTCGTATCGAAGGTACCCAAACTAATATTGCTAACCTATATGCCTACGAGAGTGAACAACTAACCCTTCCTGGTATTCTTCCTTCCCCACCAAAATCTGATCCAAAATCTGATCCAAAATCTGATGCAAAAGAAGTACTTAACTATGTACGTAGCTTGGAGTACGGTTTGCAACGCCTTGAGACTTTACCTGTATGTCTACGATTTATTCGTGAACTCCATGAACGTCTAGTAGAGGGTGTCCGTGGTGAAAACGCAACCCCTGGAGAGTTCCGTCGCATCCAAAATTGGATTGGACCACAAACAGGAAATATGGAAGATGCTCGTTTTATTCCACCCCCTGTGCCAGAAATGTCAGGGTCTCTCAGAGACTTCGAAGCCTATCTCAACAGGGAGTGTGACTACCCACCACTGATTCGCATTGGTCTAATTCACTATCAATTTGAAACAATACATCCCTTTTTGGATGGTAATGGGCGTATCGGACGACTCATTACATCTCTATTACTATTACATTGGAAATTACTACCACTGCCTCTACTGTATCTAAGTGCCTTTTTTGAGCGTCATCGGCAAGATTACTATGACCTGATGTTAGCTGTCAGTCAACGTGGTGCTTGGCAAGACTGGCTGTTATTCTTTCTGCGTGGTGTTACAGAACAATCTCAAGATGCAGTGATCCGCTCAAAAAAGTTACAAGATTTACAGCTGAGGTGGCGAGATAAATTAAGTCAAGCCCGTGCGTCAGCCCTATTGCCCCGTTTAGCAGATAGTCTATTTGAGTCACCCATCCTTACCATTCCTAAAGCACAGAAGATTCTTAATGTCACTTATCGCTCCGCACAGCAAAATGTTGAGAAACTTGTTAACGCCGGTATCTTAGAGCAAGTCAATTCAGGCTCTGGCACCAAACTATTTCGCGCACCGGAAGTTTTGGACATACTTGACTAACGCCTGTTAAATTATACTTTAAGCTAAATAAGTATAATTCGCTTGGGCAACATTATACTTAAGTTTCATCTGTCACAAGGGAGTATCAAGTTTCCCAAGACTTACCCAGTAGCTCTACCTGTAGAGTCGGGGATTAATCTACCCTACTACTGATAGAGTTTCGTCTCTAGTTTGGCCTCAGTCCTGTACCTCAACGGCTTCTTGCTGACTTCTGGCTCCTAATCAAGACTTCAAGCATAACCAGTCCAAGATCCTTTATCTGCTTCTTCCCGGCAAGTCAGTCCAGCTGTCGATGCAGTGTTAATCAATAGTTACCTAATATTCTTGATTAATTGTAACTTATAACCCCCCCTATGTAACTCGAAATTCAGCTCTAATTTAGATGAACTAGTTAATTGTTTGCTATAACTAAAAAAGTCTGTTTTAATATCTAATTTTTAAGATTTCCGATTAGCTCTATTAATAAAGCTTATTTTTTACTGAGTACCAGCTAAATTTAAGCTTAAAATCAACCAAAAATATTCTTATTAAATTTCAATTAGTTTCACTAGCTTTAGCTCGTCAAAACTATTGTATGATGATCATCAACAAGCAATTGATACTGCAATTGTTTGTTGGCCACTCTCTAGAAAGCTGATCGCCCTAGGCTGAAGGCTTACCTGTAAAGTTATAAACTTTTGTTAATTTCATCCCCAAACAAGCTATTTAAGATAACCAGAATCTCTAGATAATTTGATTACTATGTCTCAAGTTCAATTGCAACGGTCCCAACTCATGATAAGTACAAGAAGAAGCAGTCAATCTCATCCCCGAAAGGTCATGAAGGGTTTAAAGTTAGTTTCATTAACATTACTGGCAATGGTGATGGTACTGGTGGTACATGCTGAGCCTAGTTTTGCACAGGAATCCGCTAGTAGTGGAGGATTCAATCCTCAAGAAATATTGCGCAATGCTTTACAGTGGATTGATAGTCTAGGACCCATCGGAGCGATCGCATTTATCGGAATCTATATCATTGCTGCCGTAGCATTTTTGCCTGGGTCTATCCTAACCCTAGGGGCTGGGGTAGTATTTGGTGTTTTCTTAGGCTCAATCTATGTGTTCATCGGAGCCACTATCGGAGCTACGGCTGCTTTTCTGGTTGGGCGTTATCTAGCTAGGGACTGGATTGCTCAAAAAATTGCTGGCAATGACAAGTTTAGTGCTATTGATGAAGCGGTAGGTCAGGAAGGATTCAAAATTGTGCTATTGACTCGACTCTCTCCTGTATTTCCCTTCAATCTCTTAAACTATGCCTATGGTCTAACTGGGGTTTCTCTGAAAGACTATGTCTTAGGCTCCATTGGCATGATTCCAGGAACAGTCATGTACGTTTACATCGGTTCTCTGGCTGGAGACCTGGCCATGATCGGTGGTGGTGACGCACCCACCAATCCTACTGTCCAGTGGGCAATTCGGATTATTGGTTTTATCGCCACTGTTGCGGTCACACTTTATGTCACTAATGTGGCTAAGAAAGCTTTAGACAAAAGCGTTTCCAAAGAGACAGTTTAGAAGGTTGAATGTTAGGAAGTTGAAGGTTGAATGTTAGGAAGTTGAAGGTTAGGAAGTTGAAGGTTGAAGGTTAGGAAGTTGAAGGTTAAAGGTTAGGAAGTTGAAGGTTAAAGGTTAGAAGGTTAAAGGTTATAGAGATCCGTGAATTTTTGTTCCCGACTCCCGACTCCCGATTCCCGATTCCCGATTCCCGACTCCCGACTCCCGATTCCCGATTCCCTACTCCCTGCTCCCTGCTCCCTGCTCCCTATTCCCTGCTCCCTAAAAAAATAATTTAATTTTGAACTATCAAAGGAGTTATTATAAATGTCAAGTTCTCAATACCAAAGAGTTATTGTTCCACCTATGGACGAGTATAACCAGAGGTTGGTTAACTACGTTCATCCAGGGGATTGGGTTAATCCAAAACCTGTTGATTGTTATGACCTAGTGGTAATTGGTGCTGGTACAGCTGGATTAGTTACAGCAGCAGGTGCAGCAGGTATCGGTGTTGGTTTGAAGGTGGCGTTGATTGAACGGCATTTGATGGGTGGGGATTGTTTAAATGTAGGTTGTGTCCCCTCCAAGTGTTTGATTCGGTCATCTCGGGTAGTGGCTGAGATGCGCAATGCAGGAGCCTTTGGGGTTAAAGTTCCAGATAATATTGAAGTAGACTTCCCGGCAGTGATGGAACGGATGCGTCGGCTACGGGCAGGGATTAGCCATCACGATTCTGCTCAACGCTTCAAAGATACCTATGGTATTGATATATTTTTAGGAAATGGTCGGTTTACTGGTGATGATACCATTGAAGTAAACGATACTACCCTCAAGTTTAAGAAAGCAGTAATTGCTACAGGAGCAAGAGCAGTAAGACCCCGAGTTGAGGGCATGCAAGAGGCGGGGTATCTCACCAATGAAACAGTATTTTCT
>NZ_JAAHHS010000228.1 GCF_010692395.1 Moorena sp. SIO3H5
GGAAATTGGAGGTCAATATAGCTAACCCTTGATAGGCTTCCATGCGTTGCAGCAAATAGCTGACTTCGATGTTAGCGTGGCGGTCGTGACTGTCTTGAACTTGGGTACGCTTACCAAACAGGGCATCGGCTTCGTCAAACAGCAGAATTGCACTACCAGTTTCAGCTGCATCAAAGATCCGCCGCAGATTCTTTTCGGTCTCACCAATATATTTACTGACTACTCGACTTAGGTCGATGCGATAAAGATCCAGACGAAATTCGTTGGCTAATACCTCTGCTGCCATGGTTTTACCAGTACCGCTCGCCCCGTAAAATAGGGCGCTGATGCCCAAACCCCGGTCGCCTTTTTGGGCGAAACCCCATTGCTGATAAACTTTAAACTTGTGTCTGAGATGAGTGGCAATATCCCCAAGAAGCAGCCGTTGTGGGGTTGGTAAAACGAGATCGTCCCAGGTAGCTGTAGCATGGATCGGTTGCGCTAAGTGGTCTAATTGATTACGGGCGAAATGGCGGCAGATATCCCATAATTGAGTAGACTGTGGGGACTCTTGAATTTTGAATTTTGAATTTTGAATTTTGAATTGATCACAGGCGGCTTGAATAGTAGCAGTATTGAGGTTAAACTGTACGGCGATGCGCTCAAGTTGACCGTTAAGTTCTGCGGCTGCTGACCCTATATGGTATTCCCACAGGTCATATTGTTCCTGGTGGCTCAAAGGGGGGATGTCTAGGTTTACAACAGTCCGCTGACAGTCAATTTTTCGGTCATTGCTGCTGAGGATTAAACGAGTATTGTTACTATCAATAAATTTGCTCAGAGCATACTCCCGCCCTGGCTCAGAAAAATTATAACTATCGCAGTCAATAAACAGGACACTATTGCTAAGTTTGGCTTCCCTTTGCCAACGCTTCGCGAGTTGGTAAACTTCCTGGGGCTTGGTGGTCAGAGCGGCAGGGTCGAGAGTGTGTAACTTTAACCCCAAATCCTGACAAGTGGCGGAGGCAATTTGGTATTTAGTGGTTCGATCCGAGCCAGATAATTGCACAACGGGATAGCTATTTCTCCCCTCGCTGCCAGACCAAATGCTTATCAATTGCGACCCTATACTTAACTGAGAGGGAGGCAAAAAAACCGGGTTAGTCTGAGGCGGTTGGGGTATGATATTTCCTGCTAATTCCTGGTCTGTGGTATCGTATCCTAACAAAAAGCAGAGGATACGCTGGTCAATATAGAGGGGGGACTTGGTTAGGATATTTCGTGGCTCTATCAGGAGCAGTTGCCAGTAAAATAAAGGGCTTTGGGGAGAAAGGACATCCCAACTGGCTCCGGGCAGGGCGTCCATAGCTAAACAAAGACTAGGATAGTTTTTGTGAGGATGATTTTTTTGGGCAATGGCCACCAAAGACTGGAACATAGGTTCTATTTCCATGCCCACGCACATTAGCAGGATATCCCTTTCAATTGGGGTTAGATTGAAGAGGAGACAAAGTTCAGCCAGGGCAGAAGTATCGTCAACAAATTCAGTAACGAGTTGTTGATTTATATTACCTTCTATGTAGTTTTATAAATAGTTACGAACTCGATCGATTTCTTGTAACAGAGATCTAAAATTAGTGTGATACCAGTTGGTTTGAGAAAGGGGTGCCATGTCGCGCTCCATTTTGACGGTGGGATCGACTGATATTGTTTTCTAATAGGGTACAAGGTAAAAGGAAATAGCTATGCGCACTACTCATACCTATAAACCGAAATATTCTCACTCTACCTCGTTGTCAATAGCTCAAAAAAAGAAAGACGAAAGACGGAAAGGTATAAGAGAAATTTTGGATGCAGAGGAAAGGGAGTGGAACGCGGAAGATGCGGTGGGGGAATGGGGAAGTATGAGTGCGAAGGTGATGCGCACCTTAGAATCAGGAGTAACCCAACCGGAAAGGGGAAGGAGAGAAATGGGGCTGCAAGGGATGTATACTTTTGGACAGCCGGGAGAGAGAAGCTGGCAAGGGGCGAATAACGGTGGGCAATTGGTAGTGCAGCCGAAAAGGATTATGGTGCAGCGAGCAGCACAACCGTTGACGGGGGATTCGGTGACCTATGGCGAAAGCTATAGGGCAGAGAGTAGCAAAAAAGAAAACAAAACCGGCTTGCCTGATCGGCTCAAGGCGGGCATAGAGAACCTCTCTGGCTATTCGATGGATGATGTGAGGGTTCATTACAACTCGGAAAAACCGGCACAATTGCAGGCATTGGCGTATGCACAGGGGACGGAGATACATGTTGGGCCGGGGCAGGAGAAGCATTTGCCCCATGAGGCGTGGCATGTGGTGCAGCAGAAGGAGGGGCGGGTGAAGCCGAAAGTCCATATGCAGTCGTTGTGGAAATTGAATTTGAATAATGAACAGGGTCTGGAGAGAGAAGCTGATGAAATGGGGAGGGAGGTACTAAACACCGAAGTGGGAAATAGATGGCAAAAAAACATGGACGGGAAGCGGTTGGGAAGCAACAGAAATTTTTCAAATCAGCCCCCGGTGATACAAAGAAAAGTTATAAAATTCGACAGCGAAACCGAATTAGTCAAAGCACCAGGAGAGGCTCTAGTAAGCGCCTTGGATTGGAAAAAATTCAATAATATTAATGACCAAAATCAATTAAGGGATGAGATAAATCTTATCATGAACGAGAGCAAGAGAGCTCAGTTGAGTTATCCAAGCAAAGTTTATGCGCACTTAGATTATGAAAAGAAGTCGAAAGGTGAATTATCCCCATTGCGAACAGAAGTTCAAACGGAGATAGGACATCACGGGAGAGATGAGTTTTACATAAGAACTGGAAACCTTAATGAGGCATATGAAGGAGGGCATATAATCCCAAATCATTTATTTGTGAGGGGTGAAGATATATCAGAAAATGCGGGCAGCCGTTTGAATCTAGTACCGATGTCCAGGTCAATGAACGTGATTATCTGGAGTGAGATTGAAAAAGAGATGAGTAATAAGGCATCGGATTTGAACGCTGAGGAAACATTATTAGTTAATGTGCAGATAAACCGAAATAACTACAAAGTATCCTATGGAGAGATTGCCGAAAGATTCGATATTCAGCTAGCCGACGGGGTGTCTGAAAACGAACTGTCAAGTGATATAAATGCGTGGATACCAAATTCATTAAAACCGATATTTGTGAAAAAGAAGGGAAAAAATAAGTTTAGTGCGAGTATCCCAAAACAAGGCGCTCAGGCTCGGTTAAGTTGGTCTCCTGTAAAGGATGAAGTGCGAGAGAAGATGTTAGATAATACTCGGATAACAACATTTGCCGAATTACTGTTAGCGATTCAAGCCGAAGAAACTCTCAGAAAACGAATAGATGAAAACCTCTTCAATTGGATGTTGAAGCTAGAGGAAGAAGCGAGTCGATATGAGGTGCTGCAAAGTGAGTATTATGAAGAAGAAGAAATGGAAGAGTAGAGAAATAAGGAATACAGTCACTTGGGCGGCTCTATGAGAAGTACAACGACCTGGAGCGATGCACTATGGTGAAAGTGCGATCGCTGATCTTGTAGGGTGGGCAAATTGAGATGATAACTGTACTAATTGCCAAACTATCATAATTTGCCCACCCTACCCGACTATCACCGGTTTTTGAAAATCCCTTTAAGAAAGCTTACGCTGATAAAGATGGGTGGGCAAATTGAGATGATAACTGATAAAATTGGCAAACTTTCATTATTTGCTCACCCTACCCTACTCAGTGCGATCGCTGATCTTGTAGATCTTGTAGGGTGGGCAAATTGAGATGATAACTGTACTAATTGCCAAACTTTCATGATTTGCCCACCCTACCCGACTACTTAATTTAGTAGGGTGGGCAAATTGAGATGATAACTGTACTAATTGCCAAACTTTCATTATTTGCCCACCCTACGCCACATTCAGAATTTGCCCACCCTACTCCCCTGCAAAATCTTCTAAATCGCGAAAATCTAGAACTTGTCGTAAATTCCTCCCACAACAACACCCCCAATCGGGTTCATACCTGCCTCGCTCGACCCATTTGTGAAAACTGGAATATTCCCACAAATGAGGACAAGACACCAAACCATGCTTAACCGGATTATAGTGAATATAATCTATATGTCGGTGTAAATCATGGTCATTACGAATTGTATGCTCCCAAAACCGACGTTGCCAGACATTGCTTTCTCGATGCTTACGACGAGAAGGGGAAACATCTACCGAAAATGAGCGTTTTCCCCGTAAAGAGCGGGTAAATAACACCTTAAACCGAGACACTCGCATAGAATAATTAGAATCATCCGGTGGTAACGACCAGATAAAATGAAGATGATCCGGTAACACAACGGCTGCTGTGATGTCAAAGGGTTTTTCTGTCCGCATTTTTGCGATCGCCTTCCGTAACCGAGAGATATTCTCAACATCTGAAAATAGAGGAATACGGCGATAAGTGACTAAAGTCAGAAAAAATACTCCTCCTGGCACATAAGAACGGCGATAGTTCGACATATTGAGATATTGATGGTGGCGAGCATCCTCTGTTTCAGTTTAATCCCGATAAGCGAGTAGGGTGGGCAAATGGGCCGGAGTACGCGGATAAAGTAGGGTGGGCAAATGGTCAGGATTGATGATGAAATTGCCTTCGGTACAGTATTTGCCCACCCTACCCGATCGAATTGCGATCTACCCGACTATTGGTTAATGGTTGATGATTTGCCCACCCTACCCGACGGAATGCGATCGCGTAGCGTGGCCTACGGCCAATCGCACTATATTTTAAAATAAGGGAAAACCCCCCATATCTATTGGAGAAACCCCTTGGCAACCCTTACCGACATTGGCAAACTGATCACAACTGATGCCAATAGTAATCGTCCAGTCATTGCAGGAACTCGAACCTCTGTGCGCCGAATTGCTGGTCTATATAATCAAGGTAACAACGCCGAAGAAATAGCCAGACGATTAAATCACCTAACAATCACTCAAATTTATGCTGCATTAACGTATTATCATGCTAACCGTCTCGAAATTGACCAAGATATAGCAGCCGAACAAACCGCCTATGAAGAACTCGCCAAACAACATTATCAGGCAACCAAACCCTAAAAATGACACAAATTCGTCTTTATTTAGATGAAGATAGCATGGATAGCGATCTGATAACGGCCTTGCGTCTTCGCAACGTGAATGTTGTCTCGACAGGGGAAGCTCAAATGTTGTCCCGTAGCGATGAAGAACAATTACAATGGGCCTATGACCATCAGCGTGTAATTTATAGCTTTAATGCCCGAGACTTTTATAGAATTCATACTAATTTTATCGATAAAAAACAAGAGCATTCAGGGATTATTTTAGGGTTTCAAAACTATTCCATTGGTGAACAAATGCGGCGGATTTTAAGGATAATTGCCACTAAATCAGCAGAAGACATGAAAAATCAAGTAGAATTTTTAAGTGCTTGGGGAGAATAATAGCGTACGCTTCTCCCAACACACCAACCGAGTGCGTTCGCGTAGCGTGGCCTACGGCCAATCGCGGATATTGAATGGTTATGCAAATGGTCTTGGGTTCGAGATAAAATTGCCTTCCGTTTAGTATTTGCCCACCCTACCCGCTCCGAATGCGATAGGCGTTGCCGCGCCAAAGGCGATCGCTAGACGCAAAAGCAAGGCAGAAGGCAGAAGGCAGAAGTAAAGGAGTAAGGTATCAAGGGATAAAGTTTTTTATAACTAATTATCCGGACATGATATTATAAGCTGATGGGCATTTAAATTGGTTTTTTCCCGTTCCCGTCTTGATGCAGTCGCTCATGGGGGAAACCCCCTTTGGCCGCGCTGCATCGCTGTTCCCAGATCCGCTGTTCCCTTTGAGCAATTTAGGTATCCCAATCTAAATTCTGAATAGCTTACAACCACAAAATGGAGATAAAATGTCCCTAATTCAAGAAGATATCGAACAAACGTTTAGGCAACTTGTTCACCAGTGGCGGGAAGAAACCAGAGGAATTTCATCAACCACTCAAGCAGCTATGCATCCTGCTTATCAACAAATAATTGGCATGGGAAAAGAGGCAATTCCGTTATTATTAAGGGAACTTGAACAAAAATCAGGACGGTGGTTTTGGGCTTTAAAATCCATTACTAGAGAAGATCCTGTTCAAGAAGAACATCAGGGGAATACTCAAAAAATGATCGAAGCATGGCTAAATTGGGGACTCCGTAACGGTTATAAATGGTAGGGAATGAGGCGTGGTTATCGCAGGTCAGACAATGGATTGAAAGGGATTATCCGAATTTAATCTCTACAAATTATCACGTTACCAGTGCTGATACAATTGACTATAATTGTGTGGCTTGGGCGGCTGAAGATACTCAAAGATGGTGGTGGCCAGATCCAATGAAAGAGAGTTATTGGCCCGTTAATGTTCCAAGAGTTGAGACACTATTGGCTTTTATTAAAGCTTTTGAAACTCTTGGTTATGTAATCTGTGAAACCCCTGATTTAGAAGAAAATTATCAAAAAATAGCCATTTACATGTTAACTGATCAACCCACTCATGTTGCTAGACAACTATTAAACGGAAAATGGACGAGTAAATTAGGACAGGATGAGGATATTGAACATGATACATTAGAAGGGTTAACTGGAGAAAGATACGGTCAAGTCGCCCAAGTTATGAAGCGAAAAGTAGGTAGTAGGGTGGGCAAATCGACATGATAACTAATCCAATGGTCTTTCAAACATTATTTGCCCACCCTACGCCTATTAAGTTATGACATTGATAATGAGGTAATTGTATCATGGAAAAACTAGAAAAGCTTCAAATTTATCGCAGCATAATCAAGCAACTACTGAATCAATATGCCAGTTACAAACCGTCTCATGGTGACATTGAAATTCATAGCATTTTTGATACGGAAAACGACCATTATCAAGTAATGGCCATCGGCTGGGACAAGAAAGAAAGAGTTTATGGCTGTTCAGTTCATTTAGAGATTAAAAATGGCAAAATCTGGATTCAGAATAACAATACTGAATGGGATATTGGTCAAGATCTGGTTAATATGAACGTTCCCAAAAATGATATTGTTATTGGGTTTCAGCCACCTTCTATGCGCCAATACTCAGGCTATGGCACAAAGTAAGCATATGCGCTACTAGATCGGTGCTTCGCGAACAGCGGTCAGCGGTCAGCCGTCAGTGCGTACGCTGCATAACGTAGGGTGGGCAAATGGACATGATATCATGTCCGGTTGAATAGTTATACTAAGCGCCGAAAGCAAGGCAGAAGGCTGAAGTAAAGGAGCTCATAAAGTAGGGTGGGCAAATGGACATGATAACGGATCTATTGGTTAATGGTTGATGATTTGCCCACCCTACCCCACATTCAGGTTTGGTGGGCAAATGGACATGATAACGGATCTATTGGTTAATGGTTGATGATTTGCCCACCCTACGCCTTGCAAATACCTCATAAGTATGATAAGTGCTATAATTGGAGCAATTACTAATTACCCATAACAAGTTACGGCTAAGCTCGAACCTAGTATGCCTAAAAACGTGCTTATTCCCCATTAACTATAATTGGGCTGGTAATTATTGGGCTGGTGATTTATCAAAAATTATTATACAAAAAAAATAAATTCACGTCTAATTGTAATTAGAATAATGATTATATAAAAAGCTGCATAACGTAGGGTGGGCAAATCGACATGATAACTGATAAAATTACCAAACTCTCATTATTTGCCCACCCTACCCGACTATTTTGTTGCTTAATTTAGGGTCTCATGATCAAGTATATTAGCTGACGGCGAGTAGTAAAGGAGCTGCATAACGTAGGGTGGGCAAATGGACATGATTGATGATTTGCCCACCCTACCCCTGCTACGCCACATTCTATGCTTCTGCTCCTGAGATTGTTACTCAGCAGTAGGGTGGGCAAATGGACATGATAACGGATCTATTGGTTAATGGTTGATGATTTGCCCACCCTACCCCTATTGCCTATTGCCTCTTGCCTCTTGCCTCTTCTCTGCTCCCGTCTTGATGCAGTCGCTCATGGGGGAAACCCCCAAGACCGCGCTGCATCGCTGCTCCCTGCTCCCTGCTCCCTAAAACCCAGATATTTGTACCTCACAAGTCGTAGAATTGCTATATGTCCGACTACTTACCAGAAGTGTTGAACTAAGCCATAAACGTTGATAAAAATGGCTGATGTCTGTGCATGCTTATTGTCAACAGAGCATGAAGTAGGATAAAAATGAGAAAAAATATATTTAAAGATACCAAATTTTCTAAAACTACTTCTTCCCTCTCCCCATACTCTTCCCCCTCTCCCCACACTTCCCACACTTCCCACACTCGCCACACTCCCCACACTCATCCCCTGTTCCCTGTTCAAAACTTCTGATGACTTGGATTATTACACAGATACAAAAACTCGGGAATGCCATTTCTAAGGTGTTTACCGCCAAGCTATTTGAATTTGGTGACCAAGCCTTTTCTCTGAGTTTTTTAGGCAAATTACTGTTTTTATGTATCATCGCTATTCTGATATCCCGTACCATCAAAGCTCTGATTAAACATTGGTTACTGAGCCGTTTCAGGATGGATCGGGGTACTCGCGAAGCCCTCGCTTCTATTATCGGTTACATTCTAAGTATCTTAGGGTTTTTAATCGTTCTACAAACGTCGGGGATTAACCTAAGTTCTTTAGCAATCTTTGCTGGTGCTCTCGGTATTGGATTTGGAATTGGACTACAAGATCTAGCTAGTAATTTTATCAGTGGTCTGACTATCCTGCTTGATCAACCGATTAAAGTGGGAGACTATATAGAAATCGATAATCTGTCAGGAACTGTGGAAAAAATATCGATTCGCTCTACAGTAATACGAACCATTCACAACGTTTGTGTTATTATTCCAAATAACAGTTTTGTCCAAAACAATGTCATTAACTGGAGCTACGAAGACCCTACAAGTCGTCTCCAAATTCCAATAAATTTTCCCGATGAATTGGATCCCCTTGTGATCACAGAGCTGCTGTTAGCGGCTGCCCGCCAAGAACCTCGAGTTTTATCTTCTCCCTCTCCCCAGGTTTGGTTCAAGGGCTATGGAGAGGAAGGGATGGATTTTGAGCTTTTGGTTTGGATCGATAAACCAGCAGAGAGCCAAGGGATTAAAAGTGCTTTGTATTATCTGATTGATACTGAATTGCGATCGCGTCACATCGAACCCGGCCACCCTGAGCGAAACTTGCGTATTCACAATCCAGAAGCCTTAGTCTCCCTGTTTCGGCAATTACAAACCCCCGGGGGAACTAATCGCTCCTCCTCAATCCACAAGCAATCAACTACAGCGAAACCCAAACCCAAGTCTGAATCCCCTAAACCCTGGATGCTGGCAGATCTATTGCGGCAAGTAAGTTATTTTGAAAACTGTAGCGATATCGAACTGCGACATATCATTGAGGAGGGTTATCGGAAAACTATCCCAGCTTACGAAACCATCTGTCGGGAAAACGATCCAGGGGACTCATTTTATATTATCCTATCTGGAAAAGTGGAAGTTTTTGTAGAATCGATTGGAAAACGAGTCGCTACCCGTAAGTCTGGGGAGTTTATCGGGGAGATGTCTCTGCTGATGGGTACTCCCCGTACTGCTACTCTTCGTACCCTAGAAGAGACGATGCTGTTTGTGGTGGATCGAGACAATTTACAAAGTCTATTGGCTAAGCACGAAGAATTAGCTGACCGAATTTCTGAAGAATTATCCAAACGTCAAGAGACATTGGAACGCTTAGGAATAACCTTCAGTGCTACAGAGGAAGACGAAACTCCTTTCGCGGAAATTCGCAAACGTATTCAATCAATTTTTGGTATTTAAAACCGATAGTTATCATGAATAAAATAAATCAGGATAATCAGTATCTATTACACCAATCAATTGATGATTTAGCTCAGCTTCCTAGCTCCTTTGTGGAAGCCGTCACTAGGGTGAAAACCTTTGCTCTGTTGGAAATGGAAAAAGAAACGGAGCGAAAACAGCTTTACTATCATAATTGTGACCATGTTAAGGGAGTGCAGCGTAGGGCTGATCGGATTTTCCAAGCCATCAGACCCTATTGGGAAGCTTGTCTGGACAATGATATAGCACCAGACTATCTGAGCAGAATGAAACAGTTAATCGATCTGTGCGCCATTGCTCACGATATGGTGCAAGAATTTCTCCCTCAAATCCAACCCCATACTTCTAGACGGCGAGAAAGTGGTGTGAGCGAAGCCGCTACAATTACTAAGCTTTTGAATTACATCAAAAATCAGAATGAATGGATAAGCAAGCAAACTTCTAACCATCTGACCTTGTTTACCGATTCAGATTTACAAATCATTATAGAAGCCATTAATGCTACCATTTGTTGGTATGATAGTTTAGATAATACAATTTACCAACCTGACCTCTACTATTCTGATAAAAAACTATCTCTGGTAGCTCAGATTATTGCTTTGGCTGATTTAGGCACTTTGGGAATGGAAGGGATTGAAGCATTTAACCAGGAAGGCAGTTTGCTATTTCTAGAAGAAAATCCTGATATTATCCCAATAATTTTGAATCAAGATATTCCATCTTATAAACCTATCGATAAACAAACGCTTTATGAAAACTTTAGACAACGGCTCCTGAAAAGGACTCGCTTTCAAGTCAATTTTGCTAAGGGACGAATGGCTAGATTGGCTCGTGAACTTAAAGGGTTGACCGCCGAAGCAATTTCGGTTTTAATCCATGATGTTTTTAAGTATTTGAATCCAACCATAATTCAAGCTATTGAATTATCAACTCCTACCGCTAATGACACCAATTTTGAAGAATTGATTGAGTTTTTCGAACTCGATAAGTATATTAAAAATTAGGTGATATCAGCTTCAATTCAAGAGCAACTAAGAAATCAATGATAGTGATTCGAATCACCTCAAAACTACTGAAATCGATTAAAAGTGATCAATAATCGCTCAATAATCAGAAATATCTGTTCGGATACGCTCTAAGGAACTATGCATATCTTTCAACTGTTCTTGAATTGCTAATAACTGACCTTCAACTCTGGACACTTTGCTAAATTGATTCTGCTCCTTGATCACCTTCTCCAACTTTTTATCCTGCTCCTGCTTGAATTCATCGACACTATCACTGATATTGCTGGTGATAATTCCAACAAACAGATTGATAGTAATCATCGCCCCCAACATCACAAAGCTCACAAAAAAAATGACACCAACCAGGGGTAAAGCTGAGGGATTTGTGCAAAGTGCTTCTATACCATCGTAACCATAGCGTTCGCAGCCATACATTTGGATGTACATCAAATCTGTCCAACCTTCTAGGGTTACTACTTGAAATAGAGACAAGATAGATTTGGGTAAGGAAGAAAAGTGAATGGGATCGTTTTCAGCAAATAAAAAGGTTCCCGCTACCCCATAAATATAGAACAAAATACAGAGAAGCAAAAATACATATCCCATGGAGGGTAGGCTTTTGAGTAGAGCTCGGACGAGTATTTGTAAGCGAGGCAAAGCAGAGATTAGCCTAAATACTCTCAGCAGCCTAAGCATACGTAGCACTATAAAATATTGATTATCAATGGGCAATAGTAAAGCCACAACAATGAATAAATCAAATAGATTCCAGCCATTTTTAAAGTAGCTCCATGGATGACTACCTTCAGCACCTATCTTAATAAAAATTTCAGCAATAAAAAAACCTAATATTAGATGTTCTAGAAAATTGACAATAGTGCCGTACTTTTCTGTAAATGATGGATAGGTTTCCAGACCTACTATAATGCTAGCCAATATTATTACGCTCAAAACTGTATTCTGAAAGATTTCAGAATTAGAAATTTTTTGGAGTGCTACCTGCATAAAAAAATTAGATAAACAATTACAGTGGGCAACTTGTGATATAATTATATCCCGATGAATACTTATCATTCCGGGTGCTTGGTCATTGGTGATTATTCCTTAGTCCTTAGCAATCACTAATGAATAAACTGTATTACCAATATCCTTAGGCAATTATTACTATACTATATACAGCGGTTTTCAATTCAGTGAGGTACTTTCGTCTTGGGCTAATGGGAGGAGGGAGCAGGGAGGAGGGAGCAGGGAACAGGGAACAGGGAACAGGGAACAGGGAACAGGGAGAAAATCCAGCGTTGCTTAATAATGGAATGATTTTAAGAGTAGGTGCGCTTTCCAATGGGCGAGTAAATCGCCCTTGGGTCGCACCTGTGGAATGGGCATCTTGGTGGAATGGGCATCAGGCGTGGAACTGGCATCTTGCCAGTTTCAATGTCTTGATGCAGTCGCTCATGGGGGAAACCCCCGCAGGTCGGCGCTGCATCGCTATATTTTCGAGCGGGCAGGATGCCCACTCTA
>NZ_JAAHHS010000229.1 GCF_010692395.1 Moorena sp. SIO3H5
TATCCCTTTGTCTGTTTAATTTTTAAAGACCATTACCCGCATTGCTACCAGTAGTAGTTTAACTGGAGGGAGTGGAGAGATGATGTAATCGGGTGACAACCCTAGGTCGCTCGATCGCTTTTATCATACTGTTTGCCTCAATTCTTCTCCCCGATTCCCGATTCCCGATTCCCGATTCCCAATTCCCAATTCCCGATTCCCAATTCCCGATTCCCGATTCCCGATTCCCGATTCCCGACTCCCGATTCCCGATTCCCGATTCCGAATTCCCAATTTCCGACAACTGCCCGGAAGTCTAATCCCTAAACATCAGGAAATCAGACCAATGGAGCTGTATTTAGTTTTAGATTCACAAAAAACTCACTATGATGAAACCAGTTAAATCCATGAATGAACTAGTAGAACGGGTATCTAAAGATCCAGAACTTGCAGAAGAAATCAAGAGAGACCCAGTAGAAACTATCCGTAGGCTTGGTCCACCTCTAGAAACAGACCGTTGGATTTACCGGATTGTGGTCAGTGCCTTGGGCGGTACCATGCTGGTAACTGTCACAGGTGCCATCGGACTAGCTGTGGCGGGTAAGGATGTTCCTGATATCCTGGTGGGGATTGGCACTGGTTCCTTGGGTTCCTTGGCTGGACTGTTAGCACCAGCCCCATCCCGAGACTAGAGGGCTGAGTGGATCACTCTTGAATGCTCAGCTCTCGTCGCTCTGCAAATCTGAGCTTAGCGGAGCGAGCACGAGGATTATGCTGGATTTCTTCAGCTTGTGCTACAGTTGGCTTTTTGGTTAGCACTCGCAATAGTGAGCAATTCGTTGACAACTCCCGGAATTTGTGCTTAACAATCCGGTCTTCCAAGCTGTGAAAACTGATAATTCCAAGTCTTCCTCCTGGTTTAAGCCAATGGGGGGCAATGTCGAGAAAGCTTTCGAGGCTCTCGAGTTCCTGGTTGACCACAATCCTTAGGGCTTGAAACACCCGAGTCGCTGGGTGAATCCTGCCATAGCGGTATTTCGGGGGAACACAAGATGCGATCGCATTGGCTAATTCAGTGGTTGTCTGAAACGGACGCTTCTCTACAATCCGGCGTGCCATCCGCCGGGATAACCGTTCTTCCCCATACTTATAAAAAACATCCGCTAGCCGTACTTCACTCCAATTATTAATAATATCCTTTGCCGTCAGAGACTGGCTCTGGTCCATCCGCATATCTAACTGAGCAGCATGGCGAAAACTAAAGCCTCGCTCTGGTAAATCTAGCTGAGCTGAACTGACGCCTAAATCCGCAATAATACCATCAAATACCCTATCATTAGCCTGATATTCTGCAAAATTTCCATGCCAGAAATTAACTCTTCCGCCATAACTGGCTAACCTGGTCTTGGCGGCTGCGATCGCATTAGCATCCCGGTCAATAGCTGTAACCTCCACATCCGGTGCTGCTGCTAAAATTAACTTAGTGTGTCCACCACCACCCACAGTTGCATCCAAGTAATGACCACCAGGGCAGATAGCTAGTCCCTCAATTAATTCCTGACTCAATACGGACACATGGAAAAAGGGTGTTGTATTGGCCTGTAATGGTTCAGTTTCCATGTGATTCAAGAAATCCTAAGTAAGTCCTGAGGAGATTAGACCTTCTGCTGTTAATCAGACCAGATGGTCCGGGCACTCTATAACTGTAACCTATTAACTGTAACCTCTCTAGTTGTGAAAAGTGACAAGTCTTACTCAGCACGCTTAGTGAAAGGAGGTTTTCGTAAAAACTATAGCCTTTATCATACTTATGAGCTATATTGACTCAATTTAGAATTGCTATAGTAGCTAAAGACTAATCATAAAACTACCCCTGTGGGTACTGTCAAGCCATTACAGAAGCATCAGACTAGATTTGTCAGTCAAGCAGTAAATTTGCAGTCAACTAAGGAAAATCTGATGAATTCCAAAGAACAAAAATCTAAAGACTTTGAGCTTCGAGAACGAGAACTCCAGCAACGGGAGCGAGACCTTCGACTCCGGGAAATCGAAACGGAAATTTATAAAGAAGAACAACAATTTCATCAAACCCAGAAGCATCAAAAAACTGAAGGTAAACTAAAAAAATGGGGCAGAAAGCTAGCTAGATTGGGCAAATATTTGGCCGTTGTAATTGCTGTTGTTATAACCATTAGAATTGCTTATTGGCTTGCTATCGTCATGATCGTTGGAGGACTTGCCTGGTTAGGATACGAAATTTTCTGGAAAGATGACGATTGAATAACAAAACCAAAATGCAATAAGGTTAAATGAATCAATTTTCAATCCTAAAATATTTAAACAGTAACTAATTCCAGAATATCATAAATTTTTCTAATAAATACTTATCAAGTATATTCTAGGGATTATAAATTAATTGTGATAAGTTTTCTTCCCTGTTACCTTTTCCCTACTCCCTACTCCCTACTCCCTATTCCCTGTTCCCTGTTCCCTGTTCCCTGTTCCCTACTCCCTACTCCCTACTCCCTGTTCCCTTTTCCCTTTTCCCTTTGAAACCATTAATTAGCTAATACCAAACTAAAGATGAGGACTAAAATGGAAACTACAAATTTTCTCCATGAACTCGATCGCGTTGCCAGAGTTCGTGCTGAAATCGCCACTAATTTAAATCAAATCAAGAACACTCTTGAGCAATCGGAATCCGCAGG
Source organism: Moorena sp. SIO3H5 (assembly GCF_010692395.1). GTDB lineage: Bacteria > Cyanobacteriota > Cyanobacteriia > Cyanobacteriales > Coleofasciculaceae > Moorena. Next base: position 2,688 of record NZ_JAAHHS010000229.1, read on the forward strand.
GGAGAATAATTCCGGTAAATTAGGCTTAGATAGAGATATTGAAGATATCTATAAACTCAGTAAAAATTTACAGCAGGGGCGATTCCGGCTACTAGTGTTAGGGGATATGAAGCGGGGAAAAAGTACATTTCTCAATGCCTTAATTGGTGAGAACTTACTGCCCAGTGATGTCAATCCTTGTACAGCTTTGCTGACGGTTTTACGCTATGGTGCTCAAAAGAAGGTTACAGTGTACTTTAATGATGAGACACTACCCGAAGAAATTGATTTAGAAAGTTTTAAGCATCGCTATACCATCGACCCTGATGAAGCGAAGCGACTACAACAAGAGGAGAAGCTAGCGTTTCCTAATGTTAGTCATGCTGTAGTGGAGTATCCCTTACCGTTGCTAGAAAAAGGGATTGAAATTGTAGATAGTCCAGGACTAAATGATACGGAAGCGCGCAATCAGTTATCCCTCAGTTACATTAATAATTGTCACGCTATCCTGTTTGTCCTCAAAGCAACTCAGCCCTGTACTCTGGAAGAACGTCGTTATATCGAAAATTATCTTAAAGGTCGGGGATTAACGGTTTTCTTTTTAATTAATGCTTGGGATGAGATTCGTAAGGGATTGATTGACCCGGAAGACTCGGAAGAACTGGCAGCAGCTGAGGAAAAAGTCCGTCAAGTATTTCAAGCTAACCTGATGGATTATTTTCAGGTAGAGCCACAGACTTATCAGAAACGAGTCTTTGAAATTTCTTCATTGATGGCCTTGCGTCGGCGGGTTAAAAATTCCGAGGATTCTCTTGAAGGAACGGGATTTCCTGAATTGATGGCAGCACTTAATTCATTTTTAACCAAAGAACGTGCGATCGCAGAAATGCGCCAAGCTAAAATCTTATCCCAGCAAGTCTATAACCATGTCCATGAAGCGATTGAACGGCGGATTCCATTGCTAGATCAGGATGTTAATCAGTTGAAACAGCAGATTAACGAAGTCGCACCGGAATTTGAGAAACTGACGGAAATTCGCGATCAATTTCAGGAAGAAATCCGAATTACCCGTAACCGTACAGCAAAAGCTGTCGCTAATTCCTTTCGGGACTATATTTTGAATTTAGGTAATACCTTTGAATCGGACTTTGTCCGCTATCAGCCAGATTTAGGCTTTCTGGATTTCCTGCAACAGGGGAAACGGGATGAGTTTAATGCAGCATTTAAGCGAGCCTTTGAACGGTACATTAACGAAAAGATTTCGGCTTGGGAAGTCACCGCTGAGCAAGACATAAGTGAAGCGTTTTTAGAACTAGCTAGGAGTGCCGCTAATTATGGTGCAATCTATGGTAAGATAGCCGATACCATGACTGAAAAGTTAATTGGGAAAAAGGTTTACCCCAATACCACTATGGATTCATCAGAAACTTCACCAACCTGGGCCAGTTGGGCGATGGGATTTTTATCCTTGGCTTCAGGTAATGTTGCTGGTGTGTTTCTAGCTGGTGCTGGTTTGGATTGGAAAAATATTCTGGTCAATTGGTTTGCAGTCTTGGGAATTACTGGCTTTTTATTGATTTTTACAACAACATTTATAGGACCAATAGGTGTGGCTCTGATGGGTCTAGGGGTTGGAGCTTTCCAAGCTGATCAAGCTCGCAAGGAATTAATTAAAGCTACTAAGAAAGAGTTGGTAAACTATTTGCCCCAATTGGCTGAGGAGCAATGGCAACCAATTAATGATGCGGTCAACGAGTGTTTTGATGATTATGAACGGGAGGTAATTAAACGATTAAATGATGACATTAAATCCCGGAAGGCTGAGTTGGATAATTTGGTAGAGCAAAAAGAGTCTAATCAAGTTAATCGCGAGACTGAGTTAAAGCGTCTGAGAAGTTTGGATGCTGACGTATTGTCTAAGGTTAATGGTATTGAATCCGTTTATGGCTACTTGCTATCAGCTCCAATGTAAGCATTCAAGGGAGTAGGGAGTAGGGAGTAGGGAGTAGGGAGTAGGGAGTAGGAGCATGTCACCTTTATAATTAGGTATATAGATCCCCCCTAACCCCCCTTAAAAAAGGGGGGAATTAGATTAAAAAGTCCCCCTTATTAAGGGGGATTTAGGGGGATCTAAATCAGAGATTAACAAAAGTTACATGCTCCCCTAAGTAGGGAGTAGGGATTAGGAGCATGTCACCTTTATAATTAGGTATATAGATCCCCCCTAACCCCCCTTAAAAAAGGGGGGAATTAGATTAAAAAGTCCCCCTTTAGATTAAAAAGTCCCCCTTATTAAGGGGGATTTAGGGGGATCTAAATCAGGGATTAACAAAAGTTACATGCTCCCCTAGGTAGTAGAGAGTCGGAAGTGTTGAAACCATTAATTAGCTAAACTCAAAGTATAGCATTTCTAAATAGATCATGAAGCTAATTTAGCATAACACCAAAAACTCCTCCGATATCTTGAGTACTATTCCCTATTCCCTATTCCCTGTTCCCTATTCCCTGTTCCCTGTCTTGATGCAGTCGCTCATGGGGGAAACCCCCAAGACCGCGCTGCATCGCTTTGTCTATCAACCCTATCTTTACATCTCAACTATAAATACTATAGCGTTTGTATTTGAGATGTAAACCTAGAAGGTCTTTTTTTATTGTCCAATAAAACTCCGGATATCTTGCCCCTATTGCCTATTGCCTATTGCCTATTGCCTATTGCCTTTTTTTACAATACGTGTGTTAACAACCTAAATACAAACGCTATATAACTATGAGTGCTAAAATCGAAACCACAAATTTTCTCAATGATCTCGATCGAGTTGCCACGGTGCGTGGTGAAATAGCTGGTTACTTGAGTCACATCAGTGCCATACTGGAACAATCGGAATCCGCAGGGGAGAATAATTCCGGTAAATTAGGTTTGGATAGAGATATTGAAGATATTTCTAAAGCTAGTAAAAATTTATACCAGGGGCGATTCCGACTACTAGTATTAGGGGATATGAAGCGGGGAAAAAGTACATTTCTCAATGCCTTAATTGGTGAGAATTTACTCCCCAGTGATGTCAATCCTTGTACAGCGTTGCTGACAGTTTTACGCTATGGTGCTCAAAAGAAGGTGACAGTGTACTTTAATGATGACACAGCACCGGAAGAAATTGATTTTAAATCCTTTAAGCATCGCTATACCATCGATCCAGCTGAAGCTAAGCGACTAGAACAACAGAAGAAGCTAGCGTTTCCCAATGTTAGTCATGCCATCGTGGAGTATCCCTTACCATTGCTAGAAAAAGGGATTGAAATTGTAGATAGTCCAGGACTGAATGATACGGAAGCGCGCAATGAGTTATCCCTAGGTTACATTAATAATTGTCACGCTATCCTGTTTGTGCTCAGAGCAACTCAGCCCTGTACTTTAGGGGAACGTCGTTATCTAGAAAATTATCTAAAAGACCGGGGATTAACGGTTTTCTTTCTAATTAATGCTTGGGACCAGATTCGGGAAAGTTTGATTGACCCCGATGATACAGAAGAATTAGAAGAAGCTGAAGATAGACTGCGGCGAGTATTTCAGGCTAACTTGGCAGACTATTGTCAGGTAGATGGCTATGATATCTATGATGAACGAGTGTTTGAAATATCAGCAATTAATGCCCTGCGCAAGCGAGTTAAAAATCCAGAGGTGTCTCTTGATGGCACAGGGTTTCCAGAGTTTATGGGAGCACTCAATACATTTTTAACTAAGGAACGAGCCATTTCTGAATTACGACAAGCGAGAACCTTAGCCCGTCAAGGAAGTAACCATGTTCATGAAGCTATTGAACGTCGCATCCCCTTGCTAGAGCAAGATTTAAATGAATTGAAGGAACGGATTAATTCCGTTGAACCAGAATTTAATAAACTCAAGGATATTGGTGAACAATTCAAGGATGAAATTAAAACTGTTCGTGATAATAAAGCGAAAGCGATCGCAGATTCCTTTCGTACCTATGTTTTAAATTTAGGCAATACCTTTGAATCGGATTTTTTACACTATCAACCTGAACTCCGATTTATGGATTTCTTGAGTACAGGCAAACGAGAAGCCTTTGAATCCGAGTTGAGAAAGGGCTTTGAACGGTATATTAATGATAAATTATCAGAGTGGAGTAAGACGGCTGAAAAAGAAATGGATGCTGCCTTTGCTCAGCTATCTCGCAGTGCAGTAACCTACGGTGCTTCCTATACTAAAGTAACGGATAAAATTAATCAAAAGTTAACCGGACAAACCGTAAGACCGGTGAGCAGCTACACTACAGAAGATAACGCTCCCGCTTGGGCAAAATGGGCAGCAGGATTATTTTCCTTAGCTAGGGGTAATCTAGCAGGAGTCGCTATGGCTGGAGCTGGTTTCGATTGGAAAAATATTGTGCTGAATTTCATCACAGTGATGGGAATTGGTGGCATCATTACCTATGTTTCTGGGATTGCTCTCGGACCAGTGGGTCTAGCCTTATTAGGATTAGGAGTTGGAGTCGTGCAAGCCGATCAAGCTCGTAAGGAATTGGTGAAAGCAGCTAGAAAAGAGTTGGTGAAATATTTACCTGAGGTAGCACAAGAGCAATGGCAACCAATTTATGATGCTATCAAAGAATGTTTTGATGTGTATGAGCAGGAAGTAACTGAGCGCATGGATGATGATATTAAGGCTCGCAAAGGGGAATTAGATAATTTAATGAAGCAAAAGGAATCTCGTGAAATTAATCGGGAGCAAGAATTAGCTCGCTTGAAACAGTTAGAGGCTGATGTCACCTCCCAAGCCCAAAAGGTTGAGAGCGCTTATCAGAATTTTGTGAATGCGATCGCTTAACCTTCTAGTAAGCATTCAGCTATCAGCCGTCAGTAGTCAGTGGTCAGCGGTCAGCCGTTGGCTTTTGGCACCTCAAGTAGCGCATTAGCTGATAGCTTACCCTTCTACGGTTGTTCGTTAATTGAATAAAAAAATTGAATAAAAAATCATAACAGTTGAAGGTTGACAGTTAACAGTTAATTGTCAACCTTCAACTTTAAATTTTAAACTTTAAACAAAACAACCTTTAACCTTGGCCTTTCGGCCACGCTACGCGAACAATCTTTAACCTTGGCCTTTCGGCCACGCTACGCGAACAACCTTTAACCTTTAACTCTCTACTCCCTGCTCCCTACTCCCTATTCCCTATTCCCTTGACTCTATATAATTTTCAACGCCAAATTGGCGAAACATTTTTGGCAGTAATAGTAATAATAAAAAAACACCTTAAGCAGACATAAAAATGAAAATTGAAGATTTAGAGTTTACGGAACAAACAACAACCGAGACAGAGCAGATTAAAGGAGCAATTGTTCCACTGCTCGCATCAGCTGGAATTGGCGCTGCATCAGGAGCAGCGTTTCAGGTCGCATCCAACGCTATTGCTGGGAAACCCCTAGGTGATGGTGTTTTCCAAGCAGCAGCAGGAGGTGCAGTTACAGGAATGTTTAGTCCAGTTTCTACCATTTGGAAACCGATAAAAATGGCTCAACCATGGATACAAGGCTATCGACGAGGCATTGACCCAAAGTCAGTTTGGCGTCCGATTGTCGGTGGAGGTGCCGGTGGATTACTCCATGGAGCCTTAAGTCATTAACAGGTTTTGTAAGTATTTTTTTGTCTGCGGGGTGTGATTATTCGTCAGTCAAAAGGTCAAAATTTAGTAAGGGTGTACAGCTGTGCGCCCTTACAACTTTCTAGCAATACCGGCAATAAGTAATGGGTAAGGATACTAAGGGAGGATGGGAGCATGAGGAGTATATATCATGTCATTTGGTAAAAGGTTATTAAAAAGATTATTGCGAAGATTATTAATTGGAGGAACTGCAGGTTTGCTTGTGGTAGTGTTATTAGATATTTTGGCTTATCCTCTGTATCATCAAGAGCCAACTTCTCTAAATTGGTTTGAGCAAACCTTGATTAAAGTAGATTACCAAGCAGCAGCACTACAGGAAGACATGGTTACTTATTTAGTAATCGCAGTACAGGATGGGATTCGGCTAATGATTGCAGTATGTCTATCCCTGACTCTAGTTGAAACTGTGGTGATAAAAAGAAAAGGTTGAGTCTTATTTAATTTATCGTTTGCTGTTACTGCGCAAAGCTTGAATTACCTGCCGTTTCAGTTCTACAAATTCCAGGGTTAGCTTTGTATCCAGAGTACGAACAGCGGGTAAATCAATCATAATCTTATCCCGGATACAACCGGGATGAGCTCCCATCACATAGATACCCTGGGATAAGAACACTGCTTCTTCCACATCATGGGTAATCATCAAAACAGTAATATGGGTCTTCTCCCAAAGTCCAAGGAAGAATTCCTGCAATTCCTCCTTAGTTTGGGCATCTAAGGCTCCAAAGGGCTCATCCATCAACAGCACTTCCGGTTCATTAGCCAACGCTCGTGCGATCGCAACCCGCTGTTTCATCCCCCCTGACAGCTGTTTGGGGTAGGCATTAGCAAAGCGGCTTAGACCGATTACATCCAAATAGTAAGCAATTCGTTCTTGGGATTCCCCCTTAGGCAATCGTTGTAACCTCAGACCAAAGCCGATATTATCAGCAATCGTTAACCAGGGAAATAGGGTATAGTTCTGAAAGACCATGCCCCGATCCCGACCAGGACCTAAAACCACCTCACCATCTACCTTTACATGTCCTTTAGAGGGAGGAATTAGTCCAGCGATAATATTGAGCAAGGTTGATTTGCCGCAGCCAGAGGGTCCAACTATACAGACAAATTCATTCGCTTCAAGATCGATATTAATATCCTTTAGCACTACCAATTCTTCCCGTCGGTGGCGAAAACTTTTGGAAAGATTGCACACCTGTAGCTTAGGCAAATTGTGATTATTGGTCATTTTTAAATAACCTTGAACATAATAACCTTGTCAGCTATCAGCTATCAGCTATCAGCTATCAGCTATCAGCTATCAGCTATCAGCTATCAGCTATCAGCTATCAGCTATCAGCTATCAGCTGAATACTTATCATTCAACTTTATTAAACCTTAAAGCTTCAACCTGATTAACCCTTAAACCTTAAAGCTTCAACCTGATTAACCCTTAAACCTTAAACCTTAAACCTTAAACCTTAAACCTTCTTCAACCTTCAACCTTAAACCTTTAACGCTCAACAAATTGCTCCGACCAAGGAACACTTAAGCGAAAAAGCAACCTAAACCCAAAATCCAGCATCAACCCAATTAGTCCAATCACTAAAATACAAAAGAGCACTTTATCGGTCTCTAGGAATCGTTGAAAATAGATAATTTTGAAGCCCAAACCATTTTCAGCAGCAATTAATTCCGCAATCACCAGAAAGTTCCAGGCACCAGCAACATTAACCCGCATCGTATCAATAATATTTGGTAGAGTTGCTGGTAGAATCACTCGAAATAATACATCAACCCGATTCGCCCCCAAAGTGTAAGCTACATTGAGCATTTCATCAGGGATAAATTTGACAGCATCAGCAATCATTATCGCGTTGTAGAACACAATTCCCAAGAAAATAATAATGATCTTTGCGGTTTCCCCTAACCCTGCCCACAGAACAATTAGGGGCATAAACGCTGCCACTGGCATATAGCGTACAATACCGACAATCGTACCAAACAAGCTCTCCATGCTGTAGAATGTCCCCATGGCAATGCCAATGGGAATACCAACTACTGCCGCAAACAGAAAACCAACTAGCACACGGGTGAAACTGGCGATAATATCAGTCAGTAACTGCTCTTCTGTCAACATCTTCCAGCCAGCTTTCAGGACAACCATCGGACTTGGCAAGAATCTTGGGTCTACTAATTCTTGATAGCTTAGGAAGATCCAAACTAGCAGGGGTACTACTAAGGCAATGATGGTGAGAAAGATACTGAGCCAGCCAGGAAAGCCCTGACGGATACTCCAAAATACGGATGGTCGTAGGTAACGTTTGCGGGGAGAAGATATAGGTGGTGGCACAGGGGTCTTAACTGAGAGCAGATTTACTTAATGTTTCGGCGTTGCGTCAGTCTTCGAATGAATATAAGTAGAGTGGGCATCCTGCCCGCGCGAAAATAAGGAGGAAACTGGCAAGATGCCAGTTCTACGCAAGATGCCAGTTCTACAAAACTCTTAAAATCATTCCATTATTAAGCAACGCCAATTTTTCTATGTTTCTAAAGCAGCTTTAACAAATTTCGGTTCCATAAATTGCTCCATATCAGGAATAGTATCAATCTTGCCTTGCTTTGCCAAAAACCTCGCCACATCCATCAACGACTCCAGTAAGTAGGAATCACTCTGCTTATTTCCTAGCATCTCCAGATTGGCACGAGCATCTGGGAGACTAATCCCTTTTAGATCAGCAGCTAGGGCATCCGGCTCAATTTTCAACTCTTTAGCTGCGATCGCTAACCCTTCCGATGGATGTTGATTGAGAAACCCTAGTCCTTTGAAAACCCCTTTGACAAAGGCTTCCACCGCCTCTGGGTTGGCTTCGATATACTCAGTGGCAAACAGATAAACATCAGTAATCGCTGTTGGTATTTGGGACGAGTCATAGATAATGCGTCCATCAGGTTGAGCCAAGTTAGCCTGTTTTAGGAATGGTGCATAGGTAACAGCAATGTCCACATTCCCCACCTGGTAAGCTGCTGCTGCTCCCGCTGGATCCACATTCACCAACGTAACATCAGCTTCACTCAACCCAACTGCTGTGAGTACTTTTAGTAGAAAGAAATGGCTAACTGCCCCTTTTTCAACCGCAATCTTCTTACCCTTAAAGTCCTTAATGCTACTAATACTGTTGCGGGCTAAGATGCCATCCCCACCAACGGAGTTATCCTCTACCAAAACAATGCGATAGTCTTTGTCCTTAGTTGCCAATAAGACTGCTTCAGACGTTACAGGGGCAATAGCATCCAGTTTTCCTGCTAAAAAGGCAGAGATATAATCCGGATTATACCCAAAGGTTTTCAGGTCAACCCTTAGCCCCAGTTCCTCAAAGAAGCCTTTTTTGAGCGCAATCAAAAGAGGAGTCAAACCAATCCAAGTGGTCACCCCTAGAGAGAAAGACATCGATGGGCTAGGCTTAGCATTACCCAAGTCATTCCCAGAAGATGTTTGCTTTGGGGGAGTACATGCCCCCAGGATAACGGTGCTGGATGCAAATATTAGCCATTGCAGAGTTTGGCGTCTTGACCACAAATTGAGTCTTTGTAGAACCATATCATCTTCCGTTATATCCGTTACATGGGTTAACCCATCCGTTTCCAGTTAACTTTTCTCTGAAGACGGTATATAAAATAACATTTTTTGATTTTTTTGGGGTGATGGGTTGCACCCCTCATTATTTGTGTTATATTTAGATCAGTAGATGCACCCTGATGATTAAGAGAGCCGCAGTTGTGACTCTCTTCTTTTTTTTTAGGGTCACAGGGGGAGAGTAAATCGCCCTTGGGTCGCACCTGTGGAATGGGCATCTTGCGTAGAAGCGATGCAGCGCGGTCTTGGGGGTTTCCCCCATGAGCGACTGCATCAAGACACTGGCATCTTGCGTAGAACTGGCATCTTGCGTAGAACTGGCATCTTGCGTAGAACTGGCATCTTGA
>NZ_JAAHHS010000023.1 GCF_010692395.1 Moorena sp. SIO3H5
TGCTACGGATAAAGCCATTGCTGCAATGACCAAAGGAGCGATCGCAGATTTAAAATCTTAATATAAACTCTTTATTATTTGTATTGATTACAGATGTCTAATCAGCATCATAGTTAATGCTGACTAAGAACCACTGGCAACAGCTTGGGGCTGTAACATACACATTAAATCTTGAACTCCCTTTTGCAAATACCTGGTAACAGTCATGGGACTAGTACCAATGGTTTTGGCCGCATCCTTACGGGATAGCTCCTTGAGAAATACCATTTCCACCGCCATGCGGGGCTTTTCTTCCAACAAACTAATGGCACCTTGCAGTTGTTGTCGTTCTTCTTCTTGTTGCTGTTGAGCCGCAGTCCGGGGACAAGTTAAAGCCTCACCCAAGGTAATTTGGCAGTCAACATAGTGAACCACAGTGGCATCTAAACTTAATGGCATCCGGTTTTGTACAGCTAACTTAGTCTCTTGCCATTCTTGCAGAGATACATTCAGTTCTTCAGCAATTTCCATATCCTTAGGCGGACGACCAAATGATTCAGCTAATTGCTTACGAACTTTTTGTCCTTCATTGTAAAGTTCTTGCCAGCGACGGGGTATCTTAAGTAAAGTACTGCGATCGCGTAAAAAGTGCAACATCTCACCCCGGATATAGGGCACAGCGAAAGAACTAAAAGCGTATCCTTGACTGGGATCAAAACGCTCAATAGCTCTAATTAATANTGGCTCCTTTGCGCCAAGCGTAAACCAGAGCAATCACAAGAATTGCAATAAAAATTAGGGCTTCCACAAATGCCAGTAATCCCAGCCGATTGAAGGCGACAGCCCAGGGATACAGGAATACAGTTTCAACATCGAAAATCACGAACACCAGGGCGAACATATAGTAACGAATGTTGAACTGAATCCAAGCACCCCCCACTGGTTCCATACCAGATTCATAGGTGGTGCGCCGCTCTGGCTCCCGATGGCTAGGTCGCAAAAGCTTGGAAGCCGACAGGGCTAGTAGGGGCACTAAGCTGCAAGCTAGTATGAAGCCTAAGAGATACTCGTAACCGCTAAGAACAAACACAATTGGTCAGTGCCAGGTAAAAACTGGCGTTAGTACTTCTTTACAAACTTTATTATAGGTGCTCTGCCCCTTTGAACGGTCGTCAGGGGTCAGTGCTTGCTTCTCAAAAGCCAATGACTACCATAGAATTGAAGGTTGCTCGTAGTTGATTGTACTCCCTCTCCCTAGAAGACCCGACTCTTTCAAGGGTTGATCAAAAATCGGGTCAGGCATCTCGGAGAAACTCCTGAGCTTAAATCGAAAGTTAAGAAAATCTGACACTTAGTGTGTGATAATATTTTTTAACATAGTTATTAAGATTTGCTGCTTAAGCTTACAGAGGAATGACTGAACGAGCCCCAGAGCAAACCCTAGCTGAACAGGCACCCAGCAGCTATGAATGCCGTGCTTGTGGCTATGTTTACGATCCGACCAAGGGAGATAGTAATCGCAAGGTTCCAGCTGGGACATTATATGAGGATTTGCCAGATGACTGGCGCTGTCCAGTGTGCGGCGCTCCGAAAATTCAGTTTATTAATATTGGTGCTGTTAATGCTCCGTCTGGATTTCAGGAGAATCTTACCTATGGCTTCGGTGTTAACCGCATGACACCAGCACAAAAAAACCTTTTAATTTTTGCCGCTTTAGGATTAGGATTTTTGTTTTTTCTGAGCCTTTACGGTTTGAACTGAAATCAGGGCAGTTGGCTTGTATGCGTGAACGTGAGCAACTGCTGGCATCACCAAAGCTTAGATCTAGAAGCCATCGCCCTTGGTGGGGTATGAAAACCTACGGAGAACGCTGCCATACTCAAGAAGTTCTGGAAATAATGAGATATTTGATGAAAACGCTGAAACAAATTTTAATATTACTGGCGGTGGCATTAATTTGTGTCAGCTGCAAATTTCCTTCATCCATAAGCTATAATCCTTGGGCGGTTATTTCCTTACCTACAGAAGCGACCATGCAAGACCTTGGCTTTACCGGGGATCTTAGTCATGGATGGATTGTGGGTAGCTATGCCACAATTTTTGAGACTAAGGATGGTGGAAATACATGGGAACAGAAAGGCTTGGATCTCGGAGATGAAAATTATCGCTTCTCCTCTGTAAGCTTTGCTGGTGATGAGGGGTGGATTGTTGGTCAACCCTCGATCATGCTTCATACTACTGATGGGGGTGAATCTTGGTCTCGCATTCTATTAAGTGAAAAGTTACCAGGTTCACCCAACAGAATCCTGGCTCTCGGACCCACGAGCGCAGAGATGACCACTGATGTTGGCGCAATTTATCAGACTAAGGATGCAGGTAAAACCTGGAAGGCACAGGTAGCACAAGCGGTCGGAGTCACCCGTAATATTTCCCGCTCTGAAGATGGTAGTTACGTAGCTGTCTCTGCTAGAGGGAACTTTTACTCCACTTGGGATCCAGGTCAGAATGCTTGGTTACAGCATAATCGTTACAGTTCCAAGCGTCTCCAGAATATGGGGTTTACCCCCGATGGTCGTCTGTGGATTTTGGCCCGGGGTGGTCAGGTACAATTTAGCACTGCCGAAAACCAAGAAGAGTGGGAAGAACCAATTTATCCAGATTTTTCCAACAGCTTGGGATTACTTGACTTAGCTTATCGTACACCCAATGAAATTTGGGTAGCAGGTGGCAGTGGTAATTTGCTTTGTAGCTTTGATGGTGGAAAAACTTGGCAAAAAGACCGGGATCTTAGGGATGTTCCCTCGAATTTTTACAAAATAGTCTTTGTAACACCAGAACAGGGGTTTGTCATTGGTCAGAAAGGAGTTTTACTCAAGTATGAGCTGCCTAGCCAGGAAGCTTAGGGCTTGGAAATCCCTATGATCGATGCCAGTCAGTTTCGTTTTATATTTCTACATCGAAGATGTAGAAAAAAACGGCACTTAGAACTATTATAGTTATGGAATTTTAAACGGTTGTTGGTAGGAGGAATCTACGATGGCAGGTACAACTGGAGAACGTCCGTTTGGTGACATTATTACCAGCGTTCGTTACTGGGTGATTCACAGTGTTACTATCCCAGCCCTATTTATCGCTGGTTGGCTTTTTGTGAGCACTGGTCTGGCTTACGATGCGTTTGGCACACCCCGTCCTAATGAATACTTTACTCAAGAGCGGATGGAACTACCAATCGTTTCCGACCGCTACAATGCTAAACAGCAAGTTGAAGAATTTGCTCCATAAGGTTTTTTAGATAAAGGCAGACAATCATGACTAGCAGTAATCCCAATCAACCAGTTTCTTATCCGATTTTCACGGTTAGATGGTTAGCGGTTCATACCCTAGCCGTTCCTTCAGTATTTTTCTTAGGCGCGATCGCAGCCATGCAATTTATTCAACGATAGGAGAAGCAATTATGGATCGGAATTCCAATCCCAATAGACAGCCGGTTGAACTCAATCGGACGTCTCTTTACTTAGGTCTATTACTGATTTTTGTGCTTGGTATTCTGTTTTCTAGTTATTTCTTCAATTAACTGATTTAACAGATTCGTCTAAATCTCCATCTTAGAGAAGGCTAGGATGTAGACGGGAAAAGACTCTTAGTTAATTCCCTGGTAATTTCCGGTTAATCGGGAATTTACTAATTTGCTCCTGAAACGGAGTTGGACAAAACCCTTACCACTAGGGAGGCTTTTCAACAAAATCACTAGTTATTAAGACTAGTTATTAAGCCTTCTATCGTTAACTGCATCTAAAAAAAACTTGATTTAAAATTGGAGGTATAAGCTGTGTCTGGAGGGGGAAGAATTCCTTTATGGATAGTTGCCACTATCGCTGGTACTGGTGTCCTCGTAGTGGTTGGTCTTTTCTTCTATGGTGCCTATGTGGGAGTTGGTTCTTCGATGTAAAGTAGACCAATTTCTTTGGTTAACACCCCGGCGAGGTTACCTCGCCCACTGGAAGGTTCACCAATAGAAAGACGCTAAATTAAAAACGAAGTAAATCCACAGGTGCGCTCTTACCATTAAGAATTTAATTATTAATGGCAAGAGCGCACCTAAGCATAATCGCTGGTTTAACTTGAGCTGGCGGTATTTTTTTTTGGTAATTAGCTTTTAAGACTAGCTAATTCGACAACATCAGTAATAATAAAGCCCCAACTCCCAATAAACAAAGAAGACCAACTATCCCAGCTAACGGTTTTCCTCCCAAACCCGTTATCCAAATTGGTCCACTGCCTGTGTAAGCAATTAATTCAGCTGAGTCCAAGCAAGTTAAACCCCAAATCCAACCAGCATGTAGTCCCCATGCTAAACCCAGACTGCCTCCATCCACCCAACGGGCTAGGACTAATACCATTCCCATTAGCCATAATCCTGGTAACTGAGGGATAGTATCTTTTTGTTCCCAAACTAGGTGTAACAGGGCAAAAATCCCACTAGAGATGGCTGCTCCTACCCCGATAGAATACTCCTGCTTTAGTTGATTCACTAAGAAGCCACGAAAGACTAACTCTTCTGTAACCCCAATCCACAGACCTAATAACATCACTGGGAGTAATATCGGTACCAAACGCTGCCAATTTTCAGAATTCCAGCGCACCCAGCCTAGTAATAATTGCCCAGTAAATACTATGATTAAGCTGAAAATACCTACTCCTAGTCCCAATCCTAAAGACCCTAAAACGCTTAATTTCCACTCCAATCCGTAATCGGAGAAAGGCACCCCCTCTAGTTGAGAAGCTCCCCATAAAATTAGGGGAGCAATTAGGTAAAGTGCTGCGAGTAGTGGTAACTTTTGGCCTGGTGCTAAAGGCTGATTTGGACGCCACTTTAAAAGTATAGCTATAGGGAGAGCTAAGGGCAGCCAGAAAACTACCCAAGCTAGGAAAAAAGTTCCTAGCTTCAAAATAGTAGTTGAAGTGATTAATGACACAAACGACCCATTAGTTGCCTGATCAAGAATAGCCATTGGCGAGATTTGCAAATTGCTATCAAATTACTATCAAATTACTATAAGGTCTCAACTACACTACCATAAGCGGCTGCTTTTTTCCCATAGCAAGTTACCTAACGAGATAGTAAATCGGGCTGGTTAATAATAGCCTGGTTTACCGACTCCTCAGGTAGTAGAAAGAAGATTTTTGTTTCTACCGGTGCGACAATCACGCGAATTTAATTCTTAATGGTAAGAGCGCACCTATAATGGTTTTCACAAAGCAAATTAGGGGCCAAATCTGCCCCAGGGTTTGGATTTAAGCTCTAGGTTCTGGTGTGCCGGAAACGAAACCTTAGTAGAGTGGAGCCTTAGTTAATAAGTTTTGACCCTTTTTCTCATAGCCAGTCCCCTGTAAAGGCTCCACTCTACTTACGGTAACTTCAAACCCCACGGTACCTTTTTTAGAATGGCAGACAATCAACTTTAATACAATATCTACCTTATTCGTTTCATAGACTCCCAGATCGTTAGACGAAACCGAGGTGCACGTATCATTCTTTTAACAGGTTTTTACGTTGTCTACTTATATTCAGGCAAGTTGGTTGTCTGACTTCCTATTATATAGGACAGCGCTAGTTTAGGGATTACCAACAACAGAATAAAAAAATATCCGTTGACGAATTTATTCGTCAAGCAAGCTTATATCCCCCGGATCAATCACGGGGGCTTTACCCATCACGTCGCCAATAAATTGTTCAAAGCTCACGTCCCCAAAGAATCTTCATGGGGAGGCGTCGCTCGCCCCACACTGTCGTTTTTCATCCCCGCTCCCTTAGAGACGGGGGTTTCAAACTCGCAGGATTTTCTGTAAGAAGGATTACTTCAAAGCAGTGCGACCCCACGCTTTTTTTTAAGCGAAGCGTGAATGCGCACCAATAGAGCGAAGCGTGAACACACACCAAGTTGCTGCTTTCTTTGCTTTGTGAGTAGATACCTATTCAGCTTCAGAATCGCCATCCACCTGCTTAAGATGGATATGCTTGTAGCCTAGTTTAATTTCAAACTCATCACCAGGCTCTAATCCCATGGACTGAGTGTAGGTTGAACCAATAACAATTTGACCATTCTTATGGACACTCACACGATAAGTCGGTTCACGCCCCCGACCATCTTTTGTGCCTTCTGGATCCAGGGGAACACCCTTGGCTCCTAAAACCGCATCATAAAAATCTGTTAAATTGACGCGGGTCTGGTCTGTTTTAGTTATAGTGTAATAGCCGCAACGCTTGGCTGTCTCTCGGCGAGGCAAGTGTGATAGCTCTTTTACTTTTTGAAGTAATGCTTTACCAGTTAGGGGAGTAGTTGAAATCTCTGGCATAATCTCACGAGATATCCTTTAAACTTCAGAGTGGTCAAGATCATTAATAGCCAAACTTTGGCTCTATTAAAAATATATCGTTAAATCTATCTCAGTTGACAAGATATTTTGGATCATTTGTTTAAATCTTTACGTATTTCAATACTAACAGATCAGACAATCCCTGCCTAACCCTATAGGGGCAGTAATATGATAACTATGAAAATAATCCAGGAAACATACCAATAGGATTGCACTCTTACACCAGAAGTCAACTAGCGAAGGGTCTTGCTTCCCTAGGGAGTAGTGAAACAAGTATGGCCTAATTATCAAGAGTAACTAGTTACCTCAACCCTACTCGTGTTGGTCATATCATCCTTTAACCTTACCGATTATCCTTGTATATGTTGGAATACTCAAGAGCTTAGTTTTATGCAAGTTGATTTTAAAATCATTCGACAGACTCAAAACACTGCTCCACTACTCCAGACTTATAGGCTAGATGTCGAGAAAGGAAACACGATTCTGGAATGCTTGAATCGTATTAAGTGGGAACTTGATGGTACTTTAGCTTTTCGCAAAAATTGTCGCAACACGATTTGTGGTAGCTGTGGCATACGAATTAATGGTCGCTCGGCTTTGGCATGTAAGGAAAATGTGGGCAATGAATTGGGGAAGCAACAGCTCCCAGATGAGTCTAAAATTCCGGAGATTACTATAGCACCTCTGGGGAATATGCCAATAATCAAGGATTTAGTCGTTGAGATGAGCAGCTTCTGGGATAACTTAGAAGCTGTTGATCCCTACGTCAGCACTGCTGCTAGGAAGATTCCCGAACGGGAATTTTTACAGAGTCCTAAAGAGCGATCGCTTTTGGCTCAGGCTGGTAATTGTATCATGTGTGGTGCTTGTTATTCTGAGTGTAATGCCAAAGAAGTTAATCAAGATTTTGTTGGTCCTCATGCCTTGGCTAAAGCACAGCGTCTGGTGGTAGATTCCCGTGATAATACCACAGAAAATCGTTTGGAGAAATATAACGAAGCAATAAAAGGAGTCTGGGGTTGTACCCGCTGTATGATGTGTAATGCGGTTTGCCCGATGGATGTGGCTCCTATGGATCAAATTGGTAAGATTAAACAGCATATTCTTGAAGGTATTGAGACCTATGATAGCCGTCCAATCCGCCACCGCAAAGTCCTAATTGATTTAGTCAAAGAGGGAGGTTGGATTGATGAGCGTAAGTTTGGCTTGCAGGTGGTTGGTAACTCATTTCGAGATATCCAAGGTTTGGTGAGCCTAGGACCACTGGGATTACGAATGCTAGTTCGAGGTAAGTTTCCCTTGAGCTTTTCTCCATCAGCAGGAACATCACAAGTGCGATCGCTAATTGAATCGGTAAAAAATTTGGAGTCTGAAGGATCTGATCAGTCATGAGTTCTGAAACACCCAATAAGAGTGAATCATCTGAGGAGTCTTTTAACCAACCATTACCAGCTTTTGGTTGGACTCCCTATGCTGAGCAAATCAACGGCAGGTTTGCTATGCTTGCCTTAGTTTGTATCGTGTTACTGGAGTTGCTCACTGGTCAAGGTTTGTTGACTTGGCTGGGTCTACTCTAAGGAATTTCCAACTACTATATAATGATCCCGAGCTTGAGATTTATTTGCTCTTACCATCAGGATTGTTGACGGTTGATTCTTGAGGGTTGACGGTTATACTACCTCTGGTGGAATTTCCTCCTTGCTCTGACGAGGCAATTACGGCTACAAAAATTTAGAGACCTAGGATGCTAGGTCTCTTCAAGGCTCTTGGCAATGAATTAAATCAATTAATTAAGGTAATTCAACCGGAGTATTGCACCCGGATTTGGTTGTGTTAATTAGATAGATTTTGGACCGCTGCTATAGGAAAGTAGGCATTCTACAGATAAGTCTACAGATTCAAGCTGTCTTACCATTGGGGAAAGAGCTATGGGGCTTTGGATTTGCTATTTGGCCATGACTTCCTGCTCGGGGAAGGTCTTGCTTAGCCATAGCTTCACTGATGTATATTTCCTGCTGAGGCAGTGGGATCACGATCCCCTCTTGTTCAAATCTTTCTTTTATAATTCGGCTGATGTCACAATAGGCTGTCCAATAATCTTCCTTCTTAGTATAGGCCATAAACCAAATGTTAACAGCATATTCAGCCAATTCTCCAGTGTCGATCCAAGGGCCAGGGTCTTTCAATACTAAAGGATGAGTGTTGGCAATATCCTTAAGAACTTGGATCGCTTGAGTAATACTATTGCTGTAGCTGATCCTTACGGTGATGAACATAGCGCGGACGGAGCTACTGGTTTCGTTGGCAATAACATTACCCCAGATTGAGTTGTTCGGTACGATAATGATTTTATTTTCCAAAGTATTGATGGTGGTGCAAACTAAGTTGACATCCTTCACCGTACCTTTTACCCCAGCGACTTCAATCATATCCCCCACGTCGAAGGGTTTATAGAGCAAGATCATTAACCCATTAGCAAAGTTACCAAGGGTATTTTGGAACGCAAAGGCTACCACAAAACCAGCAGCTCCAATCATGGCCATCAGTGGACCAATACTGACCTCTAGGGCAGTGATACCTAAAAGAATACCCACCAAAAATAATCCTTGGCGGGTTATCCTAACTACGAACTGACGCAGCATAGCTGACATATTCGGGAACATCCACAAAGATTTCTCGAGGACTTTCCCTATAATCAGGGAGAGGATGCTAAAGCCAACGACGATTCCTAAAAATTTGCCAATGTTATTGGCCCAGCGCAGACCTCCTTCTTTAGACTGGAGCCAGCCTACGATGGTAATCCAGGTTCCTTCAGTGTCAGTGACGTCAACCTTAATCCCACTGATAGCATCGATGTATTTGTTGTACAACTCAACATCACCGCCTTTAGTTTCCAGCTCTTCGAGTACCACCTCAAAGCGATCGCTTAAAGCAGTGCGTTCCTCTCGCAGTGTAGTCATGTTGACTAGCACTTGCTTTTTAACTTCGGTTTTGGCCTCGACCGCTTCTTCTAGGTCATGCTTGGCTTTGTCAATTCCCTGTCCAGTCTTTTTCTGCTCTTGTTCATCAGTAACGATTTTGTTGCTAATTGTCCCGATCTTATCTTGAACCTTAGCAACATCCTGGTTTGAGGTTTTGGCTTTATCTTTCTCCTGTTCAGTACCTTCAACTGCTTTATCAATCGCCCCTTGCAAAGTTTGATCTTGCTTGGTCTTTTCCTCTTCTTTGACTGCTTCTTCTACTGACTCCTGAGCTTTTTCGAGAGCTTCTTGTGCTTCTTGTGCAGCTTCTAAAGCTTTAAGGCGATCCTTAGCCGAGCCGTCAGTCTCTGTTTTTTGCTTAGTATCTGTCGCTTCCTCAAGAGCCTCTTTGGCATCTTCTAGGGCATCAACAGCTTCTTTAGTTTGCTCAAGCTCTCGATTTTTGCGCTTGACAGCAATTTCAGCATCGCTAAGTTCTTTAACTTTAGTTTTAAGCAAGAACATCCACGCCTCAGCTTCACCATCCAGCTCATCCTTAGTCAAAGGCTTGAGCATTAGCTCTAGCTCCTCAATCGGAATAGTTGGATCGTCAGTAGTAACGGCTTTCTCTAAGGCTAAATTATTAGTGGTCTGTTTAGCTTGGACAGGTAACCACCATGCCCCAACCATTAAGAGACTGCCAAACAAAATGTTAATTTTCTTTTGTCGGTAACGAATCATTGGTTTTTCGTGTTAGTAAGACGTTAATGACGATGTAACCTGTATAGTTTGCTTGACTGCTGAGTGTTAACCAGCGATGCCTCAGGTGCGACCCGTGGCGAATTTAATTCCCCTACGGAAAACGCACCATTACGGTCTTGGGGGAAACCCCCACTCGCGTTTTGGATCAAGACAATGAAGATGTAACCTGTATAATTTGTTTCACTGTTGAGTCTTAACCGTTGAGTGTCAACAGTTGCTCCCCCCATTACCCCCGAAGATCGGCAGAGCTGTTTCATTTTCGATTTAGACTTAGGGGGGCAGAGTAGCAGAGCAGCGGAGCCGAATTATCCGCAAATATTCGGTTTTGACAGAATTTATCCCTTTCTAATTCTCTATATCTAACCCTGAAATGAAGAAGCCGGGGGTAGTCAACACTCACCAGTAAACAAGGTATAGATAGCGTTTTATTGGTTCAAATTGAGCCATGTCCTTATTGTTGCCCAAGATTTTCCATCAATAAACATCTTGAACAAAAATTTTGCAAAATCTTTGCTGAATACCCACTCTGCTTTTATCACATCTTTATTTCCCTGGCTGATAATTAATTATTCATGGCTGGTATCATCCATAGCTTATTTATCGGTAATGGTATATTTACCAGCCGCATTTGGTATAATTCGCTTCTGTAAAATTCGGTAAAAATATTTATTTTAATAAAAATTATAATTAGTAAGTAATTAAATAATATAGCCAAAATATTACGAAGTATGGATTACCATTAGGAATTATCATGATTATGATAGTTTTAATTAAAACTGACTTATAACACTTACTTGCTAATTGCTATTCTAATCAAAATAAAATTAGTCTTCGATTCAATCGCGTATAATCCTAATATAGTATCGGTAAATCAAGTTATAAAATCGACAATTATTTTAGTAATAAGAATATAAAAAACTAGTCTCACTTGTTATAGATGTAATTTATATTTTTTTTAAAAACTGACCTCTAATATCTTTTTACTATTCCCTAACAAAAATTGACAATAATATCCGTTAATGCATCTGTCGGCGCGTGCATGATCGATGAGATTTCTATGGCAGACGGCCCTGGAAAACCTGTTGATAGCAAGTGTACATCCCCACCGCAACCAAATAGTATTTGCACCCTAGACATCAATGGGTGTGGCAATTCAAGCATTTGCCAGTGTCCTGAGGGGAGCGAATACAATCAGTTATTTGCGTCCTGCGAAATACCCTTGTGATACTAGAACCTGAATCTGTTAGTAATTCTATCAAGTTCCAGGTGATCACAAGTTAGATAATATCACAATTAACAGTAGAGGGCTCACTGCTGAAAGTGAACCCTCTACTGAATAGATTTAGCTAGTTTTGTCAAAATTATTAATTAAGTTAGTTAATATTAATTAATAATCCTATTACCCTTGATTTTTAATTAACATTACGTCTATAATTTTAACAGCAGTATCTTCTGATATCTCTAAAGCATGATAAAGCTCGTTTAAAAACTCTTCTTCATCATCGGTAATTTCTCCATCTGCTAAGATAATATCAGTGGCGATCGCAAAGGCTGTTCCTTGTAGTTCATGGGGGAGTGATTTGAGGGCTGCACTAAGAAGAGGATCAGAACCTTGCCGCTGCAGGAGCATCAAAAGTCGTTCAAACATTCTTGCCATTACATCAGCTGAGTAGCTCCTGAACAGCTGCATTCGAGATAAGGCCGTAATAATGGCTTGTACTTCAGAATTAGTCGCGTATCCGTCAGCAGCACCAGCAATTAATGCGATCGCAGCAAAGGCTTCAGCTGGTCCGAGTGTTGTTTGGCTGTGTTGACGACTAATTGAAATTTTGTCAAACAGACCCATTGTTGTTGTCTCTTGGAAAAGTACCTTAGTTAATACCAAGATGACATTGGTGACCGCAAACGGAATTAGTGGAAATACTGAACTTGTGAGTAGACTTTGCCAAAGTTTTCTATTCCACCTCAAGCAGGGCTATAGTTAATCTGGTTAATGTGACCGATAAACTAGAGTTAATCTCCATCAAGGATAATCACCCCTGTGGCACCAGTAACCTTAGACGTCAACCAGCGAGTTCAGGAACTGCGGCGACTGTTGCAAAAAGCTAGTTATGCCTACTATGTTCTGGACAATCCCATCATGGCAGATGCCATCTACGATCAACTCTACCGGGAACTGCAAGAGCTGGAAACAGAGTATCCTGAGTTAATAACCTCTGATAGTCCAACCCAGCGGGTAGGAGAAAAACCAGCTACTGGTTTTGTTTCCGTGCCCCACAAGATCCCACTCTATAGTCTGGATAATGCCTTTAACCTTGAGGAATTTAAGCAATGGCAAGAACGATGGCAGCGTCATATTTCTCGTGATATTTCCCAAGACTCAGAAGTCAATACTGAAGACGTTTGTGAACTCAAAATTGATGGTTCAGCATTAGCACTGACCTATGAAAATGGAATTTTAGTGCGAGGAGTGACCAGAGGTGATGGGTCCACAGGGGAGGATATTACTCAGAATGTCCGTACTATTCGCTCCATTCCTTTGCGACTCAATCTAGAGGAAGTTAATCGAGACCAACATCTAGACCAACCCCCAGCTTTAGTAGAAGTCCGTGGTGAGGCATTCTTACCTCTGGATGTATTTGAGAGAATTAATCAGGAACGAGCACAAGCAGGTGAGCCATTATTTGCTAATCCTCGTAATGCCGCTGCTGGTACCTTGCGCCAATTAGAGCCCCGAATTGTTGCTAAACGAAAATTGGCTTTCTTTGCTTATACCTTACATATTCGGAATCAGGATAGTAGTGAAGAGTACACCATCCCAATGCCCAATTCCCAATGGGATGCTCTAGAGTTGCTGAAAAAGCTTGGTTTTCCAGTGAATCCCTATGCCCAACGTTGTACTTCCTTACAGGATGTTCAGGATTATTACAATCATTGGGATGCCAAACGGAAAGATTTACCCTACCTGACCGATGGGGTAGTGGTGAAAATTAATGCTTTCCGGATACAACAACAATTGGGGTTTACCCAGAAGTTTCCTCGTTGGGCGATTGCTCTGAAATATCCGGCTGAAGAAGCTCCCAGTCGTGTGGAAGCAATTACCGTTAATGTGGGACGCACCGGAGCAGTGACACCCTTGGCTATTCTACAACCAGTGCAATTGGCAGGCACAACAGTACAACGGGCTGCCCTACACAATGGTGATTATGTTGCCCAATTAGATTTGCGAGTTGGGGATACGGTGATTGTACGGAAAGCGGGGGAGATTATCCCGGAGGTGGTACGTGTCTTACCAGAGTTACGTCCTGATCATGCTAAACCCTTCGAGATGCCTACCCATTGCCCTGTTTGTAATCAACCCTTGGTGCGTCCTAAGGGTGAAGCAGTGACTCGCTGTATTAATTCATCTTGTCCTGCCATTGTTAAGGGCACTCTCACCCACTGGGCAAGTCGTAATGCTCTTGATATTAATGGTTTGGGGGAAAAGATTGTAGAACAATTGGTAGACCAAGGCTTGGTGACATCTGTTGCTGACCTTTATGATTTAACCCTAGAGCAGTTGGTGTCATTGGAGCGTATGGGCCATAAGTTAGCCCAGAAGTTGCTAAATGCGATCGCAAAATCCAAAAGTCAACCTTGGTCACGAGTCCTGTATGGGTTAGGGATTCGTCATGTCGGTAGTGTCAATGCTCAAACCCTTGCCCAGACTTTTCCTACCATTGAGAAGTTGGCTCAAGCAACTGTCACCGATATTGAGGGAATCTACGGCATTGGACCAGAAATTGCTCAGTCTGTCTGGGGTTGGTTTCAGATTTCCAGCAACCAAACCTTGATTGCTCGATTGCGAGAAGCAGGTTTACAGTTAGAAGCCTTATCTAAAACTATAACGCTAGATAAAAACCAACCCTTAACTGGAAAAACCTTTGTGATTACTGGCACTTTGCCTACCCTGAAGCGTAGTCAAGGGAAAGAATTGATTCAAAACGCTGGTGGTAAGGTTACTAGTTCCGTTAGTGCCAAAACTGATTATTTGGTGGTTGGGGAAGATGCTGGTTCGAAGTTAGAAAAGGCTAAAGCATTAGGAATTACCCAATTAACTGAATCCCAGTTGTTGGAATTGCTTTAGGTGAACGTATCCCATACCAAATCTATGTTATCGATTCCCGATTCCCGATTCCCGATTCCCGATTCCCGATTCCCTTACTGTGGTTGCTTAAACCGTTCAGGTGATAGGGAGTAAGTCAACCAAAAAACCCCGCGTCTCATGACCGGGGAGTGTTGACAGTGGATTGAAGGTTTAGCGGTAACGACGCTTGCGTCTGCGAGCGATCGCTTTGCGCTTTTTCTTTTCAATGGGAGTCTCAAAATGACGTAGACGCTTCATATCAGCAAAAATTCCAGCTTTAGATACTTGTCGCTTAAATCTACGCAGGGCTGACTCAATGCCTTCATTTTCACCGACAACCACTTGGGTCATACTAAATTAATCCTCCTAAATTTGAACAAAAAATTCTAACTATACTATCATACAATTATACTATCTAGCAAGATTGCTGATAACAAGACGTCATAAGATATTACCAAGCAGGGTCAATACCCGAAAGAATCTGCCTGGGTGATTATACCCTCAAATACTGGAAAAAAAGACTATTTCATTAACAATTGCGGTTGATCTCGATGAAGGTAAGGATTCAGCTATCAGCTATCAGCTATCAGCTATCAGCTATCAGCTATCAGCTATCAGCTATCAGCTATCAGCTGACGGCTGACTGCTGACGGCTGACGGCTGACTGCTGAACGCTTAGTGATGGAGTTTAGCGATCGCATTTTCAATCAACTCAACTCCTTGGTCAACCGTCTCTATTGTACTGAGTTTCTTACGCAATTCCCCTGCTCCAGGAAACCCTTTAGCGTACCAACTCATGTGTTTCCGGGATTGATAAATACCCCGCTCCCCCTTATAGTGCCATAGACCTTGTAAATGCTCCTTAGCACATTCAAGCAGTTGTACTGGTGTGGTTGGGGGTAACAGTTGTCCGGTTTTCAGGAAATAGTCTATTTCTCCGACTAGAAAGGGATAGCCCAGGGTTCCCCGAGAACACATTACCCCATCAGCACCGGTTTCTTCCAAGCAGCGCACTGCTGCATCGACGGACAAAATATCCCCATTAGCAATCACTGGGATAGACAGCACATCTTTTACCCGCTTAATCCATTCCCAGCGAGCGGAGCCATTATACCCTTGGTCACGAGTACGGCCATGGAGGGTCAACATCTGAGCCCCTGCATCTTCCATACGTTGGGCAAATTCTACGGCATTGATCTCCTGATCAGTCCAGCCAATACGGGTTTTGACCGTTACAGGTACCTCAACTGCCTTGACTACTGATCGTACAATTGCTTCTGCCGTTTCTGGATCTCGCAGTAAAGCAGACCCGCCACCATTTTTAGTAATTTTATTAACAGGGCAACCCATATTAATATCCACAGTATCTGCCCCTTCTGCCACTGCCCTTTGTGCCGCTTGAGCCAGAAATTCCGGGCGACAGTCAAATAATTGGATACTGATCGGTTTTTCTAATGGGTCTACCTCCATAACCTTGGGCAATTCTCGGAGATACTTTAACTGGCTAGCATGAACCATTTCGGTATACATCATGGACTCAGTGGCGTAGCGACGCACTAGGCGACGAAACACCAAGTCGGTTACTCCAGACAGGGGTGACTGTAAAACCCTGCTGTTGACCTCAACTGAGCCAATTTTAAGGGGTGATGCTAAGCGTTGCTGTAATTGTGGAGATAGAACTGGCATTGGTAATGGTGTTGTTTCCGTCGTGATCACCCTTAGTAATCAGCAATTGATTCTTTATGATTCTTTATGATTCTTTATGATTCTTTAAATATATAATAGCGCTGATTATACTTAGCTGATCATACTGCTGATCATACTTATCAGGTAAAGTCAAGTTTCTTTTCCCTATTCCCGACTCCCGTTTCAGTTTCCTCAACTACTCTCAAGACGGCAAACACAACTGATTTGTTACGGTTCACACCAATCCCAACAGCTGTTAATTTTCGTAAATTAGACACAGGCAAGGCAACAAAAAGGGGTCAGGAAAAAAACATACATGGGTTTTGACCATAGCAGTCCTAATTCAAACGTCACGGAAATCAGAACTCTGGGTGGATTCTTCCCCAACTTCGGTGATCTTCCCTATATTCCGACTCTCACACCTAATCGAGAATGGCGCTGATTACCCCTAACTGTTTTCTTTCCTGCTGCCCCCTGACCGAAAAAATCAGTAGATAATCGGTTATTCAATTGAGAACCGTCCCATCTTAGGTTCGGGAAACCACCCTTCATTAGACTGGCAAATAAAGTTCAGTATAAATAATGGTAATCCAACCGATGGTATAAAAACTGGCAACGGTTATTCCTTGAACCAAAAGGCACGGATCATTCTCTAATCCTCTCCTACCCTACCAGTATTTGTAGTTATAGGCACCCGGAACACTCTTATGGCAAAAGTTGTTGGAATTGACTTAGGTACAACAAACTCCTGTGTAGCAGTAATGGAAGGTGGTAAACCCACGGTTATTGCTAATGCAGAAGGTTTTCGGACAACCCCTTCAGTCGTAGCTTATGCCAAAAATGGCGATCGCTTAGTGGGTCAAATCGCTAAGCGTCAGGCGGTGATGAACCCCGAAAACACTTTCTATTCAGTCAAACGCTTCATTGGACGTAGATACAGTGAAGTCACCAACGAGGCTACCGAAGTATCTTACAAAACTCTCAAGGTTGGTGATAATGTCAAGCTAGATAGCCCAGCTCAAGGAAAGCAATTTGCGCCAGAAGAGATATCAGCTCAGGTGCTACGCAAGCTGGTTGATGATGCTAGCAAGTATCTTGGGGAAACCGTTACCCAAGCGGTAATTACTGTGCCAGCTTACTTCAATGACTCCCAGCGTCAAGCTACTAAGGCAGCGGGTAAGATTGCTGGTGTTGAAGTGCTGCGGATTATCAACGAACCGACTGCAGCGTCTCTGGCTTATGGTTTAGACAAGAAGAGCAACGAAACTATCCTAGTGTTTGACTTGGGTGGTGGTACCTTTGACGTCTCTATTCTAGAAGTAGGTGACGGGGTGTTTGAAGTGTTAGCTACCTCCGGTGACACTCACCTCGGTGGTGATGACTTCGATAAGAAAATTGTTGATCACCTAGCCAAAGAGTTCCAAAGCTCAGAAGGGATTGACCTACGCAAGGACAAGCAAGCTCTACAACGTCTGACTGAAGCCGCCGAGAAAGCCAAGATTGAGTTGTCTAGCGTTATGCAAGCTGACATTAACTTGCCTTTCATCACGGCTACCCAAGAAGGACCTAAGCACCTGGATATGACCTTGACTAGGGGTCAGTTTGAAGATATTTGCTCTGACTTAATCGACCGTTGTCGCATTCCGGTAGAGAATGCCATCAAGGATGCCAAACTCGACAAGAGTGCCATTGATGAGGTGGTTTTGGTTGGTGGTTCTACTCGGATCCCTGCAGTGCAACAGGTGGTCAAGAAGGTACTTGGCAAGGATCCTAACCAAACTGTTAACCCCGATGAAGTGGTAGCGGTAGGTGCTGCTATCCAAGGTGGTGTATTAGCTGGTGAAGTCAAGGATATCCTATTGTTGGATGTCACTCCCTTGTCCTTGGGTGTGGAAACTCTCGGTGGCGTGATGACGAAACTGATTCCCCGCAACACCACTGTCCCCACCAAGAAGTCAGAAACCTTCTCTACTGCTGTGGATGGTCAGACCAACGTAGAAATCCATGTTCTTCAGGGTGAGCGGGAAATGTCCTCTGACAACAAGAGCTTGGGAACCTTCAGATTGGATGGTATTCCCCCTGCACCCCGTGGCGTACCTCAGATTGAGGTAACTTTTGACATTGATGCCAACGGTATCCTGAATGTTACCGCTAAGGACAAGGGCACTGGTAAGGAACAGTCCATCAACATTACTGGTGCATCCACCCTATCTGATCAGGAAATAGACCGGATGGTGAAGGATGCTGAAGCTAATGCAGAGGCTGACCAAGATCGTCGTGAGAAGATTGACCGTAAGAACCAAGCTGATTCTCTTACCTACCAGGCCGAGAAACAGATTAAAGAACTCGATGATAAATTGCCAGCAGCTGATAAGGAGAAGATCGAAGGGTTGATCAAAGACCTGCGAGAGGCAATTGGGCAAGAGGATGATGAGAAAATCAAGACTCTGACCACTGAGTTACAACAAGCTCTCTACAGTGTTAGTGCTAACCTCTATCAGCAAGCTGAGGGGGCTGCTGAGGCCACCGATGCTGGCGCACCAGGTCCTGATGCTGCTCCTTCTGGTAGCTCTGGTAGTGGTGATGATGTCATTGACGCTGAATTTTCTGAAACCAAGTAGGGATTTGGCTAAGCATTCAGCGGTCAGCGGTCAGCGGTCAGCCGTTAGTCTTTAGCTGTTCCCGTAGCGTGGGCGTAGCCCATGAGCTAAAAGCTGATAGCTAAAAGCTGTTCGCGTAGCGTGCGCGTAGCGCATAAGCTGATAGCTGATAGCTGATAGCTGGTAGCTGAATACGTACATGGCTAATAGCTAAGGCAGATAATCCTAAAGCTTAGTCTATCTTTTTCTAAAGTCTAATTAAGGTTGATGAGAATTTGATTACTCATCAACCTTTTGCTTATTGGATTTTAGGGAGTAGGGAATCGGGAGTAGGGAATCGGGAATAGGGAATCGGGAATCGGGAATAGGGAATAGGGAATAGGGAATAGGAAAAAAATTATCACAATTACGACACGGATTGCTATACTCTAAATTAGTAGCTAAAGTCTAGGCAAAAGGCAAAGGGCAAGAGGCAATAGTCGTCAGTTATTAGAGTGGATGAATAATAGAGGATATCAATACTTTTAGCAAAAAAAGTAAATTTTTTAATTAGTTTATCGGTGACATTTTTTAAACATCAAAACATCAAACTAAAACAAAATTTTACCTCTTGCCTCTTGCCTCTCCTAAATTCCCTGTTCCCTGTTCCCTCTAAACCAAAATACTATATTCCCGATTACCTACTCCCGATTCCCAATTCCCGATTCCCGATTCCCGATTCCCTAATCAACTGAAAACGCTATTGTGGATAAACAAACCATTGATTCAATTCAAAACCTCCGCTACCAAGCTGCATCGTTGCTAGTTTATCAGTCAGTCTTGAGTGAAGAGGTAGGTTTAGCTTTTTTGAAACTATTAGAAGCTATACTTAACAGGGATGTGGATAACATCAGTTGTTTAAAGGCTTATGGTGACTGGTTTCAAGGGTTAGCTAGCCAAAACCAAAGTTGGCACGATTATCTGTTTAGGCAAATCCTTAGGGCTGATAATTCTTTTACCAGGCAAGTGCAAGGTTCTGAATTAGAAACATTACCGCCAGCATTAGTAGACGCGGCTCGTCATGACTTACAAGCTTTACAAAATATCTATAAGTGCAGCAGTAAACAACTTTGTAAGTGGGTCAAAAGAGCATCTGTTTTACCGGTTGAACTGGTGCCTTGGAATTGTGAGTCAAGTCAATCAAGGTCTGGGTCTGACCAGATTGATAAACGTACTCAATGGCACGCTGATCTACAAGCTAAACTAAACAATTTAGACAATTGGGCTGATGGCTTGGAAGCGATCGCGGCATACTATCAAGAGTTTGGGACTGGACTTTTTGCTGACTATCAAGGATTTCGTTGGCAATCGGGTCAGTTGTTTGGTATTGCCAATCCCGATCCGATTAGACTCAGTGAGCTGGTGGGCTATGAATTGGCGCGGACGCAATTGCTCAAGAATACAGAGTTTCTGCTGAAAGGCTACCGAGCCCTGAATATATTACTTTACGGTAGTCGCGGTTCAGGTAAGTCTTCTTTGGTCAAGGCGTTGTTAAATGAATACGGTGAGCAGGGATTGCGAATTATTGAAGTCCCGAAATCAGAGATGATCGATTTACCGGTGATTACGGAGCAATTGCGAGACCAGCCTCAAAAATTTATTATCTTTATCGATGATTTATCCTTTGAAGAGGATAATGATTCCTACAAAGCTTTAAAGGTAATCTTGGAAGGGAATTTAACAGCACGACCTGACAATGTTGTGGTTTACGCCACCTCTAATCGACGACACTTGATTCGAGAATTCTTTGATGACCGTCCCCGTCCTAGCAATGAAGAGATCCATGGTTGGGATACGGTTCACGAGAAACTTTCGTTTAGCGATCGCTTTGGCTTAACCCTAACCTTTGAGAAAGCTGACCAGAAAACCTACTTGAATATTGTCCAACATCTAGCTACCCTAGCCCAAATCCCCCTTGAGCCTAGTGAAATCAGACCTCGTGCCTTACAGTGGGCGATCCGAGCCAATGGTTTCTCTGGTAGAACAGCACGACAGTTTATTGATTTTTTACAAGCAGAGGAATGCTAATTATCCATGGGAAACGCCCCTGGTCGCACGCTGATTAATTTGGTCTTACCGTTACGAAGCACTTCCACCTCTAACTGGGCACCCACCTCTGAGGCTTCCACACCCTGCTGAACCTCAGTGGCATTTTTAACTGGTTTCGAACCAACGGTTTTAATGATATCTCCTGTTTTGAAACCAGCTCTCTGGGCGGGGGAGCCTGGCACCACCCGGACGATTAAAACCCCATCATCTTGGTTGACTTTCAGGTCAAAGTCTTGGTCTTGATTAATTTTTTCTCTCAACTCTGGGGTCAAGGTCACCATCTGAATGCCTAGGTAAGGATGCTCAACTTTACCTTTAGAAAATAGTTGATTAGCTATCCGTTCCGCAGTTTCCACGGGGATAGCAAACCCTAAGCCTTGGGCATTGGCTCGAATAGCGGTGTTAATCCCAACGACTTCACCAGTGGCATTCAACAACGGACCACCGGAATTACCAGGGTTAATGGCGGCATCCGTTTGGATAAAGCTGACCCGTTTTTCAGGAACCCCGACTTGGGAACTGGAGCGCCCTAAGGCACTTATGATACCGACCGTTACAGTATTATCTAAACCGAGGGGATTACCAATAGCGATCGCCCATTCTCCTGGGGTCAAATTCTCTGCTTTACCCAAGTTGACTGTGGGCAAGTCCGTTGCTTCAATTTTGACTACGGCTACATCGGTAACTGGGTCACTGCCCACGACTTGACCCTCAAAGCTGCGACCGTCTTTTAGAGTGACTTTAACTTCCTCTGTGCCTTCTACAACGTGGGCATTGGTAATCAAGCGTCCATCGGAGCTGAGGATAAATCCTGAGCCCGTGCCTTGCTCGATGCGCTGTTTTGGCATAGGCAGGTCATCCCCAAAAAAGCGCCTAAAGAAGGGATTGTGGAACGGTTGTGGGATATCCCGTGATACCTGACGGGCTGCATCGATTCTCACCACTGCCGGACCTACTTTTTCTACCGCTTTAGCTATGAAATTGAGGTTTCTCTGGGGTGTAACACTTGATCGTTGTGGCGTGAATGGTTGTAATACTGCTGGAACGATTTGTGGGCGTCTGATTACCTCTTGCTCTGCCATGAGATAGCGACTACCCAAAACCCCTGCACCTCCGCCCAAGCCCAGCAATGTCAGATAAACGGTCAGCTGCTTTAGGGATAAACTCATGGTTTTAGTAATTTCACTAATTGCTTTTGGGGTCCATATACTTACACTTTACTGAAAAATGTTGAGTATTGACGG
Organism: Moorena sp. SIO3H5; assembly: GCF_010692395.1. Classification (GTDB taxonomy): domain Bacteria; phylum Cyanobacteriota; class Cyanobacteriia; order Cyanobacteriales; family Coleofasciculaceae; genus Moorena. Next base: position 21,824 of record NZ_JAAHHS010000023.1, read on the forward strand.
AATAATATTGTTGAGTTACGTGAAATAGAGTGTGGGAGGTGTGGGGTGTAGGGTGTGGGGTGTGGGGTGTGGGAATAAGATAGGGTAATTTTCCATTATAGCGCTATTGTTTCGTTGTTGGGTTGAGAATGCGATCGCGTAGCGTGGCCTACGGCCAATCGCATCCTGTCAATTACAATTCGTTTTGATCACTGATCAGCAGTTATTACTGAATCGCTGGTGATCAGTGATCAAAAAATCGCGCAAACTCACCCAATTTATTCCGAATATACCTCAAAACTTAGGTATTATTAAGGATATCGTGCAAAATTTGGAGACTATTACGAAACTTTACAGTGTGAGGATGATCTGACCCTAACTTCTTTTCTGCAATCTCCAAAGCCTGGACATAGAGCGGTTCTGCCTGATGGTAAAGTCCCTGAGTATAGTAGAGTCGAGCCAGGTTGTGGAGACTGCTGGCCACATCGGGATGGTTGTGACCCAGCAGCTGCTTTGTCATCTCCAAAGCTTGTTGATAGAGGGGTTCTGCCTGATAGTAGCGTCCCATTGACCAGTAGAGATTTGCCAGGTTGTTGAGACTGATGGCCACATCGGGATGGTCTTGACCCAGCCGCTGCTTCAACAGCTCCAAAGCCTGTTGATAAAGGGGTTCGGCCTGGTGATAGCGCCCCATTGACCAGTAGAGTGCACCCAGGTTGTTGAGACTGGTGGCCACATGGGGATGGTGTTGACCCAGCCGCTGCTTTCTGATCTCCAAAGCCTGTTGATAAAGGGATTCGGTCTGGTCATAGCGCCCCATTGACTTGTAGAGTGCACCCAGGTTGTTGAGACTGGTGGCCACACGGGGATGGTATTGACCCAGCCGCTGCTTTCTGATCTCCAAAGCCTGTTGAAAGAGGGGTTCGGCCTCATCATAGCGCCCCATTGACTGGTAGAGTAAACCCAGATTGTTGAGACTGGTAGCCACATCGGGATGGTTCTGACCCACCAGCTGCTTTCTGATCTCCAAAGCCTGTTGTAAGAGGGGTTCGGCCTCATCATAGTGCCCCATTGAATTGTAGAGTAAACCCAGATTGTTAAGACTGGTGGCCACATCGGGATGGTTCTGACCCAGCAGCTCCTTTCTGATCTCCAATGCCTTTTGAGAGAGGGGTTTGGCCTGGTCATAGCGCCCCATTAACCAGTAGAGTAAACCCAGGTTATTGAAACTTCGGGCTACATCGGTATGTTCCTCACCCAGGCGGCTTCTAGTTATCTCTAAACATTTCTCATACCAAGGTTCAGCCTGGTCATAGATACCTTGATCGTCATAGAATTTTCCTAAGACAGTTAAGAGGGATGGTAAATCTTCATCCCTGAGCCAGTTAGTTAGGACTGTGGCAGCTTCGGCTAAATGAGGGATGCTGAGATTAACTACTGCAATCTGATCTTGAGTTGGTGTCTCAGGAATTTCCTGGGCTACAGCCACCATTGCCTGACAAAAGCTTTGCTTGTAGCTATCGGCCTCTGGTAATTGATCGAGTTTGGTCTGGAAAAATTCTCGAATTAGTTGATGGACTTGATAGGTTTGTTTTTCGGTCAGTTTCAAGAGATTACGATTGACCAGAAAGCGATCGCGTAATTCTTCTAATTCTTCTTGTTCTTCTTCCCATTCCTCCTCATCGTCCGTTTCGATAACACAAGACTCTACCAGTGACCACTCAAAAGGAGCTTGAGCAAACAGACTCAGACGACATCCCAACTGCTGGGCTTCTGGAAAATCTTTCAAATCTTCCCAGGATAAGTCAAAGGCTGCTGCGACTCCCAACTGGGCTGTCACTTGCCCTTGTTCTTCTTGAGAAAGTAATGCCTTTGCTGCTAATTTCTTTTTCTCTAAACGTTTCTGAACTTTAGCAATGGTTAAACTCGGATGTAGATCTAAATATCGTCCTACTAACTCCAAGCCCAAAGGTAAATAACCCAACCATTCACATAGGGCTTCTGCTTCGTTTAGTTCGTTATCAATGCGCTCTTTTCCAACAAGCGATCGCAATAATTCCAATGCTGCACCAGGTGCTGCTTTTGGCGAAAGTACATCCAAGTCAATTCGTTGGTACGAAGCTCCTGGACGCTGACGACTGGTAACCAGTACTTTGAAGCGGGATTGGGCTGGAGGCAAATAGGGTTCAATTTTATCTTTATAGTCCTTCCCGAAAGAAGGAACATCATCGAGCACAATCAATACTGTTCCTTCTGGCCAATTTCTCCAGCAGTGTTCTACCTGTTGTTCGTTTAACTTTAGTTTATCGGGAATGGTTAATCCTAATTTAGTACGGGCAAAACTGACAATCTGAGTCCCGAGATCTACACCGCGCACTGGAAACCAGCACAACCCACCAGGATACTTATCCTGATATCTAAGTGCATATTGTAGAGCTAACTCAGTTTTGCCCACACCACCCATTCCAGCAATGGCACAAATCACTAATCGATCCGTCTCTTGAAATTCCCGACGGAGCTGCTCAAGTTGATCTTCCCTACCAACAAAGTAGGGAGTGCCACGATTAATAATGTTACTGGGGGGATTTAACTTTGTCCGTTCCCGGTCGGACGACTCCAGCTAATCAGACCCTTGATGAATATGTATCTCTTGACCAAAATAATTAGTACCACCCTCAATATTGTCAATATTGTTTTGTAAACCTTTACCGTTGTCATTAACATTCATAGTCTTGCTGCTGTTGTCGTGTATCTTACCAGTATGAATTTCTTGAGCGATTGCCTGAATTTCTTTAGCAAACTCTGGTTGTTCATTCATGATCACTTTCAAGTAATCAGCCACTCGTTCTAAATCACTCGAAGAGCCTTTTTCAACTGCCGTCAGAGCATTTTCAGCTTTATAATTATCCCGTAACTTGTCCCAGATCATTTTACGGAGTTCTTCCATCTTGGCGATTGCCGCTGTGGTGAAATGTTTGGCTAACTCCCCAGCTCCAGATTCCAGAAACTTCTTGAAAGCCAGAGTAGCGATCTCTGCTGCTGAAAGTATTGCTAGTGCCATAAGCCAATAGAATCAAGCTGCTGTCTACTAACCAAGGTATACAATACTAAGTCTAACAAACAGTTCTAAAAACGGATTAAATTTTAATAAAAAATAAGAAGCAATTAAATTGTTTTCAAATAAAATAACCGATTAAATTGTTTTCAAAGAATCTCAAAGAGTGTTTTGATCAACAGATATGCTCAGGATAGCATTTTCCACGAGATCATTAACCCTAATATAGTCACACCAAAAACTCCTCACTACTCTTGCCTCTTCCATTTACTCGTAAAAAAAACGCGATTATTTGAAAAAGACGCTACGCGATTGAACGTAGGTCAGACTAAGCGAACCCATTCCAAAATTCCCCTCTTTTCCCTGTTCCCTGTTCCCTGTTCCCTGTTCCCTAAAAAAAACGGGAACGCTAACATTTTTTTTGTGAATTTTACTTTGGCTGTTTGACCTTATGGTGCGTTACGTGGCGGACTATACCAAGGCTGGCGCTTGAGCAAAAAATTAGGGCAATTCCGCCCCTAACACACCCTACGCAACTGTTCCCAATTCTTAATTCTTAATTCTCAATTTTTAATTCTTAATTCTGTACATTTTCTTTCAATACCCCCTCAGAAAATAAATTCTAAAACCCCTTGACAATAATAAATATAATCGTTATGATTATATTATAAACTTCAAACAAAGGTTTTAACGATGACTGAAGAGTTTATCCCAAACGAAAACAACAATCCTGAAGAGATTACTCCCGCTAATACTCCTCAGGAACCTTCTCCAAAAAAATACCCAGTTAAGCACATTCTGACAGGATCACGTAAAGCCATAATAAAGACAATGCAAACCCTATATGCGCTGCGTTACGCGGAAATCTCCGAGTGGAGCCCCCTTCAGCCCACTGGCATCCCAGGAGAATTCATCACCATAATGACCAAATACCTGATTATCGATTAAACTAATTTAGGGGGGGTAACCCCCCTGACCGAAACATTAGGTCTCATGACATGGGATTGTGTTTAGGTTTGGTTGAAAAATTGTAGTCATCATTAAAACCTCTAGCCGTGGAAATTATTTCTGCGGCTATTTTTTTTGGGAAGTTTAAGGTTGTTCGCGTAGCGTGGCCAAAGGCCAAGGTTATTAAGGTTGAAGTTTAGGATGTTGTTCGCGTAGCGTGGCCTTTTGGCCAAGGTTGAAGGTTAGGATGTTGAATTGAGTACTAAGAATGTAGAATCCAGACGGTAGAATCCAGACGGTAGAATCCAGACAGTATAATTCTCAATTCTCAATTCTTAATTCTTAATTCTTAATTCTTAATTCTCCCTGTTTCGTTTACTCGATAAGCTTTAGCGGAAGCTCTCAACCAAATGAATGCTCCGGTAGCAAATGGAATTAGTAGGAAAAGAGTACCAAATGTCAGGGGATGTTCTCTGACATAGGAGCTGTAAACCATCACTGCTATTGCTGAGCCACAATAAATTAATCCACATAGGGGAATAGCAATCACTAGTAAAGCAAATTTAGTATCTTTATCCATGGTATAGCGGTTTTTAAGCTAGTAAAGTACAATTTTTTTGGTTTTAGGGAGCAGGGAGCAGGGAGCAGGGAGCAGGGAAGGAGAAACAGAAGTCATTGTTCTAGCTTTTTAATAAGAGCAATAATCATTCGACTTTCTTCTTTAAGTAAAGAAACAATTACTTCTATATCTGTTTGCTTAGATAAGCCTACTCTAGAAGATAAAATAAGATGTGTTTCTAATTCGTTAATTGAGCCTTGGGCAATATTAAGAAATCTGATGTACTCAGCGGTTGACCTTCTCCCATATCCTTCTGCTATGTTAGCCGGAATAGATACCGCAGCTCTCCTAATTTGTTGAACCATACCATATAATTCGTCTTTAGGGAAAAATTTAGTTAATAAATAACACTTTTCGGCTATATCCATGCCTTTTTGCCAAATTATTAAGTCTTTAAAATTATTAATATATGACATTTATAAACTTATTGATTTTTACAGTATAGTGTTTACGGCGGTTTGCATAACTATCAGGTGCACAGGATTGTTTTCCGTCTTATGACTTCCCTCTTCACTGCTCCCTGCTCCCTGCTCCCTGCTCCCTAAAAATCTAGCTCACCTAACTGAAACCCCTATATTCAGCTTTCCCCAACACATCGATAAAGCTTATAACTATACTGACCAGCCCACTTAGAGCGCTTTTCTCGAAAACATTGCTGAGACTCTAGGTCAACTTTGGTACGGAAATTAACTAACCATAAATCTAGTGGTCGTGGCAATTCATTTAATTGTTGTTGTAATTGTTGGACAGCATCCTCGTAACTGGAACTATTCCGGTCACGACCTACTAAGAAAAATTGGGGAAAATCCCTGGAATTATCATTAGAACCATTAGCAACAGTCAGACCTTTCAATCCCCAAGCTAATCCCATCATGCGCCCGGTCTGTCCATGGTGTTTGTAGGTCGTTGCGATCGCAAGCGGTGCTTCACTTGCTTCCTTAAGAATAGACACTAGTAGATCCGGGCGCTCGTTTTGAAGATAACCAAGATTCGAGACTGTCACTAATCCACCCAACAGCCCAATCAACCATACCGCTACCACTATCCTTTTGCCAAAGTAAGACTTATAGCTGTTTTCATCCCGATCAAGTACATAGGATTTTCTTCTACTTTCCTGTGTTCCCCTCCTGGGAGGGGTTAGGGGTGGGTTCCTGCTCCCTGCTCCCTGCTCCCTGTTCCCTGTTCCCTGTTCCCTGTTCCCTGCTTGTGCAACAAGTCTAATCTGATTCCAACAACCACCTAAGCTTGCTGCCACCAACAGGATCACTCCTGGAAAGTAGACGAAGTGAAAACGGGGGGCTGTGCTTAAATCTATACCGAAACCCCAGGTCAAGACTAAACATAACCCAATTGCTGCTAAGACATACTCCCTTAGGATTGTGATAACGGAACGGTTATGGTGATCGAGTTGCTGTAATTTCAGTCCATAGCGGAGATGGGATACTATCCAAACCACTAGGATTAAGGTAACTATACCGGAAACAATAATAATTCCTAGGGATAGGTCATAGAAAGAAGAAGGTAGCAGTAACACCATACTGAACAGCCATAGTAAAAATCGTCCTATGGGTTCAATCCATCGTGCGATCGCATTTTGGCTATAAATCCATTGGGTAGGGGGACTATCATGAATCGTTTGTAAGGCCGGTATCCACACTAAACATCCCGCTAAGGAACCCATAGCTACTCCATAAATTCCCCACCAGTAAGGTTTGATCAAAGCTAGTCGGTCTTGCTGAGTTTCTCGCCAAGCTTGTCCCAATAATGCGATCGCTTCCGCACCTAAAGTCAGGATAAAGAAATAATGGGTAGCAATGCCCAGACTATTCACTCCCACCCACCCTAACCCTAGCCAACTGGGCAACCGTTCACCACAGTCGATTAACTCTACCGCTTTCACCAAGCAACCGAGAGATGCTATCACTAGCACAATAGCCAGAGTATAATGACGAGCCTGTTGAGCTAGGAAAATCCCGAAAGGGGAAACAGCCATCATTGCTGCTGCTATGTGACCTACCAATAGTGAGCGAAAGGCCAGCCGACCTAGGCAAAAGATAGCAGGAATCGAGATTACTCCCAATAAAGCAGAAAGCGATCGCACTGCCCAAATCGAAACTATACCATCCTCTAATGGGAATAGTTTTAGCCACAGATGGGTCAGAGCAAAATAAACTGGGGGATGGGTACTTTCCGTTAATAAATAATGAATAACATTACTAATGCCAGCATCAGGAGACGGTTGTAGTGGGCTTAATAGGGTGTCTACTCCCATAAACTGATTCAGAGGTAACGAGTAAAAACTGTTACCCAAGCTAAATACTGTTGTCGCACATTCATCAGTCCAAGGAGGTAAAACCCCTAAACCAGCAAAGCGCAGCAAAGTCCCAATCGTAATCCACAGCAGCAATAATAAAACAGTTTGGGATTTTTTTAAGTACATATAGGGAAGGGAACAGGGAATCGGGAGTAGGGAATCGGGAATCGGGAATCGGGAATCGAGAATCGGGAATGATTTAGGTTATTTTTTTGAAGGTTTTAGCAATTTATCTTACTTATTTTTTCAACGTTTATTGCTTGATTAAGCATGTAAATTACAATGCCTTTAAATTTTAATCAGTTCTAAATCAACAAGTTACATAGCATTTTTAATATTTATAATTTACCTATAAAATTATTAAGCTAATCAGCATTGAAAGTTTAGATCTATCCACTGCTTAAAAAGCCTTCAATTGCTCTCCCCATCTCCCCATCTCCCCATCTCCCCATCTCCCCATCTCCCCACACTTCCCTCTCTCCCTGTTCCCTGTTCCCTGTTCCCTGTTCCCTGTTCCCTGTTCCCTGTTCCCTCAACGACGAAATAAGCGTAAAATTATCCACATTACCAGAGTAGCGATCGCACCAGTGAGAATACTCCAGGCAAAAGCTGGTGTCATCATAAAGATAGTATTATTTTCAGGGGGTTGTTGTTTAACTAGGACAGTCGCAGTAATGCTACTGGTTGCTACTCCCACGCCAGCCAGAGCAATGCTTTGGTGTAAGCTACGATTACTCTGGGTTTGGTAAGTTTGGGTCATGCCATCTACTGTCCGAATCATATTTTCTAGTAAGGTTAAACCAGACTTTAATCTGCCATGCTCCATCTCCACTTGTTGCAGATATTGGCTAGCTGCTAAATCCCTAAATTCTTCGAGAATGTGCCAATCACCCCGTTGATCAACCTGTTTTAGTTTAGTCAATCGTTGTTGGTAATGTTCGATATTGGTTTTAATGGTTTGGGCTTGGGAATCGAGAATACCTAAATTAGTAGCATAACGAGACAATAGAGTGAGGTTATTGCTTAGTATTTCTCGTAACTTTACTGTATTTTGAGATAACATACTGATCTCAGCAATACTAGTGTTAACTGAAACTAGATCAGCTTTCAATTCTGCTAGTGGTGTGTTAATTTCACCATAAGCCCAAAGAATTTTGTTACGATAATACAATAGGTAAATTAAATCTATATAAATGCCAGTAATGGTGTCTATTATAGAGGCTATAACAACGACCCCAATGAGCTTCTGCTAAATTTGAGTTGCTTGCGATCGCTTTTTCGTAAGTCATCAGTGCTTGCTGGTATTTTTCTGCTTGCCGCAAGCTATCCCCTTGGCTGTTTAATTCTATTGCAGTTGGTTGTGTTTCCGGGTCGGATGGCGATTTCGCAGCTGATTCGGTATCCGATTCGGGAATAGTTTTTTGGACTGAGCTGGTAGTAGTACTTTCAGGGGTGTTGCTAACTACGGCTGGGGTTGCAGGTTTTGACTCAGAGCTGGTGGTCGAACTTTCGGCAACGGTATCGCTAATGTTATCAGTAATGTTGTCAGTTTGAGTGACAGGTTTGGGAACTAGAAAAGTCTTAGTAGCGATCACAGAAATACCGATACCCATCCCTGCTAAGACAGTAATCATCAACCAAGGCTTCATTAACCATCTTCGGATGATCTCTGATCTGGCCTGGGTTTGTGCTGATGTTGCTGAAAAAGAAACAGTCTCTTCCGGAACTGTAGCAGACATAGCTATTGTTGGTGCAGCAGTTAGCCTCTGAACTGCTGCCAACGCTTCTACTGCCGTCGGGTAGCGGTCACGGAAATCATAGCGCACCATACAGTCGAGGATATCCGCTAATTCTGAGTTAACTTGGGTGTTAAGTTGGATGCGATTGCGCCAGTTGATTTCCCCTGTTTCGGAGTTTTCTTTTAGTAACTTGGGATGAATTCCGGTTAATGCCTGGATACCTACCATCCCCACCGCATAGATATCGCTGCTAAAACGGGGATTGCCACCGAACTGTTCTTTGGGGGTGTAGCCATAACTGCCAATCGCAATGGTTTTGGTTTGCCCCGTTTCGGGATCGATAATCTGGGTGCTAGCTTGCTTAACTGCCCCAAAGTCAATCATGACTATTCTATTATCCTTGCGGCGGCGAATCAGGTTTGGGGGTTTGATATCACGATGGATCACACGTTGCTCATGGACAAATACTAGGACTTGTAGGATGTCTTGCAACAGAGCAATCACTCGATTTGATTCCCAAGGCTGACTGATTTCTTGGTTGAGGGGTTGTCCATCAATAAATTCTTGGGCCAGATAAAACTCGTGATTTTCCTCAAAATGCGCCAGCAACTGGGGGATCTGATCGTGGGTACCCAGCTGGTAGAGGACTTGGGCTTCTCGCTCAAATAGGCCTTTGGAAATTTCCAAACACTCAGGATCCGTCACCTGAGGTTTGAGCTGTTTAATCACACATTGGGGAGTTCCTGGCAAGTGCAAGTCCTGTGCCAGAAACGTTTCACCAAAGCCACCTGCTCCCAGCTTGCTGATAATTTTGTAGCGACCGCCTAAGGGCTTTGCGGAATTTAGCAGTTCATTGTTCATGGTTTAGCTTTGATTATACTCGCTATCCCAGAAGTCGCTACAGGTTTACAGGGTTCTATAAGCCGGAGTTTAATTTAACTATCAATTTTAACCGTAGACACCCAGTCTTTGTATTTCGGTTCCCGATTTTCGGTAATTGCTGCTAGCATTTCCTTTAGCTTTTCGGTTATTGGTCTGTTTTGAGATAAATGATAGTTTTCAATTCGTTTAACTGGGGTGATCTTTGCCGCTGTCCCACTCAGAAATACTTCATCCGCAATAAATAGTTCTGATTTATCCACTGGTCGTTGTATAGTTGGCAAGCCCATGTCTTTAGCAAGGGTCAGAATACTATCCCGAGTAATTCCTTCTAGGATATCCTGATCGAATCCAGGGGTAATTAGCTGCCCATTTCTGACTATAAAGATATTCATCCCAGAAGCTTCCGATACTTTCCCCTCAGAATTCATCAAAATTGCTTCATCAAAGCCAGACTCTACTGCTTCTGTTTTTGCCAAGGAAGAGGTAATATAAGCCCCACTAATTTTACCTCTCAAGGGTAAACTTTGGTCTTGTTGTCGATGCCATGAACTAATCCGACAGTTAACTCCCTTAGGAGATAAAAAATCACCTAATTCTAATCCATACACAAAAAAGTCTTTGTCAATCTTATGGAGTCTCGGGGAAATTCCTAAATCTGACGTGTAGACAAAAGGGCGGATATAAAACGGTGTAGTTGGTTTATTTTGTTTTATAAAATCAATGATAATAGTCTTGATTTTATCAGCAGGTAAATTGTAGTTTAATAACCGGGCACTATTACTTAGCCGTTGGCAATGGCGGTCTAACCGAAACAGTAAACATTGCTGTGGGTTTTTCGGGTCAGGGAGAGAGCGTAATCCGCCAAAAGCTCCAGTGCCGTAGTGTAAGGCATGGGTAGCAATGGAAATTTTGGCGTCAGCAAAAGGGACAAACTTGTTCTGAAAGTAAGCAATGGGCAAAAAATCAGGCATAGTTAAAATCAGTGCTTCAAGATTAATTTATCTCAGTTTAACGAGAGGCTGACAGCATGGTCTCCATGGCATAAGCGCCTTGTTGTCACCCCCTCAGGGGGAACTGGCTCCTACCCATGACCTACCCAAAACCCCACACCCGACACCCTATCTAATTTTCACTCTTGTTGTCAGCCCCTGAGCACCGCTGGCCATGGTTGACAATAAATTTTTCATGTGCTAAGCAAAACTCAGCACTGACCTACTCAGCACTGATCCACGATGTTCTAGTTAGCAGGAGTGAAATCTTGGCTGAACCTATTTATGTTCAATTGACCTGGGAAGACCCAGAAACCGGCGAGTTAAAGAAACCTGTTCTGAGACCGCCCATTGCTGTTGGTCGAGAAAAGGACCATTTGCCAGAACAGTTAGCAGGTCAATCTGTGTCTCATCTGGTACTTCTTGACAAAGAAATTTCCCGCTATCACGCCCTGATCACAGTGGCTAATACCCAACTCTATATTACTGACCGCAGCGCCAACGGCACATTTATTAACGGGCGACAGATTCGCTCTGGTATTCAACCTTTTTCAAGCAAGGACACCCTGCGGATTGGTCCTTACAAGATTACAGCGACCTTGAAACGGGAAAATGACCTGAACGCCACTGCACAGAACTTTGACCAGACGAGTCTATTAGGTGAGAAAAGTGTCTCCAACTCTCTGCCCAAGAATAAACCTATGGTTTGGTTGATTGGCTTAGTGGTACTTTTAATAATGGGAGTCGGCACGTGGGTCGTGGTCAGCGGTCTGCTGGAAGGGTTAAAACCGGAGATGCAAGACGAGGACAACGATTCCTCTACACATCTAGAACGGTTAGTCGTCAACAGCTAGTTAGCTCAATCTTAACCATGAGATTCTAATGTTATCGAAAATAGAACCTAAATGGAACGTAACCTATGGAATCTCTTCTGAATGTTCGATTTTCCATTAACCCTTTCCCAAGGGTTAGGTTTCAGCGTTCCTTGGGATTGGTTTTGCTAGGTGTACTTACCCTACTGCTCACCCTATTACCATGCTCTACCTTAGCACAGGAATCTTTGGCAAATGGCACTAAGAAAGCTCCTGTGGTAGTGGATGGTATTGAATTATTTCAAGTGGGCAACGCTGGCAACTTTAGCGCTACTGAGCGAGCCAATCTGATCAATCAGCGCTTAGCAAGGGAGGTGAAATCCCCACAAAAACCTAAGTATGTGGACATTGAATATGTCGGGCAAAACGAGGGGATTCTTCGTACCAAGTTTACCGAGCGCATTCTGGTCACCATTACCAAGGCCGATCAAATTCCTGATACTGATCCTCTTGAGCAAGCCCAGAAATGGGAGAAGCTGATTGAAAGGGCAATCCGGCAGGGCAAACGACAGCGGATGCCAGATTATAGTCGTCAGGCAGTAAGGTTTACAGCCATAGTGCAGGTGTTGTTAATGCTGTTGTACTTGCTGTTACGCTTCTTCAGGCAATTTGCCTTGCGGAAACTGACCTCTTGGCTAGGGAATCCGGCTTCGCCTTTTTTCCCTTGGCATGACCCAGCCAAATTATTTCTGGGGGCAGCCCTGTTAGGTTTACAGCTTATCCTGTGGACTACAGCGATCTTAACCATTAGTGACCTATTTCCCCAAGTTCGCAGTTGGCGTTATGACCTGTTAAACTTCCTCAAGTCTCCTGTCATTGGTGCAGGAGAAAGCAAGTATTCTGCTATCCAAGTGCTGCTGTTGGTGGTATTAACCGTTGTGCTATGGTTTGTGGTTAGTGCCCTCACCAGGCTATTGAGGCGTTACGTCTTGGGCAAAAGTGGCGCTGATTCAGGGGTGCAAGAGGTTATTGCTATCCTGACCCAGTATGTCCTGACATTTTTGGGCATGATTATCATACTGCAAAGTTCTGGGTTGGATTTGAGTTCCCTAACCATTTTTGCCAGTGTCTTAGGGGTAGGAATTGGCTTCGGTGTGCAAAATATTGCTAACAACTTTATCAGTGGCTTAATTATCACCCTAGAGCGACCGATTCAACTGGGGGATTTTATTAAAGTCAACGATTTGGTGGGAACTGTGCAGCGCATTGGTTCCCGCAGTACAGAAATTTGCACCTTGGATAAAGTGACAATAATTGTGCCCAATGCCCGGTTTTTAGAAACTGAGGTGATTAACTGGAGTCACGGTAACCCGATTTCCCGGCTCAAGATTCCTGTAGGAGTGGCTTACGGATCTGATGTGGAGCAGGTCAAGAAGGCACTGTTGGCAGCTGCCAAGAGTCACCCGGAAGTGTTACTGAGGCCCTATCCCCAAGTTTGGTTTCAGGAATTTGGTGAGAGTTCCCTCAACTTTGAGCTGTTGGTCTGGACTGGAGACCCCAAGCGGCAGCCTAAAATCAAAAGTGACTTGAACTACCGGATTGAGAAAAGTCTGCGTCGCCATGATATCCATATACCATTTCCTCAACGGGACCTCCATGTGCGATCGCCTCAGTTAGAGAAATTGCTCACGGCTTGGCTGGGGGAGCGTCAGCCAAAACCGCCAGAAAACCAACTCTATATTCCTAATGGATATCAGTCTGAGCGGCCCACCCAAGATGCTTTAGTTTCAGGTTTCCTAGAGCCGATGGATGAAGTAGATCTAGATTCTTACCCTACGGCTCCTTTGCAAGAGGATATGGTAACACTAGACATTGAAACCTTGGTCGAGGAAATGCGTCAACCAGGAGGATTGGATATTAAAGACCGTCGCTATCGTCTCAATAGCTATGGATGCTGTTTTGTTGGCTCAGAAGCCGTAGATTGGTTGGTAAAACGGTGTAATTCTACTCGGGAAGACGCAGTAACTGTTGGACAGATACTAATTAATAGAGGTATTATTCATCATGTCGCAGATGATCATCCTTTCCGGGATGATTATTTGTTTTACCGTTTTTATTTAGATGAGAATTAATTTAAGTATTCAGCTTAAGCGCTACGCGCACGCGTGCGCGTTCAGCTATTAGCTTATGCGCGCACTTATCACAGGCTAGAAGCCTGTGCCACGCAAACTACGGTAACAGGCAAAGGCCAACGGCTGACCACTGACGGCTGACGGCTGACAGCTGACGGCTGACAGCTGAATACTTAGATTAATTTCATTAACATCCTAAAGAATCGCGAGTATCAACACCAGTTATAGTATTAGTACCAGAAGCTTTTTTGCATAGCTCCTGGTCTTGGTTATAATCCAAAATTACAAAGGTGAAGTCAGCGCCAGTAATATCTGCACCCTTAAATTTAGATTTCAATATCATTGCCTCTTCAAACACTGCATCGGTTAAGTCTGCTTCCTTGAAAGTAGATCCATTAATGAATGCAAAGGTAAAATCTGCTCCATGTAGGTTAGCATTCGTGAAATCAACTTTGGTAATGTTGGCACCTATAAACTTAGCCTTGCTCAAGTTGGCTGACTGTAAATTGACATTGCTAAAAACATTCTCACTAAAGTCTTCACCGGATTTATCCTGACCGCTTAGATCCTTGTTTTCATAGGTAGCGTTAATGGTGGCAGCGCTTTGGGCTTGGGCTGGCAGAGGCAACACTAGAATAGTTAGTGCTAGTAGAAAGGCTGCCAGGTGTAAAAAGTACTTACCGTACTTCATGAATTGCTCTAATCCTCCTGTTGATTAAACGTTGCTGACAAGGGTAACTATATCAATTTTTGTAGGAGTTGTGAATAGGGCACTATAGGGCAATTTTCAGCAAGGTTTGAGGGACATTGTTTATAGTTTTAAGGCAATAGGCAATAGGCAATAGGCAATAGGCAATAGGCAATAGGCAATAGCGATGCTTCAGAAAGTAGTATACTAAGATTACGTAATTTTTTTGGGAAGCGATTGACCTTGGCCTAAAGGCCACGCTAGGCGAATGGTCACGCTACGCGATGCTCGGTAGGAGCCGCTACGGGAACGCAAAAAAATAGACTTTACTGAGTAAAAATACTTGTTTAATCAATAGGAGTAGAGTGGGCATCCTGCCCGCGCGGAAATAAGGAGGAAACTGGCAAGATGCCAGTTCCACGCAAGATGCCCGCGCGAAAATAAGCATGAAACTGGCAAGATGCCAGTTCCACGCAAGATGCCAGTTCCACGCAAGATGCCAGTTCCAGGGCAAGATGCCCATTTTACAGGTGCGACCCAAGGGGGATTTACTCGCCCATGGGAAAGGGCACCTAAAAACTCTTAAAATCATTCCATTATTAAGCAACGCCTACTTTTTCAGTATCCTTGAACAACATATTGTCAGTGAATTGCAAACCGCTGTATTTTGGTTTTATAATTTACTCTTCAAACTCCTTAATTGTTTTCATGTATTTTTTTGATGCTCCTTCAGATAATTGAAGTCTTTGTTCTTTTTTAATGCGAAAATATTCATTATAAACTTCCTGACTTTCTTTCTGCTCAAGTAAATAATCATAAGGACCTTTACCAGACAAAAGTTTAACTAATATAGGTGAGATTTCAATAGTGACGAATAAGGCAGTTATTAGCCAATTAATATTACGAATATTCGGATCGTCTTTAGATAACTCTTCTAAAGCAACAAGACGAGCTAAGAAGCCATAGGATTTTTTGTCAATTTTTTCTTGATTCAGTTGTTCTAAGTTACTCTCTGGTGACTGCAAAATAAGATTACGTTCTTTAAGCTTATCTATTTTATCCTCTTTCTCCTTAACTTTATTATCTAATTCAATAAATTTTTGTTTGATCTCATCTGCATAGTTTCGTTTGTCTTGATAAACAATTCCTTTTCCAAGTTGGCCTGTTCCCTGTGTACCTTCTGCTTCTGCATTAGCCGCATATTCTGCATTTTGCCATTCATTTTTGTACTTATTTTTTTCTATATTTAAGGCTTGAATTTCTTGCTCTAGGTCTTTTATTGGTTCGGTAAGTTCTTCTTTGGATAGTTCATTTTTATCTTGTTCTATTTTCTGGTTAATTTCTTTTTCAAAGAGCCTCAACTCAAGGGGTTTAGCAACCACAAAGCTTAACAATAATGCTATTAACAATCGAAGACTTGTTGCTGCAATAAATGGCAAATTTAAATTTAAGTCCGTTTCTTTTCTCTTAGAGCTTAAAATTAAAAAACGATCTAAGTTAAAAACTATAAAACTCCAAAACGTTCCTCCTAGACAAGAAGCTGCTACAGAACCAAATACTGTAAAAAGAGCATAACCACCGGAAAAAATAGCCGTTGTTGATGTTAGCAGAACCGTGGTACCAATTGCTGTATATTTATATCGTTCTGTCAAACATTCTTTTTGTGCCAAAATGTGATGATCTGCACCAGCACACCATAGCAAAAATTTTTCTAGTGAATTTAAATTATCGTTAATTGTTGGAGTCTGTATTAGGTGTTGAAGTTCAGCTGGTAAGCCAATTTCGTTTATAAAAGTACCAACCCCTTCAACACCATAAGTATTCAGAGCACTTTTGATATATTCTGTAGCTCTTTCCTGAATTTGCTCCCGTTGTTGTAAGAAGTCTAAAGCATTATAGTCTTGAGCGGAATTACGGAAGTAATTACCAACCATCGATGCTAAGACCCTATTCACAAGGTTTTTAATAGAGCTATATTTAACCGCACCCTTAGACAAGGGGCTAAGAACTCCTCCTTCTTCCTCAACTTGCTGAAAACTATGAGCATTTGGTGAACCCACACGAGAGATCATTTTAGGAGAATTGTTGGGAGCAATATTAATAACCTGGGTGACTTCAAGATTCAAAATAAAGCCATCTTTTGAGCGAAGCTTTAATGTGTTCAAATTAGAATCATAGTTGGTTGCTGGTTTATCTCTATTCGTCCAGTCCAAAGTTATTTCATGGGCAGGAACTATTACTATATTTTTAACTCTTGTATTGATAGGATGTGTTCCCGCTTCTATTGGTATGTTTTGAATCCCTTTATACCCAATTGGAACGATATTAAACTGAGAACCATAAGTATTTTGCTCTTGATTGGCGTGGCTATTCTTACCAACATTGGAGATTAAAACTCCAACTGTTCCAGTTTTAATATTAGTTAAAGGAACTTGTTCAACTTCCACAAACCAAGGATTTAAACTCCAAAAACCTTCTTCGATAAATTCTTCTTGTAAACCTCGATAGCCACTTTTGTCAATAAACTCCTGTGGCTCCTGAAACTTATTATGTCCCTCAATAACTGGTCCTGCAATCTCCCCTCTTGGTAAGGGCTTACCATCAAAAGTAGTAACAATACCAATTTTACCTGATTCAACTCTGTAAACTTTTAATTGTTCTGGTTTCAGTCCATATTGCTTGGCATTGTCAGTAGTAACTACTGTAAATATTTCAGTGTTTATTCTATAGGAACCTTCAGTAAGAATTGTGCGCTGTTTACCTTGTTGACCACCGTTGTTGACAAAGGCTTCAGCATTCTGAAAATTATCGCAATCTACAGCTTTACCTAGTATTTGTCCTGGTGGTAGTTCAGCACCATCTTGAGCAATAACTAGCCCTATCTCCCCTGAGCGAATATTAATTACTGGGACATTATTAACTTTAAACAACTCTGTATTAATGTAGTGAGTTCCAGGAGGAATAATTCCTAATTGGTTCCCTTGTTGACCGCCGTTTTTGATAAATGCTTCAGCGTCCTGAAAAGTGTCACATTCAACAACTTTACCAAAGTTCTGACCAAGTGGAAGTGGCTGACCATCCCTTGCTTCCACTAACCCTACTTCATTAACTCCAATTTTGATAAGTTCAACTCTCTTAATTTTGAAAAGTTCTGTATTAATTGCGTATTTGCCAGTAGTAATAATCTTTAACTGTTGTCCCCTATATCCCCCATTATCAATAAATGCTTGAGCGTCTTCAAAATTGTTGCATTCAACAGCATCACCAAAGGTTTTTCCAATCGGAAGTGGCTTGCCATCTTTCGCTTCTACTAAGCCAATTTCATAGTCATTAATATGAATAATTTTCCTGATTTCAACAGAAAAAAGTTGAGTATTAATCCGATAAATACCATTTCTTAAAATGCCTAACTGCCTACCCCGTTGACCACCATTTTTGATAAAAGCACGACCATCTTGAAAGTCATCACATTCTTCGATAACTTTCCCAAAAATTTTACCTGTGGCAAGAGAAGCACCATCGTTGGCGGTTACTAATCCAATTTCATCTTTATCAATATGTATAGCCATTTGTTTAACAACTTTATAGCTCAAAGGAGAGTGGAAATGTCTTCCAGGACCAAGAGTATCAACCTGCCAACCCATTTCTCCATTAAGAGCGATTTGACGATTAGATGGTAAAGGACTACCAAACTTTTTATAGACAATTCCAACCTCATCTTGAGAGATTACATAAACGCCAGGTGCCCGATCAATTGCCATAAGAAAAACTCCAATTAGATTAACTAGTTAATAATCAAAATCATACTATTTCGCTACCTTAATTCTTATTATTTTAACGTGAGTTTGACGAACTGGACAAAGGTGAAAGAGGGAGCATGTCACTTATGCAGCAACATTAGTACTAAATTTAGAGAATGGGGAATGGGGAATGGGGAATGGGGAATGGGGAATGGGGAATGGGGAATGGGGAATGGGGAATGGGGAATGGGTAATGGGTAATAGGTATAGCAGTCGCCAGGGCAGTTAGGACATGACAAAAGTCTCAAACCTAAGTAAGCGCAAGAGTTTGACTTCTGACTTCTGACTTCTGACTTCTGACTTCTGCTGTAATAGGGGGAGCATCTCACAATAGCCGAGTATTTTTACTTTTTCTATAGCCCTCTCATGGGTAATTGCTTGCTAATCATGGTAAATAGTTGATCTGTTTTGCAACTAATACTTGCTCATATCTCGCATTTTTGTTGTTTTGTCAAGTAGTTCATGTGTTCGCCAAATTTGACCTGCTCCCGATCCATCCGATGACAATAGCGATGTTTCAATAAGTAGTATATAAGTTACGGAATTCTGTTGGGACGCGATTGACCTGGGCCTTTAGGCCACGCTACGGGAATGGTCACGCTACGCTCCGGAAGCGATGCTCGGTACGAGCCGCTACGCGAACGCATTCTGGGGCACTTCCGGTACATGGAAAAACAGACTTGAGCAGTTACATCGAAGCGATCAGGCAAGCATACCCATTCTCAGCCAGGGTAAACCCCTCGAAATTTGTCTCAAAAGTTACAGCTAAAAGGGAAACCGCCGTAAAAAGATTTGGTCGATTTTTAGAAAGGGGTTTTGACAACCGGATTTGGGCTCATATAGTAAATAGGTTAGTTTTCAGTATAAGTTATAACATACTTTTGTAACATTTACTGATATAGGGCTGTCATATCCTGCATGTTTGGCTCTACTACCTATACGACATTGAGTTTGAACAAAAATCTAGGAATTTTACATGAGGTTTTACATGAGGTTTTACATGAGGTTTATGAGGTTTTACATGAGTTTTATGAGGTTTTACATGAGGTTTATGAGGTTTTACATGAGGTTTATGAGGTTTTAGATGAGGTTTTACATGAGGTTTGACATGAGTTTTATGAGGTTTTACATGAGTTTTATGAGGTTTTAGATGAGGTTTGACATGAGGTTTTACATGAGGTTTTACATGAGGTTTATAAGTTGACAAACACTTTGAATTAGATTTAATATATTGAAGCAAGTTAAATTTCCTTGGTTTAATACAATTAGGAGTTGTGAAACAGATAAAAAAAATCATGCCCTGGCATCTATAGTAAGTACTAAATAATCAGCTATCAGCTGTTACCTTGTTATCATTTTGCTCAAACCGGGGTGCCGATTAATGGCAAGCTCTATGAGCTATACCAAGAATCAGAAAAGGTGGAAGAATACCGCCAATCCCAAGGTAAGCTAGATGTATGTGAAGGTTGCACAGTTTGGTGTTATTTGATTCCCAGCTTCTTTATGGGTGTGGACAAATATTGGTGGTTGAATCAAGTTACCTATGCCAGCGAATTTCTGGCCCGAAAACGATTCTTACAACGAGCTTGACCCACTCAATTCTCTGTTGTCAGACGTTGATTTAACAGAGGATCTGGAGACGGAGGTGGAGACAACTACTTTATCTCTACCATCCCGGTTTCAAGGTCGTAGACGCAAGGCCGCTCTAGTTCTCACAATGGTTTGGAGCGGTACTATTGCCTTGAATTTACTTTCTTGGGGCTCCTTGTTTGTATTGGGGCTGACTACAATTATGGGTATTCATGCCTTGGTGATAGTTTTTGCTAAACCCAGGGAAAAAATTTCCCAGATCCAGGGTGATTATCCCTATGTATCCGTGTTGGTGGCGGCAAAAAATGAGGAAGCTGTCATCGGCAATTTGGTGGAAAATCTTTGTAATTTAAAATATCCAGATGGAAAATATGAAGTCTGGATTGTTGA
>NZ_JAAHHS010000230.1 GCF_010692395.1 Moorena sp. SIO3H5
ATGATGAAAGTAATTCATTACGTTCATCCCAAATCACAAAAGCAAATTCCCCTCTCAGATGATGCAGACATTGTGTCCCAAACTCGTTATATAAATGAAGAGCTATCTCACTATCGGAATTTGTTTTTAATTTGTACCCCCATCGTCGTAAATCACCTTGTATCCGTCCAAAGTCATAAAATTCTCCATTAACAATTATATGTAGAGTTTGCTCTTGGTTAGCAATTGGTTGTTCACCATGATTAATATCGATAATACTAAGTCTTGTATGTCCTAAACCAACTCGACGGTCAGGAGAAATCCAAAACTTTTGTCCATCTGGACCTCGATGCTTTAAGCAATCCATACCTAGTTTTAAAGATGACTCTGAGATTTGCTCATCGTTTGCAAACAATGCTATTATGCCACACATGAAATCGCTCCTTTACTTTTAAGTGATGTTTTATAAGTTACCAAAAAGGGGTATATGGGGGGGTGCATCTCAATGCATGCTATTTGACGCGGTGGTGCGTTACGGGCAAAAACCTAACACTTGCTATGGCTTGCGTCTTGGCGAGCCTGTCCCTAACACACCCACTTTTTTACAAATATGAGATGCACCCTATATGGGGTATATATAGCTGTAATATAGAATCCGGTTGATTACAGGGTAAACGCTACGTTATAGAACCTTTCTTTTTGCCAAAGTACAGAAGCACAGGGAATCTTGATTATTTTAAGATTCTCTGAGGAAAGAATACTGTCAGTATCTAAGCCATAACAAACCAGGATTATATCAACCTCTTCCCTTAAGTAAGCTAGTGCTTTAACAAGAGCCATATACCTGGATTTACTTTTTGAAAAATTAAAATAAGCTAGAATAACGACCGTATCCATAACTGCAGTGAACCTTTTCATTGGTACTACTATACAATGGAAAAGCTATCCCCATAAAAAATATATAGGAACCCTAAATCATTTGACAAATGATTTAGGGTTCCTAATATAGCCACTGATTGCATTATAGTTTTTTTAAATTAGGTGAGGTACATGTTTTTAGGTAGTAGGGAGCAGGGAGCAGGGAGCAGGGAGCAGGGAGCAGGGAGCAGGGAGCAGTCAAGTCAGAAGAGGTAAGAGGTAAGATGGTAAAAATATTTTGTACCTCATTATAATAAAAAACTATAGTGTTCGATGACCAAATGGCTTCTTGATGCCGTCCCTCATGGTTTTGAGGCTGTGTGGGGAAGCAAATTGGGCACGCAGCCCCCTGGAAACCACGCCAGTGAGGTCTTAAGGGTTACCCCCAAAACCTCACTGCATCGCTGTTCCCTGATTCGAAGTTCCCTACTCCCTACTCCCTACTCCCTACTCCCTACTCCCTACTCTCTACTCCCTACTCCCTAAAACGAAAGTACCTCACCCACTTGAGCACTGCTATATTATCGGTAGTAAAATTCAAAATCTTTTAATGCTGCTACTCTGGCTCGATTAAAATTATAGTGATAGCCCAGTTTGCGTTTGAAAGAATTCCAAAACGTTTTCTGTGTTTTTTCATGAGAAGCATCTAGATGTTTCTTGACTTCATAAACCTTGTCCCAGCTAGAACTTCTGGTAATAGTCAATCCTGCCTTAGCAGCCGCCAGTCCTAAGGTAATACCTGAGCCAGCATGAATACCTTTTAACTCAAAATAGCGCCCGATCATACCCCATTGTTTAATAAATTCTTTTTCTTTGCCACCATCTTTAGAAACAAAAAATAAAGATTCTCCTATATAAATTGCTTTGTCTAAGGGGATATCTAACTTAGAGGCTATATGTTTAAGGGGCTTTAATCGTTCTGGATTATATTTTTCTACATGCTCGACAAGATTTCCTTGATGTCCTGCCGTAATTCCAGGCAGTACTTCAATAGTTTCAGGTAAGCTACCTATAATTCTGGTGTCAGCATCAATTTGTATGGCGACAGGAAACTTTGACAAACCCTTCTCAATCTCAAAGCGTTTGTCATGATAACAATGAAGAATTCCTGTTTGCTTGTGTTTAAACGCTACAACATTCTTACAGTTATCAAAATCATTGACATCATCGGTGGCAACTATTAATAATTTTCCTGGAGCATACTTTTCTAAATCTCCTGCTAGTGCCTTGGTAAGAGAGCGATACTTACTACGGAGAGCTAAAGTACAGAAGCAAAAATCTTTTTCTGGCTTAATCATAGTCTTCTCCAAAAACCGTTTTTTCCTTCCTATCTCTGGGTGCGCGTTCCGTTGGCGACAGAACATCGCGCCTTGCCGCACCACTTTCTCAATCCAGAGTCTGAGCTGAACTTATCCAGCTGATTTTCCGACTGCCAATCACCATGTAATGGCTTAAACAGTCGTGGCTGGAGCTATAGTCTCAAGCCCTAGCTACCTGAGCCACTTACTTATATAATTCCCAGAAATATAAAGTTATTCACAGTATTGATAGCAAAAGTCCCATCAATCTGAACTATCAGTCGATTAATAGAGGTTGAGCAATTAAATATTGTATGTATCGAATCGATGAGCGCAAACTTTTTATGCAAAATGGCTGCTGCTTTTGCGTTCGCGCAGCAGCGACCTAGGAGCATCCCATTTCTCCCATAGCCTAAGATAGCGCAGCCTTGAAAAAACCCAGCCGTAACTAGTCCACCTCTGAGATGAGAATTAAATCACAGATGAAACTTGTGAATGTATCGCTATATGTATACCAGTTTACGGCTGAAGTCGTTGTTTAGTGAAACAAACTACAACCAAAGAAGTCAAAATAGATTTCCCTTTCAAATACGCTTGAGCAAGCTTAACCCATGAGTATCAGTGCCACAGGTATTAAATAGATTGTAGGTAGCACTCAACTGTTTCACCTGCTTAGTTTGTTTTGGACTAGGTTGCCAGGGTTCAGGATTGGTGTAGGCATAGTAAGTTTCAACACCATCAATCCCTAAGTTGGCTATAGCAGTAATTAACTCATCTGCTGACTTGCGGTAACGGGCTGGATGAGCCAAAACTGCTAAACCACCAGCCTGATGGATAGCATCAATCACTGCACCAGCCTCAGCATCATTACCGGTCGGTGCGATGCCAGTGAAATAGCGCTTTAAACTAGGATGTTCTGGATCAAAGGCATAACCGAGGATATGAACGTCATCATCCAGGAGGTTAGCGGTAATTTCGACACCAGTCCATAAGTGGGGTAATGAATCACAGAAAGATGACTCCTGCTGCCATTTTTCTATACAAGCTTGAGCAACTTGATAACCACTAACGGAGTGGTGATCGGTGATGGCAAGTCCCTTAAGACCAATGGTAATTGCTTGCTTGATCAACTCTTCCGGTTTAAGCCGACCATCAGAGTAAATCGTGTGCATATGGAAATTGTAGCGATAGGGACAGCTATCAGGCTCAATCGTTTCCCACACTTGCCGGAGAGCTTGTTGATTTTTTGCTGCTATCTTAGGTGAAGCAGACCCTTGAGCAATATTGACTACCATAGATACTTACTGTAATGACTATTGGTTGATTGACCAGATTGGATCTGCAGCCGCGAAATACTTTTAAGGGTCTAGGCCAATGGTTAAATCGCTCTAGGTTAAATCGCTCTAGGTTAAATCGCTCTATGCTTCTGACAAGCGTATGAAGCGTCTCGACTTGAGCACGGAAGCTCTCAACTGCCCCTGGTGTACCTAATCCCGAACTCCATTAGCCTAAAACCTAGAATAAAAATAAATAGAAATACGCGGTACGAGTTTTTAGTTGTTAACATAACCTTAGCAAACTTAATACTTTGTCGGTGTTGGCTTAATTACTTAAGCTTTACCTAACCCTCCTCCTTACTTAGTTGCTCACTTAGTTGCTCCAAGGACATGTAAGTCTAGTTGCCATGGCCAATTTCTGAGTTACGAATCTTCCAAGCTAGTTCCAAAACCTTAGTCCAGCGCTTTTGCACTTGTTTTTGGGTACACTTGAGGGCTTTGGAAATTTCTTGATCACTCTTTTGCGCCTGTTTCAGGGGCAGTAACGCTAGCTGTTGGCTATCGAGTTGAGCCACAAAGGTATCCCACTGCTTCGATGACATCCCTAGTTTTTGATCCAGGTCTGCTCCTAGCCATTGGTGTACTAGTTTCCACTGAGCTGAACGAGAGAACTTTTCTACATGGTATTTAAAGCGCTGTTGTAGATAATCCCGCTGACGGGGTGTTAGACCCATGATTTCGTCAATCTCTGGTGCAGCAAGGTCTTGCAGCTTTAGCACTAGATAATCAGCACAGTCATTATGACCGTTAGACTCTAGGTATTTGATCAACTCAGAGATAATGCGATCGCGTAAAACAGCATCGCTGGGGTCAATGGTTTTCTCAATCAGGTTTGAGCGTACCTGTTGTACAGTAGCTGAACGGTTGTGCTCTTGGGCTTCTTCATCCCTACCATACTCCACAGCCTGTTCAATATCCACAGGGGTTTCATTAGGCTGACGTCGGGAAAAGCTTTGTGCTCTGAGTACAATCAACTGCTGGCTACCGCGACCACGTAGGTTAATGCGTCGCTTAGCATATTGCTCACTAAAGCCCATGTACTCTGCTAGTTCTAGCTGGGTACGGGGAGTGTAGTCAGAATCGACAGGATTTTCCCGGCGGAAGGCTTTGAGGCACTCAGCGTAAAAGTCCTGTAAAAAGTCCTCAATCAAATTGTATCGAGCAGAAAAGTTTAACTGAGATTGGGACGGTGCCACATGGCGATAAACCATGGTACTGAGGTTACTATGGAGTTCCACACGACCCTGCCGAGAACCTAGTTTGTAGTATGACAGACACTTGTGGAGTCGGTGACGTGCTAGATTCAACTTCCAAGTATCAATTTCACCGGAATTCTGGATGCGATCGCTCTTAGAACAAATCCGTTCTACCTCCAAGGTTATTCGGTGGGCAACCGATTGAATACTCCTAGATTTAGTTCCAATTTCCGACTGGAGTTCCTCCACTAAGACCTGGGTCAAGTTTT
Organism: Moorena sp. SIO3H5; assembly: GCF_010692395.1. Lineage (GTDB taxonomy): Bacteria > Cyanobacteriota > Cyanobacteriia > Cyanobacteriales > Coleofasciculaceae > Moorena. Next base: position 4,998 of record NZ_JAAHHS010000230.1, read on the forward strand.
GGGTGTGATTATCTAGAGTAATTTCCGGAGCCTGATTGTTAGTGGCGGAATTTTGATGATCAGTAAAAGTTTTGACTTGCATGGTATTGCCCCCAAAAATAGATTCACAGAATTGCCATGAAACAAGTAACAGAGGAAATGTGTGTGAATGTGATCTACAAACCTTGGAGTGGTCCGCTGTCCTTTGTCCTTGTCCACCCTAAATGTAGACTCGTGAGTAAGCGCCCTGGTCGGGTGAGTGTGTGACTCTCTCAGCTGACTAGTTTTCACCGCTAGCACTGCTGTAGTTTCCGTAGGATTACCTAAGGCTGAAATCCTTACTAGATATAGCGTTTAAGACTTTCGACCATCAAGCTGAGTTAGGATGACCAAAACCTGAGCAGTGGTCAATCCAGAAACTGACTGAACTAGTGATGACTTTTCCGTAAACGACTAAGGTTTTGTTGTAGTCAAGTGGTGCTTGATGCTCTGATGACCCAACCTGAGCTGACTAGTTAATCACTAGCTAAAGCACTACCTAAATCCAAGCGTACGCTTCCTCCCATCCCAAACCTTGCCGCACCATCATCGGTTCTGAACCAGTCAGGTCGAGGATAGTTGAGACTTGAAATCCCGGTTCTAAGTCATTGTCCACAATGATGTCTACGAGACCATCGAGAGCATCAAATAGTTTAGCCCGTTCCAATCCCACCGTTGGAGTATCACCATCCTCATTGGGTAGATGAGCCGAGGTAGAAATAATTGGATGACCTAGAGCTGAAAGCAACGCCTGACAAACGTTATGATCTGGGACTCGGATACCAGTAGTTTTACGATTGGGACTCATCACCAGCTTAGGTACTAACTTGGTTGCTGGTAACAAGAACGTATACGGTCCGGGAATCAAATGCTTCATAATCCGGTAAGCTGGATCACTTACCCGAGCATATTTAGCAATATTTGACAGAGACGAACACAAAAACGTCAGGGGTTTATCATTGGATAGTTGCTTCAAACGCCTAACTCGTTGCACTGCGGACTTCACATGTAAATCACAACCAATTGCATAGACAGTGTCAGTGGGATAGAGCATCACTGCACCATCTTCGAGATACTCTCTTATTTTCTCTATTCGACGTATTTGAGGTGTTTCCGGATGGATAGTATAAATAGTAGCCATAAATATTGTTGAATTCCTCAATATTGAATTGCTAAAGCCTAACCTTGGGAAAATTCACCAAGGCCAGATATAGACACGGTTCTGCCAAAGGATTAAAAACTACTGCCACCTAAGTGTGTTGCCAGTTTGGCTTTTTCTGACTCAGAGGTCAGTATAGTTAGCAAGATCTGGCCATAATTCCCTGATCTAGACCTGTAGGGTTTGTGGGGGATGAATTGCTCCAAATCCTTTTGTCTTAATTAATTTGTTTTAATTAATTTGTCTTAATCAATAGGATCTAGAATGACAAAGCTAGCTTACTTAGATTGTCCCACTGGAATTGCTGGTGATATGTGCCTAGGAGCACTAGTTTCTGCGGGTGTACCGTGGGAATATTTAGTGGAAAAGCTAGCAGCACTCGGAATTGAGCAAGAGTATCATTTAAGACTTAGCCAAGTACACCACAATGGTCAGTTGGCAACCAAAGTTGATGTAGATTTACCAGATCAAGACCATCAGCATCATCACCATCAACAGGAACACCACCATCAACACAGTCATGAACACAGTCATGAACACCACCATGAACACAGTCATGAACACCACCATGAACACAGGTCAGGGATAAGAGATATCAGTACACCTGAGCAGAATCATCATCATCATCCCACACGACACTTACCAGACATAGAGAAATTAATTACAGCAGCAAAATTACCCTCAAGAGTATGCCAGTGGACTCTTGCTATCTTCCGGAAACTAGCAGAAGCCGAAGGAGCCGTTCATGGTATTTCCCCAGACAAGGTTCACTTCCATGAAGTAGGCGCTACCGATGCCATTATCGATATAGTTGGTACTTGCTTAGGCTTGGATTGGCTAGGAATTGACCAAATCTATTGTTCTCCACTCCCCACTGGTGGCGGGACAGTATGGGCAGCTCATGGTCGGCTACCGGTGCCAGTACCAGCAGTACTAAAATTGTGGGAATCCCGTCAGGTGCCAGTTTACAGTAATGGGATTGAGCGGGAATTAGTAACACCAACAGGAGCAGCTATTGCGGTTACCTTAGCCACTAGCTTTGGTTCACCACCAGCAATGACTATCCAAAAAATCGGTAATGGTGCTGGTTCTCTACAATTACCCATTCCCAATATGTTGCGATTGTGGATTGGTGAGTCCTCAGAAGCTGTTAATGTTGGCAAGTTCAAGGTTAAACCGTCAAACTTACCCCCACAAACCCTACACCAGTCACCCCTTTCTGCTAACTCTTCTTCTGCTAACTCTTCTTCTGCTAACTCTTCTTCTGCTAACTCTTCCCTAGAAACTATCTCAGTTCTAGAGACTCAAATTGATGACCTCAATCCTCAAGCCATTGGCTATGTATTCCAAGAGTTATTTAACGCTGGTGCTGTGGATGTGTTTACTCAAGCTATTGGCATGAAGAAATCTCGACCAGGTATCCTGCTTAGTGTGATCTGTCATCCTCAAGATCTAGAGGCCTGTCAGGCAGTATTATTCCGAGAAACCACTACCTTAGGCGTGCGACGTCTGACTCAGCAACGAGCGATCTTACCTCGGGAAATCCAGCAGGTACAGACTAAGTATGGCCAAATTAGTGTGAAAGTGGCTTGGAGCGATCGCTCACCTCACAAAACAATGATGAATGTCCATCCAGAATACCAAGATTGCGCTAACTTAGCCAAGGAAAATAACTGCTCTTGGTTAGAAGTACATCACTTAGCACTCTGTGCTTGGTATTCTCAATATAGGGAATAGGGAGCAGGGAGCAGGGAGCAGGGAATGGGGAATCGGGAGTCGGGAGTCGGGAGTCGGGAGCGGTCCGACCCGTGGAATAGGCATCAGGCGTGGAACTGGCATCTTGCCAGTTTCAATATAGTTTCATGGTTATTTTTGGGTGTGGAACTGGCATCTTGCCAGTTTAATGGTTATTTTTGGGCGTGGAACTCGCATCTTGCCAGTTTAATAGTTATTTTCGGGTGTGGAACTGGCATCTTGCCAGTTTAATGGTTATTTTCGGGCGTGGAACTGGCATCTTGCCAGTTTCATGCCCACTGTTTGGGTGGAACTGGCATCTTGCCAGTTTAATGGTTATTTTCGGGCGGGCAGGATGCCCACTCTACTGCTATTGATTCCAAGACAGGAAAATTAGCCTATTCAACAGGTGCGACCCGTGGCAAATTAAATTCTTAATGGTAAGAGCGCACCTAACAAAATTTTCTGAATACGACCTCTTTCCACTATTCACTATTCCCAGATCCGCTGTTCCCTCTTATTTATTCTTGATGCGATTAATTTCCCGTTGCAATTCCTGGATTTGACGCTGCAACTGTTCCGCTTCATTCACTGAGTTGTTGGATGGTGGATTCGAGTCAACGTCAACTGCTCCCTTTTTGGTAACACGTTGATAATTGCCCTGACGAATTTGGCGATATTCCTCTGAAATTGCCCACTTTCGCAGGTAGTGTATGCGTTCAACTGGAAAGGGATGGCTCAAAAATTGACGATTAATACCACCATTATAGAGTAAAAACTTATAGATTTGATTGAGATTATCTTGGTCTAGTTCTTGATAATTTTCTGATTGACGGATAAATTCATCAAGACTGCATTCCTGTAGATGCTTAGCACTGCCACCAGACACTTTCATCATCGTTTGCATCACAGTCTTCAGGTCATCTATCACTAGTAAAGCAGCACGGTCAGCGGATAATTCAGCTTTGCGACGCCATTCATAAAAAGCAAAAAGTAAGCCAGTGCTGACGATATTCCCTAAGCCAAAGGTCATTTCACTTAACATAGAGGCAGCATTCATTGCCCAAATACCCATCTGAATTAAGATGGTGTGACCGCACTTGATATGTCCTAATTCGTGAGCCAGGATAGTACGAATTTCTGCTTCATTCAGTAAATCTAATAAGCCAGTGTTTACAACGATGTAAGGATTATCTTGACCTAAAGCATAGCTATTAACCTGAGAGTTTTGACTAACAAATAGGGCTGGTTCGGGATGTACATCTAAATCCCGAACACATTCTCGAAATAAGTGATAAATATTAGCATACTGGCGCGGTCCGACTTGGATACTGTTCCCCATAAGATAGACAAACTGGGGACGCTCGTAGAGAAATTCCACAAACTTACGAGAAACTAAGTCAAAACCAGGGACACTGCGTAACGCTTGCTCCGCTTGTTGGTCAAGGGGGTGTTTGAAGGCGTCGCTGGAAATTCCGGGATAGGTAGCCATAGTAGTCCAGTACTTTAGTGGTCCAGTTCTTTAGGCATTAGAAATTAGACATTAGATATTAGGTACTCGGAATTAAAAGTAATAAACCCAAAGCCCAAAACCCAAAACCCAAAACCCAAAACCTAACACCTAAAACCTAACACCTCAATCTGGCTTGTGTCCTTGCCAATTCTTTGATAATTTACTATAATACTGATATCGGAATAGTAAAGAAAGTGAGAGGAAAATAAACTTATGAACAAGTGTGTTGGTACTACTGAAGCAGCATCTCTGTTAGGTATTTCTCCTCGACGATTAAGACAATTGCTTGACTCCGGTAGAGTTAGAGGAGCTTATAAAAGCGGTAAGTTCTGGATTATTCCCCTGTTCAACTATCTGCCACAAATTACCAAGAAGAACCGGGGACCGAAAGGAACTTGGCGAAAAAGTCGTCCTCCTGCTTTAGCCAAGATTAATGTTAATCGTAATCGGATTGGCTCCAATAACCACAAAAGCCGTGAAGAGCGGTTGCCAGTGATTTCGGTAAAACGAAGTGGCCACAATAACTATGGCAACCAGGTAGAAATCCTCGGTCCGTGTCGGATTGTGTATCAGCCGGATAAGCCTCTTGATTGTGGAGCTCGTCTGTGGATCGAAACCTTCAGTGATATTCACTTTATCGGTGGGAGTTTTCCCGCCAGTGGTGCTTAGGACAAACGTTTTGGTCGTTTGATCAAAATTTCAATTGAAATACTACTCATAACGAATCAGAAAATTCCTCAGTTCGATAGAATCAAATCACAATCTCTGTTGAGCTGTATTGTGCATTCATTTGTTGCTGAATCAATTCATTGCATTAATCCCAATTGCCCAGCGCCCTACCCTCAGCCAAGGGATAACAACTTTTGCAATGGTTGTGGAGCAAAGTTAAGGCTCAAGAATCGCTATTTTCCTCTCCAGCTCTTGGGTTCAGGAGGATTTGCCAACATATACACTGTTTGGGATTTGCGGTCGAATACAGAAAAGGTGCTGAAGGTATTGCTAGATACTAAACCGAAGGTATTGCAGCTATTTCAGCAAGAGGCAGATGTTTTGCAACGTTTGGATCATCCAGGCATTCCCAAAGTTGACCAAGATAGCTATTTTGTCGTCAATCTAGGTCTTGAGCCACAGCCAGACCTGCACTGTTTGGTGATGGAAAAAATCAACGGTTCAACCTTGGAGCAAATGCTCATGGATCATCCTCAGGGATGTCCAGAGATGTTAGTGCGGGACTGGCTCTACCAGGCAGCAGAAATTTTACAGGTCTTGCACAGTTGTGGAGTGATTCACCGTGACATCAAACCGTCAAACTTAATGCTGCGGCAAACTACGGGAGAGCTAGTGGCGATTGATTTTGGGGGAGCTAAACAATTAAGTGTGGGTTCTGAGTTTTCTAAGGACGATTCGACTCGGTTGATTACTCCAGGTTACTCTCCACCGGAACAGATAGCTGGTGGAGCCATTGGACCGGCTGCTGATTTCTATGCCCTGAGTCGAACCATGATTCATTTACTGACGGGTATTGAGTTGAAGGATTTACAAGACCCAGTAACTGGTGAATTTCGATGGCGAGAGCAGGCAGTGGTAAGTCATGACTTGGCGGACTTGCTAGATGAAATGCTGAGCGTAGTACCCCAACAACGACCAACAACTACTATTGAGATTCATCTGCGTCTAGGTATGACTCCTAGCACTAGTTACCAACCTATCCCAGCACCAGTACCTTCCTCAGCACCAGTGTATTCGTTTCAAGGAAATCAGGTGGCTGCTGTGGGGTTATTTAGCCCTAAACTAACACAATCTGTGACAGGGTTGACTCATTCGATCACATCCGTAAAAGATTCCCTCTTAGCAGTAGTTATCACTATCGCACTAGCTTGTCTAGATAGTGTTTGGGAGATGTTCCTCGGAGCTTTTGGGGGAGTTTTTTGTGCAACGGTTGGGTTTATGGTATTGAATTGGACAAGTCTTGGGGAGAAAGTGACAAATTGGATCTCTGACCAACTGTATATGATCTTGCCTTCCCTGCAAATAACCATGTGGCAAGAAATGCTGTTGTTTGGGGCGGCTGGCTTAGGTACAGCTTGGGGATTGACCGCTGCAGGAGGCTTTGGTCAGCAGCGGCGTTTTTTAGTGGCAGGGATAATGGGTATTTTTGGTTATAGCTTGGGATGGTTGATGTGGCAGGCAACGGTACCTACGCTATTATTTGTCTCTAATTTACCTGACCAGGGGTTGCTGGTATGGATTACTGCGGTTACAGTAATGCTCTTGGTACTAGGATTAGGGCTACCGAGTCATAATCTGATTCATGCCTTAGTGGTGGCAGCAGGAACTGGTGGCGTATTTGGGGGTCTAGTGTCATCTGATTTATTGCCAGCAGGATTTGTGGTTAATATCTTTTCTTTTTCTAGAACCGGTAAAGTCGATTTCTATCAGCCGATGACTTTTTTTGCTATGTTGGCTATCTTAGAAGGATTTTGGCTAGGGGTGAGTTATTACCTGCTAGTGCCAGTAATGCGTTGGTTTGGCTGGCGTTAAGGGAGTCGGGAGTCGGGAGTCGGGAGTCGGGAGTCGGGAGTCGGGAGTCGGGACCTACACTGGCATGACGATACTTTTGACCTTCCTGATGGTGCTACTCATCTAGCCTCTAGTTCAAAGTACAACAACCAAGCCTTTAGCTGGGGTGAATGTGGTTTAGCTTTACAGTTTCACCCAGAAGTAACTGCTGCAGCCCACATTCCGCAGGTGCGATCACATAATGTTGTATTTTTGACTGAAGTCCTCCCGTTCATTTGTACTACTATACTAGTTAAAGTCTATCCCCATAAGGGATATAATGATTGAACCCAAAAATTGTG
>NZ_JAAHHS010000231.1 GCF_010692395.1 Moorena sp. SIO3H5
TAAAAACATCATCATTGATAGAATTTAAAAATGCCACGATATTTTTAGCTTGGTCATTAACCTCTTCCTCTAGCTCACTTTTCGCTAAATTAGATAAGGCATTGGTAGAGGAAGAAATACTATACCATCCCACAACAGAGAGGGGAATAACACTACTTAAAAACAGCAGGAACAGTATTTGATTCTGAAGTTTGCTGAAAAATTGTTTGGTAGATTTGGCAAACATAGCTGGTTACCTACAATTAGAGAATCCACAATAGAAAAGCCATTCCTCAAATGCGGGATGGGATAAAAGGCGAGGAAACTGATTGATTTAGCAATCTGTTGAGGCTACACTCATAGAATTCCCAGCAAATATTGCGAAAGTAACAATGTTTGTTGTTTTTTGGTCTGTTGTTTTTTGGCACGTTCAGCAGTCACCTATAAGCAGTAAGCTAATGGGCTACGCCCACGCGTGCGCGTTCAGCTAGCTATGATTAACGGGGTCACTCTTCGGTCCCGTAAAGAAAAACGCGACTAGGGCTGACTATCTTGCTGCTCAGGGGGTGACAAGCGCTCTTTAAAATCTTACAGGGGTTAGGTTTTAGGGGTTAGGTTTTAGGGGTTAGGTTTTAGGGAAGATTGCCCTTGCGGGATGGATTGAATAAAACTATAGAAGAAGTTGAATTGATGAAAATTGCTTCAATTGCTGGCAAATACAAATGACTCCGATGCGCTCATTTTACCCAAAACCTAAAACCTAACACCTAACACCTATCTAGGTTTGAGCTTTGTTGTCACCCCGTGAGCTTGACCATTTTTCTTAGACCCTGAATTTTGTTATTTTCAACGGAACGACGGTCACACAGTCGTCACTCCACTACAGTTAGCTGTGATACCAAGTCCGGCTTAAAAACCTCCTTTATAACCCAGTCCTTAATCAGCGGACGAAAGTTTGTATAGCTGTGACTTCCTTTTTGTCTAAGGGCTTAGGGGGGTTATCAAATTAGATTAGGTATCAATAGCTACAAATAAGTACATAATTGTCAATGATGAATAACAAATAATTACTGATGATTCATCATTCTTAATCCATTTTGTATCGGAAGCTGTTACTTAGGGGTAAATTCCTGGGAACTATACATATGTAACTCCTGATATTTATCCCTTAACCAGTACAGTTAACCAGTAAAAATGATACTAATAAGATTGATTGAAGAATTAGAAAAATTAGGTAAACAGAGAACTATTGGAGAGCTAACTCTAAGCAACCATAGCTTCGTTTGGAAAGTTTACCTTGTCTATGGTCAATTGCTCTATGCCACCGATGGCGTTCATCCTGTGAGGCGCTTTTACAGAGCCTTAAAGTCCCATTGCCCTAAATATGTTGTTGAACTCTACGAGAACTCGGACTATCAGCCCTGGGAATATCAGCTTCTAGAGCAAGGAATTAACCAAAAGCAAATTAGCCTAATCCAAGCAAAGTTAATGATTCGTAGCATTGTCCAAGAATGTTTTTTTGAACTAAGTGGCTACACAGACTTAAAAAATAACTGGCAACCGAGTCAAGAAAAAACATCGACTCTTGGCATGGGCTTAGCCTTATCTTCCAGGGAAATCCAAACTGTTCTCGCTCAAGCAAACCAGAATTACCAAGAATGGCAAGCTGCTGATTTTGGTCACCTCAGCCCCAATCTCTCACCAGTTTTGAAACCTGGAACAGATCCTAAACTGCTCCCAGGTTTGAACAAGTATCTCAATGGTAACTTAACCCTGTGGGATATTGCCTGGGAGCAAAAAACATCCGTGACAGAGGTGACTCGCTTTTTGCTGCCTTTGGTTGAGAAGAGTATGGTGGAATTCCAAAGAATTCCAGATTTACCAATACCAACTGTCAAAGCCCCTGTCAACCCACCAGTCCAAGCCCCTGTCAATCCACCAGTCCAAGCCCCTGTCAATCCACCAGTTCTAACAACGCCACCCCCATCAGAAACTCAGCCGACCAAATCTGCCAAGAAACAGCCTTTAATCGCCTGTATTGATGATAGTCCTGTGTTGGCTCACAGTTTAAAAACAATCTTGATACCAGCCGGTTATCAAATGTTGAGCATTGAAGAACCGATGCGAGGTTTCTCCCAACTGATTGAACACAAACCTGATTTAATTTTGCTAGACCTGAATATGCCAAATGCAAATGGCTATAGTGTCTGTAAATTTTTGCGAGAATCCCCAGTTTTCCATAAGACTCCGATTATTATCCTGACAGCTCAGAATACCACTATTGACCGCGCCCGGGCTAGACTAGTCGGCGCAACGGATTTTTTAGGTAAGCCCCCAGATTCCCAAGAATTGCTACAAATAATTAATAAATATCTAATCAAAAGTTGATAAAAGTCGGGAATCGGGAATCGGGAATCGGGAACTTTCGCTCAGGGGAGATAGAAAAAAATATGCGTACCTCATTAGGATAAAAACAGCTATACCAATTTCAAATAAATATTGGTACCCACTAATCATTTATAGTAGTTATCAATTTGGTGAGGTACCCAGCCCTTGGGGTTGCGCGTTAGCTTAAGAGTAGGGGTAACTAAGTTGAGTATACCTGATAAATATGATAAACCCTATATGTTGGATTACAAAAGGTCTAATGATTAATAACTAAACCACCATTCAGGAAAATTTGTTGCAAATTCAGAATACTCATTATTTTTTTCTGATAGGGAGCTGCCCCCTGAATGTATTCAGTCTGACCTGAATTGATCCCAGTTGGCACTGCTGTTATCTCCTGTGGATTCAGGAAAATCACATCACATATCTCTTCTATTGTTATACCAGCAACGATATCCTCAAGCTTTACAACCATTGCTTGAGCGCTATCAATTCTCTCCATCAGCGGTAGATTTAATACTCCGCGAAGATCAACTAAGGTAAGAATCTCCCCTCGTAGGTTCATGTTCCCAATGATATGGGCTGGACAGCAGGGAATAGGAGTGACTTTGCGAATAGGGGTAAACTCCCTCACCATTTTTAAATCAATGCCAAAGAATTCACCATGTAAAATAATTACCGCTAGAGGAATTAAATCCTTTACATCTTGACTGTCTTCCGACTGCCTTAGCTGATCAGCTCGTTTCCGAAATACTTCTCGTTCTGACCGAGTAGCATTTGGGCAAAATACAGGTTTTTGGACTAATAACAATTCAGATTCATGGTGATTATTATCCTGAATTTCTTTTTCTAGAGAGTCTTCAACGGAGGCAAGCTTTTGTGTTTCTACATACTGGAGTAAACTCTCTGGATTACTCAGGATTAAAATATCTTCTCCACTCCTGGCAATACCAGCGATGAATTTTTTTTCCTCAACTCCTGGCCAGTCTCGACCATGATAAAATTCAGTGCTAATTTCCGACGGGGATATATGTCTTACCTCATAGACTTCATTAACAATGATGCCTACTCGTACCTTTTCCGATTTTAAAACCACTACACTATCTGTTAAGCGATAGTCTGGTGATTGATAATTAAAGCTGAGATTAAGATCCATGACTGGCAAAATCTCACCCCGGAGATTAATCACACCAACGATATCAGGATCTGCTTGTGGTATTGGTGTCAACTCTGGCAGAAAAAAAATCTCTTCTACGTAAACACTGCTGACGCCATAAAGCCAGTTATTTAAGCTAAAGGTGAGATAGTGACACTCTTTCATTTTGTTACTCGCTATATTTACCAATTATCAATTATCAATGTTCCCTGTTCCCTGCTCCCTTTGCTATAATCAATAATCGTTTAATTCTGTTTCCAGCTTGATAATTAGTTCAGCAGTAGTCATGTTTTTAGATTCTTTTATTATAGTTTTGGGAGATAATTGCTTGAGTATGTTAATAACTGATTGCTTCATCTTTAGGGTTTGTTTTTGATTCCCTTCTTTCTGGTAAATATGGATTATATCTAAGTAAGCTCTAATAGAATAGGGTTCAATATAAATAATTTTTTTTAAAATCTGCTTCGCTTCTACTAGATTTCCTTGCTCTTCAGCAATTTGTGCCAACAAGTAATAGGGGCTAACCGCAAGGTAATCTATATCTAAAGCTTTTTGACAATAGTTAATTGCTTCTTCATATTTACCAATATTGGCGTGAGTTTGAGCCATGAGGTAATAAGCCTGAAAATTAGTAGGATCTATTTTTAGCAAGTTGGTTAATTGTTTAATTGCTAAATCATAATCGTATTTTTGTAAAAGAATTTCTACTTCTGTGATCACCTCCTGAGCCGTTTTTTTTAACTTGGTATTCTCTTGAGAGTTGATTATATTGATAGGGGTATCATCAACCGACCATATATCTGTTGCAACATTAGTTTTTTGTGTATTACTAAATGTTGCTGTTATCGGTTGCGGTTCCAAAGGTGGTGACTTCTGCAAGACGTCTAATGATAAGTTCTTTACCGGAGGAGACTTTGCCTCACTGCTTAGGGATACCAGAGGAGGTGTTTTAAGGATTAAATTATTGGCTTTACGTTGATCAGCTTTACGTTGATAGACTAGGGATTCTGGAAATACTTTTGTCTGAAACTTGCTTAAATTATGACCATATAGTTCAGCATGACCTGTGAGGAGATATCCTAAGGGTTTGAGGGTATCATAAAATTTATCTAAAACCTTGGCTTTAGCTGAAGAATCAAAGTAAATGAAAACATTACGGCAAATAAGTAAGTCAAGGTATTTTAGATCATAGTTTTGGTTGTTAAATGAATCATTTACTAAATTAACCCTTTTAAAGGTGACCATTTTTTTGATACGATCATCGATGTGATAGGAATTGTTGATTACCCGAAAATAGTCACGCTTTATGTCTGGATTAATATTTCTAAATGACCAAGAACTGTAAATTCCTTTTTTGGCAGTTTCTAGGGCATATTTATTTATGTCTATTCCCAAAATTTTAACCTTCCAGTTTTCTAAGTCAGGAATAATTTTATGGATGAGAATAGCAAGAGAATAGGGTTCTTCTCCAGTTGAACAACCTGCACTACAAATCCGAATTGTTTTGTGATCATTTTGCTGTTGAATTATTTTTGGAATGATGTAGTCTTTTAAGGTATTAAACTGACCTTTGTCTCGCCAAAAGTAAGTTTCAGTATTAGTCAGCAAGATAACCAGTTTTTGCCATTCTTGATTACTTTCTATATTAGAAGATTCTAAGAGTTGATAGTAACTTTCTGGTGAACCAAATTTGAGAAATTTTATTCTCACAAGGATGGTTTCAATTAAATTGTCTTGGTCTGCTTCTTTAATAACTAATCCTGTCTGCTGGGCAATTAATCGAAGAAAAGCTTGTTTTAGCTCAACACTTAAAGATTCTGTGTTTGACACGTTAATCCCGATTGACTGACAAATCCAATGTGGTTACAGTTATATAGTTCCCAGTCAATCTGCCAAATTAACACCAATTTATAGCAAGTATTATACCCATGAGGTACAAATCTATGGGTTTTAGGGAGCAGGGAGCAGGGAGCAGGGAGCAGGGAGCAGGTAAGAGGGAAGAGGTAAAAAATAATGTGTACCTCATAGCTATGAGAAACGCCATAACAACCTATTGGTACCTATTAATTGCATTACTGATGTTCGGTTGCTCGCCTTTGGGGGTTGTTCGCGTAGCGTGGCCTTTGGCCAAGGTTGAAGGTTGAAGGTTGAAGGTTGAAGGTTACTAGGTTGAAGGTTGAAGGTGGTTTAGTTTAAGGTTATTTGGTTGAACGCGATGGACTTCGTCCCGCTTTCAGCGATGGACTTCGTCCCGCTTTCAGCGATGGACTTCGTCCCGCTTTCAGCTAACGCGTGGCCTTTTGGCCAAGGTTCAGAAGATAATTTTTAACCTGCTAACCTTGGCCAAAGGCCACGCTACGCGAACAACCTGCTAACCTTCAACCTGCTAACCTCCTAACCTGCTAACCTCCTAACCTGCTAACCTTGGCCAAAGGCCACGCTACGCGAACAACCTGCTAACCTGCTAACCTGCTAACCTGTAATAGGTTGTGCAAAGGATACCCCATTCCTGGGACGGATAGGGAGGTTCAATTTAATCCTGGTAATTCCAAATTTGCCACGACTTTTGCAATGGCATCCCGGCTGGCTTCGGCACCAAACCCCCAAGCCAATAGGACTCCATAGTCAGCCCAAAGGTTAGCGCCAAAGGTGGATTTATAGGTGTATAGCTCAATGAAGCCACTACCAGCAAGCAGGACGATTGCGATCGCATAACTGATTGCAGAGAAAATCCAAAGGCGAATCTTTGCTAGTCTTGGCTCTTGGATAACTATCCGTGGTGTATCGATTCCTGGTGCTTTCTGCAATAATTCAGGTTGGCTGATCAGAAAGCCTAACTTAGTGGAGTTAGCTGGTATTTGTTTAGTTAGTAGAGTGATGGCTTTTTCGATTTGACCATTCAACTCCTGAGCAGCTTTTTTATCTGTAGGTTCGAGATTATTCAACTTAGTGCGCAAAGTCTTTTCCTGACGTTGCCAAGTCTGTAACTCTTGTGTTGATATTGTGGTTTCCACCAGCAGGTTGTCCAAGTCGCTGAGTTTAGCATCGAGTTGCAGGTATTGATTAATCTGTTTTGCCAAGTCATCTAACTGCTGATACAAGTCTTGAGGATTTTGGTCAGGTGCCTCTCGGATTGCCTGTTGCAAATTACGGCGTACTGACTGTAGATAACGGGGGTCAAGATCCGGAGTGGTGGGTATTTTTTGTTCCAGGGTCTGAGCATAATTCAGGAGTGCTAGCCAGTCTTCACGACCTTTGCGCCATTTCAGCCACACTGACTCTGCTTGCTTGATTGCTTGATTACCATCGTTCCAACGTTCCCCCTGCAAAGCCATATCGACATCTAGCAAATGGCCTTCAATTCGGGTCTTGAAGGGATTTGGTATGGAGTTGAATTGATCGGCTAGTGATGTATCAGCTAACTGGGGATCACTGCGCAGTTGGGTACGCAATTGACCAACCCGCACCAGAATTTTGTCCCGTAGTTTACCTCGGTTACGGTAGCCGGACACAGCTATGCTCAATATAACCCCAATGGATATGATTACCAGAGGTATGGGGAAGGGGTCTTTAATTCGGAGTGTTAATGGTACGCTTAGTTCAGTTTCTGAGTACTTGATCAGAAATTCACCACTAAATTCTCCACTTTTGGGGGCATGATCTAATTGAAACTCGATCGGGATAGAGAGTAGACTATTGGCCTCAATCTCCTCGCCTGGTAAAGTAGGCTGAATCAAGTTAGCGGGGAAAATTTCTTGGCCATCCTGAGTATTCAGGTCTAGGCAGATGATTTGTAAATCCTTGACGACGTTAGTTGTGCGCACGAGTAAGCTGCGGGTGGTGCTAGAACCTCTGGTCCCTGCCACAGTCATACTCTTAGGGGTGATCGTGAGATCAGCTTGGGCAAGGGCTGGTGGTGCCCATAGGAGTATTAAAATTGGGAGTATTAAAGCAATTAGAGCCCGTTTAGCCCATTTTAGGTGTTTTATCAGACCTGTATTATTCAAGTGTGACCTCCGATTATTTGATCTGGTACTCAATTAATATAGACCCAGAATTGAGAAGGAAATTGGTGATGGTAGGTGACAAAAGGCAACAGGCAAGAGGGAATAGGGAATAGGCAATAGGCAATAGGCAATAGGCAAAAGGCAATAGGGAATAGGCAATAGGCAAGAGGGAATAGGGAATAGGCAAAAGGCAAAAGGCAATAGGCAATAGGCAAAAGGCAACAGGCAATAGGCAATAGGCAATAGGGGATTTGACCCATGATTAATCATTAATTATTAATCAATTATATAGTGTTAATTTTGCTGATCAGGTCGATTCAATACCTTGTAAGCCCCGTAGAAAACCCCTTTGAGCGCACTACATCCCGACTCCCGATTCCCGACTCCCGACTCCCGACTCCCTAAAACCCAAAACAAAAGTTCCTCATCCCATTGATAAGTGCTATAATGGTAAGGTTGTGTTCTGCGATATTGGAATTGATTGAGCGCTACACCCTACCCGAGATGGGCGAATTGTGGACGGATACCTACAAGCTCAAAACCTGGCTTCAGGTGGAAATAGCTGTTTGTGAAGCACAAGCGGAACTGGGTAAGATTCCTGGTGAAGCAGTAGAGGAAATTAAGGCAAAGGCGGATTTTGACCTCAAGCGGGTGCAAGAGATTGAGCAAGAAGTCCGCCATGACATGATTGCCTTTCTGACTAATGTGAATGAGTATGTAGGGGATGTGGGACGCTACATTCACTTAGGCTTGACTAGTTCGGATGTTTTAGACACTGCCTTGGCACTGCAACTGGTTGCTAGTGTAAATATTATCCTCGAACATATCGAGAAGCTTGCTCAAGCAATTCGCTACCAGGCACAACAACATCGCTACACGGTGATGATTGGTCGTTCTCACGGAATTCATGCTGAACCAATTACGTTTGGTTTTAAGCTGGCCGGTTGGTTAGCAGAAGTTTGCCGCCATCGCGATCGCTTAGTGGCTCTGCGTGAAAACATATCTGTGGGCAAGATTTCTGGTGCTGTGGGAACCTATGCCAATATTGACCCTAAAGTGGAAGCGATCGCATGTCGAAACCTGTCGCTGCAACCTGATACTGCTTCAACCCAAATTATTTCTCGCGATCGCCATGGTGAGTTTGTCCAGCAGTTAGCTCTGTTAGGGGCAACCATTGAACGGTTTGCTGTCGAAATTCGCAATCTCCAAAAAACCGATGTATTAGAAGTAGAAGAATTCTTTTCCAAGGGACAGAAAGGGTCTTCTGCTATGCCACACAAACGTAATCCAATTCGTTCTGAACGGTTAAGCGGGATGGCACGAATCCTGCGGGGTCATGCGGTAGCTGCTTTAGAAAATGTTGCCCTATGGCATGAGCGGGATATTTCTCATTCTTCTGTAGAACGAGTCATTCTGCCAGATGTGTGTATTTTAACTCACTTCATGTTAGTGGAAATAACAGATTTAGTGAAACACTTGTTGGTTTATCCAGAAAACATGAAGCGGAATATGAATGTTTATGGCGGTGTAGTCTTTAGCCAAAAGGTGTTGTTAGCCTTAGTAGAAAAGGGCATGAATCGGGAAGATGCCTACAGTATTGTTCAGTCTTGTGCTCATCAAGCCTGGAATCAACCTGAGGGAGACTTCTACAATTTGATTATTAAGGATCCTGGAGTTACGAGTAAGCTAACCCCTTCTGAAATAGAAGAATGTTTTAATCCCCAGCAGCATTTGAAACATTTGGACGAGGTTTATCAACGGTTGGGAATCTAGCTGTTATTTATAGCAGTTCTCAGAGGTTGTCTGAGAAGTCTCATTTGCTACATTCAAGTCCCCTAAATCCCCCGAGCGAGCAATCCCTCCCTCGGGGGACTTTTAGCAATAAATGGATTCTTGTTCCCCCCAGAATTGGGGGGCTAGGGGGGCGAAACCATACCCAGAATCAGCAACGCCATATAGTTAGTCTTTGCCCTGAATAGGAGTAGAGTGGGTATCCTGGCCGCCTGAAAATGAAACTGGCAAGATGCCAGAATATATTGAAACTGGCAAGATGCCAGAATATATTGAAACTGGCAAGATGCCAGAATATATTGAAACTGGCAAGATGCCAGAATATATTGAAACTGGCAAGATGCCAGTTCCACACAAGATGCCCATTCCAGCAACATGCCCATTCCAGAAAACTCTTAAAATCATTCCATTATTAAGCAACGCCCTCCATTGAGTATTTAGAACTGTTATAGCGCTACGCTTAGCGTCAGAAGTCACAAGTCACAAGTCACAAGTCACAAGTCACAAGTCACAAGTCACAAGTCACAAGTCAGAAATCAGAAGTAAACTTAGACTTACGTTTCGGAGTTTAGGGAGTGCGATCGCTAAATTAAATTCCCCTCAACCTCAGTCTTCGCGCTTAATAGGAGTAGAGTGGGCATCCTGGCTGCCTGAAAATGAAACTGGCAAGATGCCAGAATATATTGAAACTGGCAAGATGCCAGTTCCACACAAGATGCCCATTCCACTCCCGATTCCCGATGTCAGCTTATGCGCTACGCGCACGCGTGCGCGTTCAGCATTCAGCTATC
The DNA here is from genome assembly GCF_010692395.1 of Moorena sp. SIO3H5. GTDB lineage: Bacteria > Cyanobacteriota > Cyanobacteriia > Cyanobacteriales > Coleofasciculaceae > Moorena. Next base: position 10,113 of record NZ_JAAHHS010000231.1, read on the forward strand.
AGCATTCAGCTTATGCGCTACGCGAACAGCTTATTTTATTAAAAAGCTGAGTGCTTATTATGGACTTTTACCAAGACTTTAAAGTCTGAAATATCTCGAACTATTAAATTATCCTATTCCAGGTTTCTTTTAAGCTGACCGCTGACCGCTGACCGCTGACCGCTGACAAAAAAAATAGCCGTAGAAATACTATCCACGGCTATGTCAATCACATATGTCAGAAATTTCCGAAACCCTTGGCCAAAGGGGGGAAACCCCCCCCGAAAGTTAAGGTGTTATGGCAACAACCAATACTTGGTCATAGTAGTTATGACTTCTCCTGGAATCTCAGTCGGTTCTAAAGGAGTCCACTCAGCTATTTCTGCATAACCTAGGGAATACAGCATATGCATACTATTGATTACTGATTCACGAGGTCCTTTGAGAGTGTGCTGAGTGGGTTTTTTCTTGAAATTGCGAGTAAATTTGTCTGACATTGTGAAAAAGTTCAACTTGGGTTCACATTGATTATTGTAATGATTATGAATTTATTTGTCAAGGGTTTTTAAAAGTTTTTTTTTGGGGTTTTAGAGTTCGTTAAAGAAAGTTATTGCATAGAATTTATCAATCATATATTATAGTTTATTTAATTTCTAATATTTTCAAATAAAATGTTAGAAATATTAACCATATCTCGATTATTTATTAGTTATAAATGTGTTATTATCGAATAATAATACCCAACAATAGCAATCATTTTATATGGGTTTTATACCCCGATATACCGTTAATGATTGTCGGGGTTTACTGGGAATTTCAAGAGTTAGTTAAGTGGCTAATATTTCCGACATACCTTCCCATGGATTTAGCGATGCAGCGCGGTCTTGGGGGTTTCCCCCATGAGCGACTGCATCAAGAATTGAAGATGATTTGGGATAGGTTCGAGTGGTCGAATTTGTGGCTCTTAACCCTCTTTTCAATTAGTTAACCAGAATTGACTTAGTTGTCTTTTATATGTAATGACTTACGATAGTACTCTAAAATATCTTGTTGAACAATATCCCCAAGCCTTTACCCGTTGGTTGTTTAACCAAGAATCAGCAGAGGATATCGAAATTATCAACACCGAATTAAGCACAGAACCAATTCGGGCAGATGCCTTGTTTTTTGTGCGAGTTGCTGATGCTATTTTGCATTTGGAATTTCAAACTCTACCCCAATCTGAACCTCCCTTACCCCTGCGGATGCTGGATTATTGGGTCAGGTTATATCGGCAGTATCGTTGTGATAGCGATGCAGCGCGGTCTTGGGGGTTTCCCCCATGAGCGACTGCATCAAGACATTGAACAGGTAATAATTTTTCTCAAACCAACCCGATTAGCCGGAGTATTTGTCAATCAATTTACCGAAAGAAACCTATCCTTCCGCTACCGGGTGATTCGGATTTGGGAATGTGATCCACAACCATTACTTACCACCCCAGGGTTACTACCTTTGGCAGTATTAGCACAAGCGGAAGTGCCAGAAAACCTGCTATCCCAGGTAGCAGCCAGAATCGATATGATTGAAGATAGACAACAGCAGCGTAACCTATCTGCTTGCGTGCAACTGTTGGCTGGGGTGAAATTTGATGAGCAGTTAATTCAAGCTTATTTTCGGGAGGATATGATGCAAGAGTCAGTAGTTTATCAACGAATTATTCGGCAAGGATTAGAACAGGGATTAGAACAGGGATTAGAACAAGGATTAGAACAGGGATTAGAACAGGGATTAAAACAAGGAAAGCGCAATGAGCTTAATTTAATTAAGCGTCTACTTAACCGTCGCCTAGGTGAAATCAATCCCCAATTACAAAGTCAAATTGAGGAATTATCTTTTGAGCAGTTGGAGGATTTAGGAGTAGCGTTGTTAGATTTTGAAACCGAAGTGGATTTGACCAATTGGTTGAATCAGTTATAGCGCTACGCGCAAGGGCAAGAGGCAAGCTAGCATGCCTCTTACCTACTCCCTGTTCCCTGCTCCCTGCTCCCTATTGCCTATTGCCATGTGATAAAATAGTAATCCTTAAGAACAAACCGGTACTAGTTACTCAGAAACGAGTACTGGTATGTGAGAAACGAGTACTCCTTAGCGAGAAACGGGTACTAGTTAACCA
>NZ_JAAHHS010000232.1 GCF_010692395.1 Moorena sp. SIO3H5
AGGTCCGGGTTCCTTCGTGACTGGAGGCCAGACGTGTGCTGTTCCTATCTGGGAACAGGGAGCAGGGAACAGGGAACAGGGAGCAGGGAGCAGGGAGCAGGGAGCAGGGAGCAGGGAACAGGGAGCAGGTAATATGGCATCAAAAATCACTACAATTCATTTATAATCCCGCTCTGCATTATTTCTAAATTATTTTGTCAATATGACAACCGTTATTCTTAAAATTATCAGCTATATTTAAGCGTTTTACTCTCATCAAGATATGAGAGTTTTTTTTGACTAGTAATTCCTCAAGTTAAATTTGTTTTTAACTAATATCTCACGGGATGACAACAAAGCTTAAACCTAGATAGTTGTTGGGTTTTAGGTTTTAGGTTTTAGGTTTTAGGTTTTGGGTAAAATGAGCGCATCGGTGTCATTTGTATTTCCCAGCAATTGAAGCAATTTTTACCAATTCCAGTTCATAGATAGTTTTAATCAATCCATCCCGCTTGACGATGTTACCTAAAACCTAACCCCTAAAACCTAACCCCTGTAAGATTTTAAAGAGCGCTTGTCACCCCGTGAGTTGTTTGACTATTGGCTCTTTTCCCCTCCTGGGAGCAGGGAGTAGGGAATTTCAAAATTAGTCAAAAATACTGAGGACATTAATACTATGATAACCGTTAAAATCCTAACTATTGAAAATATCAACTAAAAAGGCAATATCATGAAAGTTTGCTCCAGACTTTCCTATTTAGTTATCGGTTTAGTTATCTGTACTTTTTTAGGTATTAAATTACAAAAGTCTGCTCAAGCAGACCAGTTGCTCAGACGCTACGGTCTCCTGAGTACTTCCGCTATTAAGCATGATCAAAGCAAACCGGTTGCTGGCAATTTTCAAGGCAAGATGTCCTTATTTATTTTGGCAGGACAGTCGAATATGTCAGGAAGTGGTCCGTTGACACCTGCTAGTTCGGTTACCCACCCCAGAGTTTTTGTCTTTGGAAACGATTACCGCTGGCATCTAGGCAGCGAACCGATTGATTCACCAAGTGGACAAGTTGATCACGTCTGTTGAAGATAAGTCAGCTGGAGTCGGTCCAGGGATGGCCTTTGCTACTGAATTGCTCAAATACGATCCTGAACTGATTGTTGGTTTAATTCCCTGTGCTAAATGGGACACTACTATTCAACAGTGGCAAAAAGATCTAAGTGAAGATACTTTGTATGGCTCTTGCTTAAAGCGAGCCTATGCGGCTTCACCAATGGGAGAAATTAAAGGTATACTATTCTTTCAGGGAGAAAGTGATGCCTTTAATCCTCAAGCCGATCCAAGTCGAACACATTTCCCTAATCAGTGGGCTGATAAATTTATTACGTTGGTAAAAGATTTCCGTCAAGACTTAGGAAAACCTGAGTTACCAGTAGTTTTTGCTCAAATTGGCACCACTACATTTAAAAAAAAGCTCTCCAACTGGGAAACGGTTAAAGCGCAACAGGAAACAGTCCAGTTACCAGCTACTGAGATGATCACTACAGATGACTTGGCTTTGCAAGACCAGGTTCACTTTACAACGGAAAGTTATTTGATTATTGGCAAAAGATTTGCTAGAAAATTTTGGAAACTTACTCAAAGATAATACTCAAAGATAATCTCAAAGATAATCTCAAAGATAATAAAGTGCATCAAGACAGGGAAAACTAGAGGAAACGTCGCCATTGATTCCGTTGACACTCCCCATAGCTAGAAGCTAGGGGATTCTTGGTTGGCCGTAGGCCACGCTACGCGAACAACGAGCCAGCTTGCTCATCCAGGTCGGCAGGGCTGTTTCTTGCGTCGGACTCAAATTCATGGGTGAGGGCTTGAAAGCCGCTTCTGGTCAGCAAATCGGCGCGAAACTTTTGCCAGTCAGGAGGTTCAGGAAACCAAAAAATTGAGAATGAAACAGCCTTGCCTTATTAAGGAGGTTTAGGGGGGATTCCTTTTATTTTGAGTGCAGACCTGATAGTATATTAATTACAAAACTAAAAAAAAATGCTCTGCTGATTTTTGCAAGTGAATCCGATCAGATAGCTGAGTAAGATTTATAAGCAATAACGGAAATCCAAAAAACTTAATGAAGTGCTGAGTTACTCAAATTGCTAAAACCCTTTATTTACAGATGATCAAAAAATATCGATTTTATTTATATGTAGTCATTACTACTTTAGTAATTACCTTGATAGTTGGCTTGTCACCAACCATTAGCCAACCTATATTAGTCGAACAAAAATCACCAACCCTAACCGGTGAAAGATGGTTACAGCATGTAGAGGAAGACCTCAATCCTTGGTGGTTAATGGAAACTGCTTTTGGTAAACCTGTAGGTAATTTTCCTAGCTTGCGATGTGACAATGGGGAGCTACTTGATTTGTCTCAACCATGCCCAATATTTAAGGATTTAGACGATGAAGAAAATTGGATTAAAAATTACTTTAATAAAAAGCACATAGTTGCTCAGTCTCGTCAAGTTTACACCTACGGGGTAGCTTATCACTTGACTGGAAATCCCAAATTTTTAAATTTGGCTAAAGCCGGATTAGATTGGATTCGCAACTATGGATTTGATCGAAAAAATGGAGGTGTATTTACTGTCTTTTCTGAAGATAATCTTACTCCTCTTTCTTCTGTTTCAGAGCGTAATAGTCAAGAACTAGCCTATGCTTTACAGGGCATGGCTTTTTATTACTATCTCACTCAAGATGAAGAAGTATTGCCAGATATCATTAAATTAAAAGACTTTATATTTAAAAATTACTATGATTCAGAACAAGACATAATACTTCAATTCCCGAAAAACCCTCAAAACCAGGAATCCAAAAAACACAGGAAAAGAATAGTGTATGAATTAGATCAAATGAACACCTATCTAATGCTTCTCGCACCGATATTACCTGAACCTTACCAGTCGCAGTGGAAAAAAGATTTGGTTCACATGTCGCGTATCTTAATGAACCAGTTTTACAGTCCTGAATATAATACTTTTTGGTATTATATTGACAATTCAGAAGATAAAAAAATATTAACTGGCAAAACTGATTATGGACATTCAATAAAAACGTTGTGGATGATCTACCTAACTGGTAAATTAGTTAACAATGAAAGATTTGTTACTTTTGCGAGAACTAGTGCTGATCAGTTATTAAAAGAAGCCTATGATTCTGAATCAGGAACATGGTATTCACGATTGTATGTTGATAAAAATCAAAAATTAATTAAAGACCTTAATAAAAGTTGGTGGATCTATGCTGAATTGGATCAAGTAGCAGGAACTCTGAGTTTAGAAAACTCATCCTACGTTGACAACTATTTAAAATCAACAGTTAATTGGTGGTTTAAGCATATGGTAGATCATACTAATCATGGAATCTGGCATAAAGTAATTTGGCCAACATTAGAAAACAAAGGTTTTAAACAATGGAAATGGAAAAATGGTTTTCACACTTACGAACATGCTTTAATTGGCTATATTACTACTCAAGCAACTCAAGGAGAAAAAGTGAAACTATACTTTGCCCGTAAGGAAGGACAAGAAAACCAAGGAATTAGACCTTACTACAATACAGGAAAGATTGAAAAAATCAATAACAAACCGCTAACTTCAATACCTAAAATGAATAAAATAGAAGTTACTTTTACTGAAATAAATTAACTAAAAATACAATGCTTAAACTTTTTCGCAAAAACAAATTGGCTTTTAGTCTAATCAATAGCATCATTATCTTGAGCATTTGTTGCTTTTATACCGTATTTAAACCAATATTAGCACAACAAACTACAGAAATAACGATGGGTCAACAATGGTTACAGCATCTAGAAGAAGACCTCAATCCTTGGTGGTTGATGGAAACTGCTTACGGTAAACCTGTGGGTAATTTTCCTAGTTTTCGCTGTGACAATGGTGATCTAGTCAATCCATCTAAACCCTGTTCAGCTTTTACTAAATTAGGAGACAATTATAGTTATATTACCAACAACTTAGATAAAAACTATATTGTCTCTCAGTCTCGTCAAGTTTACACATACTGCGTCGCCTATCATTTAAGTGGAAACCCAAAGTTTCTTAGTTTAGCAAAAGCTGGAATAGATTGGATTCGTAACTATGGACTTGATCGAGAAAATGGTGGTGCATTTAGTTACTTAAAAAGAGAAACTCGCGAATCTGGTCCTTCTGTTTTAAAGCGTACTAGTCAGGAACTAGCCTATGCTTTACAGGGAATGGCTTTTTATTACTATCTAACTCAAGACCAGGAACTATTACCAGAAATTATTCAACTAAAGGACTTTATCTTTGAGACCTATTATGATCCAAAACTAGAGATGATGATGTGGGTTCCCAAGCAAGTTAAAAATGAAAATGTTACTAACAATTGGCTTAAACAGAAAAAACATTTGCTTTCCCAATTGGATCAGATTTATACCTACATGCTTATTCTGGCCCCAATCTTACCAGAACCTTATCAATCAGAATGGAAACAAAATTTGTTAAAATTATCAAGTACTGTAATTAACGAATTTTATAGCCCTGAATATAATCTATTCTGGATGGAGATTAACAATATAGGAGAGGGAAAACTGCCCACAGATTATGGTCATTCCATGAAAGCCTTTTGGATGATTTACTTAACTGGTAAACTTCTCAATAATCAAAGATTTATTGACTTTGCCCAAATAGGTGCATCTCGTATGCTAGAGGAAGCTTATGATGTGGAATCAGGGCTTTGGGGTAAAGGTATTAGTTTTGATGAGAATGATAAGGGTGTTCGTGACCTTGACAAAAAATGGTGGGTCTATGCTGAATTAGATCAAATGGCAGGAACACTTAGCTTGGAAGACTCATCCTACGTTGAAAAATATTTAAAATCAACTGTTAATTGGTGGTTTCAAAATATGGTAGATCATACTAATCATGGAGTATGGAACTTACTGACTTGGCCGACCTTAGAAAAGCAATTACCTAAACAATACCACTGGAAAAATGGATTTCACTCCCATGAACATGCCCTAGTTGGTTATATTACTTCTCAGGCAAACCAAGGAGAACAAGTTAAACTATACTTTGCTCGCCAGAAAGGCAAAGAAAAAGATAATATTAAACCTTACTACTATACAGGTGATATTGTTGAAATCAATAGGTCGCCAATGCCATCACTAACTGATAGGAATCTGCCTTCACTATCGGATTTGAATCGGGTGATAGTAAGTTTTACTGGTATTAAATAGGGTTTGCTGAACAGAAGCCAGAGGGCAGAAGAAAGGAGTAAGGTTTCAAGGGTAATGGTGTTTTATCACTAATTATCCCCACATGATATTAATATATAGCAATTATACGACTTGTGAGGTACAAATTTATGGTTTTTAGGGAGCAGGGAGCAGGGAGCAGGGAGTAGGGAAGAGGGAAGACAGAAGAGGGAAGACAGAAGAGGGAATAGGTAAAAACTAATGTATACCTCATGATTACTAGAAACGCTATAACTCGGATTTTATTGTAAACTATTTATGGGCTTAGTGAAATAACCACTAAGCCTATTATCTTGTATTACAAAAGTGATCCATTTCCGCGTTAATAATTTAATTCGCCACGGGTCGCACCTCTGCATCGCTACTCCTTACTCCCTGTTCTCTTCAAAATAACCAATGACTACTACCAACTCTTGGATCACTCGCCCAAAACCAAATCCTAAAGCCCGCCTGCGTCTATTTTGCTTTCCTTTTGCTGGTGGTGCTGCTTCTAGCTTTCGCACTTGGCCAGACCAATTGGTACCGGATATCGAAGTCTGCCCAGTGGAACTGCCCGGACGGGGCAAGCGACTGCGGGAACCCCTGTTTACTGGTATATTGCCCCTGATTGAAACCCTAACACCAGCGTTACTGCCCTATCTCGATATCCCCTTCGCCTTTTTTGGTCACAGTCTTGGAACAATAATCAGTTTTGAATTAGCCCGTCAACTCCGGCGCGAAAAAGCCCCGAGTCCTCAACACCTGTTCATTTCCGGTCGCCGCGCTCCTCAAGTACCTCCCCGAAAACGTCCCCTTCATAATTTGCCCAAGTCTGAGTTGATCGAAGAATTGCGTCAATATAATGGCACACCAGAGACTGTGCTAGCAAACCAGGAGCTAATGGAACTATTTCTACCGATCCTGCGAGCGGATTTCGGGATTAACGAAAACTATACCTACACTAGCGAACCCCCACTTAATTGTCCGATATCTGTTTTCGGAGGTTTGGAGGATACCGACGCCAACAGTGATGAGCTTGCGGCCTGGGGTGACCAAACCAGTAGCACTTTCACGATAGACATGTTTCCTGGTGGCCATTTCTTTATTAATAATAAAAAGGAGTGTAATCAGCTTTTGGAGCTGATCACAAAGTTTGCGATCGCGCAAAGGTGATTCCTCGGGTCTTTCCTTGAAACCCCCATCTGGTGTTCCCGTAGCGGAGGCCGTAGGCCACCGCGAGCGGGGAGCAAAAGCCTTTAACCAGCTTTTAAGGGAAATATGGCTAAACAATTACCAAGCTATGAACGGATTTTTTTAAATTATCGAAGCGCGAACATAGGGTAAAATCCATGAAAATTACATATACATATTGGAAAGAAGCGGATGGGATGTTCTTGGGCTATTTGAATGAATTTCCAGATCATTGGACACAAGGGGTTGATCTAGAAGAATTAAAAGAGAACTTAGCTGATCTCTATAGAACATTTTCTAGTGAAGAAATTCCCGGAATTAAGAGAGTCGCAGAACTTGAGCTTGCATGAAAAGACTCGATTTAATTGCCTACTTATAAAACTCCGGTTGCTATTTGATTCGACATGGTGGGAAACACGATATTTACCATAACCCAAATAACGGACAAACGGAACCAATTCCAAGGCATCGAGAAATTAATGAGCGATTGGCTAAAAAGATTATCAAAAGCCTGACACAAGAAAATTAAATGCGAATAAAATAGCGCGAGCGGGTTGGAAGGGTGATCTCTGTTGTTGGTTGGGTTGAGTGCATACGCTCTTGTAGGGTAGGTTCGATTACACCAGATCTCTCAAGACATTTATTGACCGAATATCACTGAACGCACCATCCCACCCAATAGATCTTGAGATCTTGTAGCATTTTGAGAAACTAGGGATTAAGCTGCTATTTCTACAAATCCGACTTGGGTTTGAGGTTGAGGGATTTTTTCTCCTTTTTCGACCAAAACTTCCAGATAAAGTGCAATCGCCTCTTTAACATTTTCTTGGACTTCTTCCAAACTGTCACCAATACTAACACAACCGGGTAAATCTGGCACAATTGCCCCCCAGTTGGTATCGCCTTTTTCATAAATTACTGCATATTTTTTCATTGTTCATCTCCTAACTGTGCTTGTTTCCAAATTGCACTACCATGTTCCGATGGGTATATCATCACTTAGCTTACCTGGAACTACTACAATACCTGGCTTTTGAGGATGAGATAAAATTCTATGACTTCCCCGCATTCTTACTTGATACCATCCATCTTTTTTTAATCGCTTAAGTACCTCTTTAACTTTCATTCAGACAGTTGTTCATAATTTTAATCGAATTATATCTAGTTGATATTGTTATACAATCACCCTATTTTAACTAATTAATCTGATTTTATTTTCTAGTTTTTTAAAGTATCTACAGATTCTTGCTTCGTCATTTGGCTTTGACGAAATAAACGAAGGATTTGTAATAAATAATTGTAGAATCTGTTCGTCGGAATTTTTTTATATTTATAATAATAAATCGTCACGCCAATCAGTAAGCGGACGTGTTAGCTCAGAACTCGAATGATTCATGATTCATTTCCTCAAGATCGAGAGTATTAATTTGTTTTGGTTTTCCAATTTGTTGCACTTTTATATTATAGTGCGTACGCGATCTTGTGCGGTGGGTTGAGGAAATGCTTTAGTAACGCACCCCCACACTTTGCTAGAATGCAGCTAAGAAGCAAAGGTTGGGAGGAAAGTAGGTCGATGACAAAGGTAGTTATCCCTTAGCTCAGAATTAGAAGCACTACTGCGTGAATATGCTGCTCAGCGAGGTCAAGATGTTAGCTTGGTTGCCTCCGAATTGCTGGCTAGTGTCTTAGAGTCGGAGGTGGAAGATTCACAGGAGGCTATCAAGGGCATTCAAAAAGGACTGAATGATTTCGATGCAGGTCGATTTCGGTCTTTCGCTGAGTTTGCCCAAGAGCAGCGTCGCCAGTATAACCTGCCAGTCGATTCATGAAATACCCTAATGAAATCCATAAACGACTATAAAATCATTTTACGTCCCGATGACAATGGAACTTTTGTCGCCTATATTCCAGCCATTAAAGGATGTCATGCCTGGGGAGAAACTCCTGAAGCAGCCCTCAGTGAATTAAATCCTGTTTTTGAGATGATTCAAGAAGAATACCTCGAAGAAGGCAAAAATTTACCTGATGATGTCGAGGTAACTTTTTCTCATGCCAGCTAAAGCTAAAACCTTAGAAAAAGTTGCTAAACAATTAGGCTTTCAGAAAGTTCGTCAAAAAGGAAGTCATGCCCGTTGGAAGCATCCGGATGGACGGTCAACCACTATTCCTGTTCATGGTAATGCTGAGATTGGAGGTTGGTTATTTCGAGAAATACTCAAGCAGTTAGGAATTAGCGAGAAGGAATTTGATCAACTCAAATAAGTGCGAACGCGCCCCGCGTGGCCTACGGCCAATCGCTCTTTTATTGTGCGTTCGATTACACTAGATCTATCAAGACATTGTTACTATCCCTTTGGTAGAGCTAATCTAATAAAAACGACAGTGGACGACTCATATTCTGAGCAAAGCCAAGGAGCCCGCCATCGCGGTATTGGTAGAGTAATTTCCCCTGTGAATCGAATAAGAAAGTTCCCCCTCGCTGGGTCACATAAGCCCCATTGGGCACATAAGTATTCCAGTGGCTTAAAACCTCTGTCATATTCCGCAGCCGCAGGGTTGCCAATTCAAAGGGTCTTTGAAAACCTTTGCCACCAGCCAGCCGGAAGAATGACCCCTTGATAGGCGGAAGTGGTACACCTCGCACAACCTCCTCATCATCCAGCAACTGCGGAGCCTGACTATCGCCCCAATAGCCTCGAAATACTTCAGCTAGAGTGCCAGGACTACCAATACCCGCAGACATCAGCAGCAAATTCAAGTAGGCATTTAGGGTTATTGAGAGCCCTGGTAGCTTGAGCGATAGTCCTGGATAAAGATTAAGCTGGTGGTGCAGCTGTGTATTGGGAGAGACAAATAGCCAATCCCCAGGAAACCCCGTATAGTTACAGAATCGCTTACCAGAATCGCGATTGCCAATACCAACAGCTCGTATTACTATACCCTCGCTCTGTAATCTTTTTGCTTCCCGTTGCAGCCACCAAGCGTATTCGAGACTGTCGAAATCTCCAAGTTGGGGCCAGACAAGTACCAGCTGGCGGGTGGCTGACTCACAACCGCTCAGAAGTGGCAGGATGACTCCATCACTTACCCGCTGGCACTGGGTCTGATTTAAGATTGTGTAAGGATTCATTTTAAACCGGTTGTTTTAAGGAGAATGTGGTTTTATAAGTAAAGCACGTTTGGACATTGGTTTGAGCTTTGCGAGTCACGCGATCGCTTCTTCTTTAATTTGTTGAATTGCTGGTAAATCAGGAGGTTGTTGGTAGCTCTCCATTCCCAGCCAAAGCAGATACTCAATCAAACCCAGCAGGTCTACTGACATTGCTGCCTCAATCAAAGGTATTTATCTGCCTCGATCGTAAATTCGGGACTTACTTGAAACTACGCTCGAGTTGAGCCTGGTACGATCGCCAATCAACTCAATGAGTAAGCGATCGGGCTTGGATATAATGGATTCTGGGTATCAAGGGAATAGATAGCTATCCAGCAGGGATAAGAGGTTTAATATGGTGTCAGCACCTACTGAAGAACCAGCAATCATTCGGACAGAGCGGGGATTGACAATCGCAGGTACACGCATCACTCTTTACGACGTGATGGATTACCTGAAAGCTCAGTATCCACAACAGTTGATCTGTGAAAAACTCGGTCTTAATAATGATCAGATTCGTTCAGCGCTAGCCTACATTGAAACTCATCATGTTGAGTTTGAAGCGGAATACCAAGAATGTCTACAAACAGCAAAGGAAATTCGGCAATATTGGGAACAGCGAAATCGAGAACGATTTGCCAAGATTGCAGCAATGCCTCCGAAGCCAGGTCAGGAAGCCCTCCGTGCAAAACTCCAAGCATGGAAAGCGCGAATTGAAGCCCAGGCATAGGTATTAACTTTCTGATTGACTACAATTTAACTGGCGATCCTGTTCTATTTTGGGGAACACTCTCGGCTGAAGGATGGCTCGAACTATTACCTATTCGCTTCTTTACATTTCAGGACTATTACAACCTATAATTTTGGTGATATCATTCAGTTATCCGTGCTGTTTTACTTAACCGGAAAGAAGCGATTGATTAGTACATAAAAATTTGGTAATAAAGGAGAAGTTAACTCATCCTGATCAAATAAGGTAGCAACTAGAGTTAATTTTACCTTGTCTCGGCTATATACCTCTACTTGCTTACGAAAACGATCGACAATCCAATATTCTTTTACCCCTTGAACTGAATATAATTTTACTTTCACTTCGCGGTCGCGTTTTTCATTTTATTTACCAAAAGAAATGACTTCCAGCACTAATTCAGGTGCTGCGGTCAGATGTCCGGCTTCATCTTCAATTTGAGCTAATCTTTCTTGGCTTACCCACACTACATCAGGAATCACATTATCGGCATCTGAGAAGATAATTCCGGGAGTAATAATGGTTTCACCATTACCTGTCGATTCTGACCAATTATTCAAATAACTAAAAATTCTCCCACAAATTTGTTGATGTCGTCGGTGAGGCGTTCGGGTCACAAATAATTTTCCGTCAATTATTTCGTAGATTGTCCCTTCCGAGTGAGGTAATAGTTCTAAATCATCGATTATCAAACTGACTCGATAAATCGTTTCAGTCATAGCAATTATCCTGATTTAATCTGTCTTAATTTGATCTATTTCAGCTTGGTCAATGAGAGAAGTTATTGCCTATAGACCTGTTACAAAAGCGATTTTGATACCAGGCAATCTGTGGGATTCAGACCACTTTTGCCAAACGTCTAATATCTAGAGGGAATTGAAATATTGCCAGAAATTCTACGAAATTTGAATTTAAATCAGGGCATCTTCAGGTAAGAAAACATCACCTTACCTAACTAAATCCCTTCCATATCACTCATAAGACGCGATGGTATATGCATTTTATGGGCATACAGGACTTCCACCAGGATGGTTGCGTTATCTTCTAAGCGAAACAGCACCGCATGGGGAAAACCTTGCAAGCGCCATTTTCTGAATTGATAGACTTGCAGATCCTCGTATCCTTCACCGGCATCGTAGAGAGCGCAGGCATAGGGATTGTTTTTGATGAAATCCAAGGCTTGCTCTACGGCGGCGATGAATCGTTCGGCCACATCTACTCCAGCACGGTTTTTGTAATTCTGTGCATAGTCCCGCCACTGTCGCATAAACAGGGCACTTTTTTGCATGGAGAATGTCATCGTGCTATTTAACTGAGGCTATGGCGAATGGTGTCGGCATCATCCTCTGTCAGAGGGGTATAACTTTTCTCATGGAGAGACTGCCGCAATAAGCTGTTTATGGCGTATCGTTCAGCCGCAGCAGTTTTTTCCATATGTTTGCGAATGAGATCCCGAACAAATTCACTGGGTGTTTCGTATAGCCCGTTTTCTCCTGTCATCTCGGCGACAAATTGCGCTAGTGGTTCCGGCAATGTAGCGTTGATGCGTTTGGGGGGCTGATTGTTCACAGACGGCATAGCACGCTCCTTGACAGCAAGTTTTTATCAACACTATAACATTCTATCAGCTAAAGGGCAATATTTCGCATATATTGCCCTTTAGCTGTCACTAGTCACACAGTCACTGCCTACTCCCTACTGCCTCCTCCCTACTCCGTTCGCGTAGCGTGGCCAACGGCCTCAGTCCCTAATCCCTAAAACAATCAAGCTCCCAGGCTTCCCTCAGGGTAATCCCGGTAAGAGTAATTATCGAAACTAAGAGCCTAACACTAACTAATCTCAGA
>NZ_JAAHHS010000233.1 GCF_010692395.1 Moorena sp. SIO3H5
TAAAAGGTTATCGTAATTTTTTCCTGTTTGTCGCTGAAGAATGCTTAGATGATCTGTATCCAACAAATATTTCATGGTTCGTCTTGCACTTCGAGGATAGATTCATCGCCTTGACGTATGGCTCGTCCATAAGCCAGCACCTGCTCAAATGCCGGTTCATCTTTAAAAGTTCCTGTAATTTGTTGTAGCCAATTCATCGGCTGGGGAGTCGAAACTTGCTTCTGTAACTGCGCAATCGCAGCCTCTATGGCTGTTAGCCTTTCTTCTAGAGAAGTGTTGATTGTCATTTGAGTTTTTCGTTAATCAGTTTCTCGTTATAATATAATTCAATATAACATAATAATAAACGGATTTGTTGGGTTTTGTTCCATCAAACGAATATAGAATACCGGGGTAAGCACTTGTTTTTTGATGCCATTACTTGTATTATATACTCGTTTATTGTGAGTAATCCAAATAGTAGGGTAGGGTGGGGAAATATTGAAAATTTGGCAATTATATTAGGAATCATCGACATGCAGCCCACCCTACAAAAGCTAAATGAATTGTGATAATATTGTTCCCTGTTCCCTACTCCCTACTCCCTACTCCCTACTCCCTGTTCCCTGTTCCCTGTTCCCTGTTCCCTGTTCCCTATTATTGACTATTTATATCCTGAACTTATCAACATCTAAACTATGCTTTCACAAAACCTGAGAATTGTTACTCTGCTCCCCAGTGCCACGGAAATTGTGGCAGCTTTAGGATTAGCTGATGCCATTGTGGGGCGATCCCACGAATGCGACTATCCCGCAACCATTAAGAATCGACCTGTCTGCACCCAGGCTCAAATCAATAGCGACAAACCTAGTGCTGAGATTGATGATGATATAAACAATTTGGTAAAACGTGCTTTAAGTATTTACCAAGTAAAAACTGATGTTTTAGAACAACTGCAACCAACCCACATTGTTACTCAAGATCAATGTGATGTCTGTGCTGTCAACTTCGATGTGGTGGAGAAAGCAGTTGCTAATCTTACTAATAGCAACCCTCAGATAATTTCCTTGCAGCCAAACTTGCTAGCTGAAGTTTGGGCAGATATTGAGCGAGTTGCTACCATCCTGGGAGTAGAGTCACACTCTGTACTGAAGCAATTACAGTCTCGCGTCGAAACCTGTAGGCAAAAGACACAGGAAATGTCAGAAAATAACCGCCCTACTGTTGCTTGCATCGAGTGGACTGATCCTCTGATGGCTGCTGGTAACTGGATTCCTGAATTAGTGACAATTGCAGGTGGTAATCCTCTGTTTGGGGCTTTAGGTAAACATTCCCCCTATCTGGAATGGGATGCTTTAGTAAAAGCTGATCCAGAGGTAATTATTGTAATGCCTTGCGGCTTTGATTTGGAACGCACAAAACAAGAAACCCAACAGATGGCTCACCATTCCCAGTGGTCAAGTTTGCAAGCCGTACGCCAGGGGAAGGTTTTTGTTACTGATGGTAATGCGTATTTCAATCGTCCAGGACCAAGACTAGTCGATTCAGTAGAAATGATAGCTGAAATTTTGCATCCAGACCTGTTCACCTTTGGTTATCAAGGCACTGCTTGGGAAAGGTTTGAGGTAGGAAATGCTTAAGAAACTTATCCTGGAAAATTGGAAAAGCTTCCGTTATGCAGAATTCCCGATTGATCCCCTGACTGTGTTAATCGGGACCAATGCTAGTGGAAAATCTAATCTAATTGATGCTTTGGAACTTTTAAAACGAATAGTGCTTGGAAAGGATATTCGATCCGCTTTGGCAGGGGATGCTGCTTTTCCTGGGATTCGAGGTGGAGTAGAGTGGGCATCACTCAAGCCAGAATCTCACTTTACCTTGAAAGTTGTGCTTGAGGGAGAGGATGATGAAACCGATTACCTTTATAGTATTACAGTAGAAACCAAACCAAGTGTTCAGTTATCTGATGAATCTCTAATTCGCCAGGTCTATTCACCAGATAGTAATCAAATCCTTACTCAAACTAGTTTGTTTAAAACCTCTTATACCAGAACTCAAGATAAAGATATTCATGTTAAATTGCTAGAACAAGAACAAATTACTTTGCCAAAATACTGGAAAGGTTCTAATTCTCTTTTAACTAGACTTAGGGAAATAGGCTACCATGCAGAGCTTACAAATATAATTGGAAAGGTTTGTACAATTATAGAAAATATTTTTATTTTTAATCCTATTCCTGCCAAAATGCGGAACTATTCACCGCTTTCTGATCGCATTGAGAGTGATGGATCTAATATTGCTGGAGTGCTAGCCGCATTACCTAAAGAGCAAAAAGAGGAGTTTGACTCAAGGGTGTCTGCTTACTTGAAATATCTGCCAGAACGAGATATACAGGAAGTTTGGGCGGAACCAGTAGGAAAGTTTGGTACAGATGCTATGCTCTACTGTAAGGAAGAATGGAAACCTGGTCAAACTACAGAAATTGATGCGCGAGGAATGTCCGATGGAACCCTACATTTCTTAGCAATTATTACCGCACTGATCACACGACCAGAAGGGAGTCAATTAGTAATTGAAGATGTAGACAATGGATTGCATCCCTCTAGGTTACATCTGCTTATAACCATGCTGAAAGAAATTGGAGAAAAAAGAAAAATAGACATATTAATCACTACTCACAATCCGGCTTTGCTAGATGCTTTAGGACCAGAAATGATTCCCTTCGTAGTTGTAGCACACCGGGATTCAGAAACTGGATTAAGCAAACTCACCCTTCTAGAAACTATGGATAATTTACCTAAATTGATGGCATCTGGTTCCTTGGGTAACCTAGTGACTAAAGGAGCTATTGAAAGGAATATTTCTGATCCTAAGCCACTATAGACATGAGGAAGGTTCTGATTATCGATACATCGATTCTCTGCGTTTACCTAGAAGTTCCTGGCAAAGAGACTTGTGGGTCTGGTAATAATAAATGGAATAAGCAGCAAGTTGTTGAGATTTTGGAAAAAGAAGAAAAAGCATCGACAACGTTTGTACTACCCTTAGCTGCTATTATTGAAACTGGTAATCATATTGCTCAAGCTAGAACAAAAAGGTATGAAACTGCCCAAGCTTTAGCAGAGATTATGGAAAAAGCAGCAGATGAAAAAACACCTTGGGCAGCTTTCACAGATCAGTCAGTGCTTTGGGACGCTCAAGGACTGAAAAAATTAGCAGTGGAATGGTCTCAACTCGCAGCACAAAAAGTTTCAATAGGTGATGCTACCATCAAAACTGTAGCAGAATTCTACGCAAAAACTGGTTGCCAGGTGGAGATTCTCACGGGTGATCATGGACTTAAGGCATACCAACCCACTACACCAGCCCCAACTCCCAGACGCAGGAGAAGTAGATGAGCTGAGGGCGTGACAAGTGCGATCGCATAAGCGCGGAAGCGAAGCTTCCGGAGCGAAGCGTGACATGCACGGGCTTTGCCCGACGCTGCGCGAACGGTCAATCGCATTTTGTAGGGTGAGCATTGCCTGTTTTTCACTCCCCTACCTGTCCGAATTCACATAAGCTTTGCCCACCAAAGAGCCAAGCTACCCACAGTTAATCTAAATCAGGCAGAACAAGGGAAAACCTGAAACTCATAGGTTAATTTAAACTGGTCTATTTCAGAAATAATACTAGGCTCCAGCATCTCTTGATTTAAGATTAATTTATCTCCCAAGCGCTGCAATACAACCGTTTCATAATTAAATAGCAAAACAGTTTCTCCGACAGTCTGCTGTAGCAAAGTTATGGTGGCTCGGATCAGAGTACGCAAGCCCCCTTCATAATCTTGATTGGGATTAATCCGAAAACCAACAACTAAAGTAGGTCGAAAACCAAAGTTTTCTTCAGTAACATCTTGTTCCCATCGATCTTCTACATCAGCATTAATAAGTATTCCTGGTGCTTTTAAGTTGTCTTGTTGCCACTCTAAAGCTAACTTTGTAGCTAAGATGTTTAAGGCTTGTTGAGGCTTAAGCTCAGTTACCATCTCTAGGTCGAAATCTAAAGCCATGCTAATCTCTCCTGTCTGTACAATAGCTAGGAAAAAAATGGGATAACCTTACCATTTATTATCATAATAATCTCCTTAAGATTGTCGATTGGTTTTCTGGCTATAATATCCTGTAATTCATCAGGATTTACATTGGTGTCATCAAGATTAAGTACAATTCTGTCTGCTTGTCTTCTCTTGACCTTTCTACTGATACCCTTACGAATTTGGTCTGGGTTGGAAGTGGGTGGGGTGTAATGGTCAAATATTTGCCCCTCAATTTTGTAGTCAGGGTTTTTGCCATTGGGAAGAGTGGGTGGATTCTGTTCTACATCATATCCCATTAAGGCAAGGATTGTGGCAGATTCATTTTCTCGTCTTAGCTGACGTTGCATCTCTCCGCTAGCACGAGAGCTAACCTCAGTTTTCTTACCCCTAGGAGTTGCTCCAGGCAATCCTGATGGGATGGTGCGATTTGGCGCTTCAGTCATTTATTTTTGTTTAAGAAGGTGAACAAAATTAATTACACATTTCCCAAAACTCACAGTACGATCGCGAAGCGTGACCTTCGGTCAATCGCCTTTTGTAGGGTGGGCATTGCCTGTTTTTCACTCCCCTACCTGCCCTGGTCACCCTACAATTCATCTTATTAATTTCTAGTTGTTTATAGTTAAGTCCCTGTCGGTGGGCAGTGCCTAGTCAACCTATTTTAAGCTTTACAATTGGTCTTATGCACTGCCCAACCTACGATTAATTATGATTACTTTTTTATACTTAAGTACCTGTCGGTGGGCAGTGCCTAGTCAACCTATCCCAAGGTTGAAAATTTGTTATAGGCACTGCCCAACCTACGATTAATTATATCAAAAATGTAGAAAAATAAAAACTATTTATTATTCCTTATTACCATTCCCACCACACTTACCACACTTCCCAAATTATCGGCATATTTCGTAATAAAAAAAATTCCTAAACCCCTTGACAAATAATTAATATATTAATATATTAATATTATACACAGTTTAAAGGTATAGCTTCCAATGAGCAAAAACATTAATCCGAACTCTGAAAACCCAAGTCGCAAATCTAAGAAAGTCAAGCACATATTAATCGGTTCTCCTGAGGAGGTTAAGAAAACAATTTATGCCATTTATTCCCTTAAATACGCCTATCCTGACGAGTGGAGCACTCCGGAGCCTACCGGAAATCCTGGTGAGGTTATGACCTTTTTGATTCGCTATTTTTACGTAGACTAGGATAGGTATTTGCCAGCGATGCAGCGCGGTCTTGGGGGTTTCCCCCATGAGCGACTGCATCAAGACAGGGTTTTACGCCCTGGCGACAATGAATGGTGAATGTTGTTTTGTGGTCAGCTAACTAACTCGATCAGAATGTACTAATTGATCAGGAGTTATCTAAATTTGAGTGCAGCCCAGCTGTACTTTTGGAAGCTTATACCATAGAATTCGGTCAAGCATTGGAGTTAACCAGAGCTTGACCGATTTTTTTTATTGCTATAGCATTTCTATTTGAAGGGAACAGTTATAGAAGCATTTGGTAGGGTGGGCATTGCTTGAAACCAACTTCCAATCCTTCAATGAAATACATTAGCAATGCCCACCAAGCGCAGATCGCATTTGGTAGGGCGGGAATTGCCTGTTTTCCACTCCCCTACCTACCCGAATTCACATAAGCAATGCCCACCAACCTTTGAGAGTGCGATCGCGGCACTAGTATTTGATCATCACACTATAGGTTATTTTCACTTCTTCACCCGGGTTGATACTAATCGGAAACTCTACTGTTTTTGCATCTAGTTGATTGTAAGTATGGTTACTTCTTAAAATTTCCCAGTCACCACTAAATCGTTCTACAACCCATACTTGTGCTTGGTCTTCTTTACGATTGCGGATGGAAATCTCAATGCTTTCTTCTGTCACTTTTTTAGCTATTTGTTTGTAAGCCCTGCGTTTGCGATCGCCTACTACATCAAAGGAGTCACCAATATATAAACTGACCACCTCATTCTTTGGTGTATGATCAATTAAGTCCTCACCTAAAAACTGTAAGTTACCGCGCCGATCAGCTTTATAAACTCTTACCTTTCCCTTAGGTAAAGGCATACCCATATTATTAGTTTTAGTATTAGCCAAATCTAGGATAACATTAACTTTATCCTGGTAACTCTCCTCTCCTTTACCTGGACGTTTTGTACTACTATAATGCCAATTTTTGCTACTATCAAATATCAATTTACGGTGTACCTCTACGTCCGCTGCGGAGAGTAATGTCATCTGTTTAGTTTCATTATTTTGTACAGTAGTTGTGCCATCCAAGGTGTAGAGATGATACTCAAAAAACGTTTCTTCTTCAAACTGAGGCTGGATAGATCCTCCCCATAGAGATTCTAACCTCATCACTTCTGCTTGTTGAGATTCTTCCACCCGACGAACATCCCCAGCGATTAACTGCAACTGACTGTTTTCATAAGTAGCACCGCTGCGATTTTCCAAGGTTACCCAGCCAGTGATATCTACCTTGCTTTCATCCTCACTAACAACTGCTACATAATCAGCTTTCCAGGTAATGGCATTAGCAATATAGGAGACTTCTGTAGCATGGTCTCCTGCTTGACTTACTTGAAGTTTCCAGACTAGAGAAGGACGAGAGACTAATCCCTCTGGCATTTCATTCAGCTCCATTTCACCGGAGGGATTGAGCACAACATTCCCATTAGGCAAACGGATAGCTAGTGTCTGTGACCGAGTGCTACCTCCACCAGAATTTTGGCTAGCCACCGTCACTTCAGGAGGATTCAGCAGCGTACCTACGAGTATCTCTATCTGTCCATCTGGGTTGACTCGTCTGAAGCGGATAGTCTTGCCAACTGATTTATTCAAGATGGTTGTTGGATTCAGTAAATCATACTGGTAATTTTGTTCACGCACCATGACACTATTAGGTGCAGTCACGGATTTAAAACTAATTGAAGTCGGATCGATTTGTGCTGCCACATCCTCATAGCGTACTAAGTTTGTACCTTGGTTCAGAGAAAGCTGGCGCTGCTCCCGGACTACGGCGAAGTTTTGGTTATAGATAGTTAGGGAAAAGCCTTGGCTCTGTTTAGCTGTGGAGATAATCGGGTTGTCTGCCATGGTTATTCTAATTTAGCTTATAGGCTCTAGGTTTTAGGCAATAGGCTTAAGACTATCGTTTGCTAGCCCCAGCTCAAGCACGGAAACTGTCAACTGCTTTTCTTATGCCTAAGATTTAATACCATTAGTCTAATCCCTAGACTTTATGTTATAATTAATAACTTTATGCTAGCCCTCAGTTCATGGGTCATTACTTATAGCAATCCGTGTAGGAATTGAGAGAATTTTGATGCGATATTCCCTACTCCCTGTTCCCTGTTCCCTGTTCCCTGTTCCCTTTGCTATATATTTAGGGTCTTCAAGAAAAATTCATCAAAAATTTTTAGCTCTGTCAGGATTTTATGCAAAACTCAGGAAAGTTATAGTACTCATGCATCCGGGATTACACGGAACACTAATTGACCAAGGTTAATGCTTACAAATGAGTAATACTCAATGGTTAATTATCTAGTAACGAGAGAAAATTATAAATGGGGATTTTCGTCGATTGTCTCTTTTTGTCACCGGTTAATTTCCTGTACAAACCCTTAATATGAGATCTGGCACCATTGTGATTAATCTAGGATTGATCCTACGGTGGGCAGTGCCTACCAAGGCTATGGCAAGCAAAGGAATCTTTATCAAGCACTGCCCACCCTACATGAACTACCAAACCTATGGCAAGCTTCGGAATCTATCGAAAGCACTGCCTACCCTACATGAACTTTTGCATGCATGCATGCATGGCTCTTGCCTTGGGCCCAGCGCTATACCTCCAAGCCATTCAATGACATAGGCATAAAAAGATATTCAGCCATTAAAATCAAGGCTTGGAAGTAAACAAAGCTACTTTTAAACTATACTCTTCCAGACTTATGTTGCCATTTACTCAAGTTTTAGGTCACAGGGACTCTAATTGGTTTTCTTACGTCGCTTATGGGTTAGGGATTCGGTCAGTGCTACCAATTCCGGAGTTTGTGCCCGCAGAGGATAAGAGCGATGTCACTATCACTATCGATCAGGTGCGTTCTGTGTTTGACTATGTACCCCAGGAGGTAATCGAGCAGCCCTTAGCACTTCAAGTAGAAAGAGACGAAGCGGTCGTTTATGTCAAGGAGGCAGGTGTGTTTTTGGTGCAAGGGGGATGCAAGATTGTCGTCATTCCAGCAGCAGATGTGGATCACTTAAAGCTGCGACTGGCCTTGGTGGGTACCGTAATGGCGATTTTGCTGCAACAGCGGAGCCCGTTAGTACTTCATGCTAGTGCGGTGGAAATTGATGGGAAAGCTGTTTTATTCTTGGGCAACTCTGGTGAGGGAAAGTCAACGATTGCTGCAGCATTGCAGGCCCAGGGATATGCAGTGGTTGCCGATGATGTGGCTCCAGTGAGCTGGAAGGAGGGCAAGGCTATCCTTGCCCCTGGATTTTCTCAAATTAAGCTCAGTCGTGAGGTGGCGGAGATGCTGGGCTACGATTGGGAGTCGCTATGGGAGTTGCATCCAAAGTTAGAAAAGCGGAGTTTGCAGTTAGCGCGGAATTTTCCCCAAAGATCGTTGCCGATTAGTCGGATTTATTTGTTGGCTTCTGGATCACAGGTAAAGTGCGAGCCCATGAAAAAGCAAGCAGGGCTAATAGCTCTGATGCAGCATTCGGAGTTGATGAAGTTATTTAGTTCTGGGGAGGTGATGCAGTTTGAAAAGTGCGCTAGTTTGGCTCAATCTTGCGAAGTGGTTTGTTTACAGCGGCCTCGCCACTTAAGCTTCTTATCAAAGTTGATAAAAGTCGTGGAAGAAGATGTTGGCAGTTCTTTACTGGTGACAAAAAACGGTTCTTTTGCTTGTTGAATTATTCAAACAAAAGGAATTAATGAGATGAAACAGGAATGGAATACACCAAAGCTAAAAACTTATGGTTCAGTTGAAGAGGTGACGGCAGTAGGTGTTAAGGATATCGGGAATGGCGTAGTTGGAGCTATAAAGATTGGTAAGTTTCTCTTGCCTAAGGGATTGGGTCTATTTGCCAGTCTTCATATTTAAGGCTAGATTTTGATTATTTATAAGATAATTTATCTCAATGGCTCATGCTAAATGGGTCATTGAGATAAATATATTAAATTTAAAAATTAGTGCAATATTTAGTCATCTATTATTAGATAGCAATTATACGACTTGTGAGGTACAAATTTCTGAGGTGCGACCCGTGGCGAATTTAATTACGGGTCAAGCGCACCTAAGTTTTTAGGGAGCAGGGAGCAGCGTTGCAGCGCTACTCCCTACTCCCAGATCCGCTGTTCCCAGATCCGCTGTTCCCAGATCCGCTGTTCCCTTTGGAAAAGTAACAATTAACAAACTTCGATCAGCACATCCTGATGCATCCTTGCCCGGTCTACCAATGACTGAATTTGGTCTTTAGTCAATGGTTCACCATTAGCATAGTGTTCTAGCCAGGTTTTACTAATCACATTTGGGTCATCTGGTAAACTAGCAACATCCCATCCAGGTAAATCCAGTTGCTCCATCAGGTAGTTAACTTTGGGGTCATAACTGAGGGCAAAACATCGACATTCTTCCGCTGCTGCCATAATCAAACTGTGGTAGCGCATCCCAATCGCCATTTCCACCCCCCGAAATAATCCTTTCAATTCTCTAGGGTCTTCTATAGAAAAGATCTGATGGGGACCGGTTAACTCAGAGGCAATAGATTGGGCAATGGTCAAATCTCGGGAAGCTTGGAAAGGGACTAATAAAATACAGGTTTGTGTGGCTTTCTGAAAATCCACTAAGGCATGGGTCAGATTCTTCAGGCGCTTGGGGGTTAGGGTAGAATGCGATCGCAAAGTAACTGCTACTCTCGGTGCTGGTAAATCCCACAATCCTGGTACAGGTTTGGAGTCTAATGCCCAAACTGGATCGGGAGCCATAATAAAGGGAATTTCCCAATCCGCTAACAGTGTCGCTGAGCCATAATCCCTGACACTGACTGCTGTACATCCGGTGAAGGACCGCTGGGCTAGGGAACTAATCAGCCGACGCTTAATTGGACCAACCCCCTGGGCCCAAGCAATGGTTTTCAGACCCATCCTTTGAGCTAATCCCATTAAACCACAGTAGTAGAGAGGACTAGCAGCACTAGTCACATCTTGGATTAAACTACCACCCCCCCAGATGAATAGTTCTGAAAGGCGCATAGCCTTGAGCACTGGTAGGGTAGACATGCGATCGCAACTTTCCACTCCATAGCGCTGACGAGTTTGAGTGGGGTTACCGGAAAGGACTATCGGCTTGACTGACTTTGGTAGCATTTGCAGCAGTGACGCTAACAATGCTTCATCGCCACCGTTGCCCTTGCCGTAATATCCACATAAAACTGCTTTGACTTGCTTCATGCCTTCAACTCGTCTTGGCCACTACTCCCTATATTCCCATCTGTGAGTGTAAAAAAAATACCAATTCAAGTAGGGTGGGCAAAGTAATATTATCTAGAATACTCACCCATAACCAAACTATTTTTGCCCACCCTACAAGCTATAGTCCCATCTGTTCATCCATCAATTGCCCATATTCCCATCCGTGAGTGTAAAAAAAATACCAATTCAAGTAGGGTGGGCAAAGTAATATTATCTAGAATACTCACCCATAACCAAACTATTTTTGCCCACCCTACAAGCTATAGTCCCATTTCTTAGATCCGTTAACCCATCAATTGCCCCTTAATGCATCCTATCAATAGTACGATATTGAATGGCTTCAGCAACATGTTCGGTTTTAAGGTCATCATTACCACTCAGGTCGGCAATAGTACGGGCAACTTTAAGAATACGGTCGGTGCCTCTAGCAGAAAGACCAAGTTTGCGAATAGCGCTTTCTAATACATTACGGGAAGTATCATCTAATTTACAGAATCGACGTAGATGATAGCTTTGCATCTGAGCATTGCAATGAAGAGTGGGTTCAGTTTGGAAGCGCTCACGAGTGCGATCGCGTGCGACTTGGACTCGTTCTCGCACCGGTGCTGATTCTTCTCCTGTAGATTGTCTAGTAATTTCTTCAGGTTTAAGCCGATTGACCGCTACTTGTAAATCAATGCGATCCATTAATGGTCCTGATAGCTTCGACCAATATTGTTCTCGTTGGCGAGGGGAACAGCTGCAGGGTTGGATCGGGTCACCAAAGTATCCACAGGGACAGGGATTGGTACTAGCGACTAAAGTAAACTGAGCAGGAAACTCTACCGATTGGCGGGTGCGGGAAATAGTGACTTGTCCGTCTTCCAAAGGTTGGCGTAAGAACTCTAGGACATTGCGCTTGAATTCTGTCAACTCGTCTAAAAATAGAACTCCCCGGTGGGCTAAAGAAATTTCCCCCGGTTTCGGAAAACTACCACCACCCACAAGAGATGGGCCAGAGGCGGAATGATGGGGACTGCGAAAAGGGCGATCGCAGATCAGTTTGCCGCGATTTTTCAATAAGCCAGCAACAGAATAAATTTGAGTGACCTCCAAAGCTTCAGGAAAACTCAAGGGTGGCAAAATTCCCGGTAATCGTCGCGCCAACATGGTTTTACCACTGCCAGGAGGACCGACAAAGATTAAATTATGTCCCCCAGCCGCAGCAATTTCTAACGCTCGACGCCCATGAGCCTGACCTTTAACATCCGTTAAATCCGGTGCAGTAGACTGATAAACTTGCAACTCCCCCACACTATCAATCTCTACCGGTGAGTAGCGGTTTGGCTGGTCAAGGAAATCAGCAACATCTGATAGGTGCTCAAATCCATACACAGTGATGCCATTCACCACTGCAGCTTCTGTAGCATTGTCAGCAGGAACCACTAAGCCAGTAATTCCCATTTGCTTTGCTGCCGCAGCAATTGGAAGAACACCAGCTACAGGTCGCAAACTGCCATCAAGAGACACTTCTCCGAGAAATAGGTGGTCTCCCAATAACTGAGGATTTAACTGTTCCGATGCCGCTAAAATACCAATACTGATCGGTAAATCAAAACTAGA
>NZ_JAAHHS010000234.1 GCF_010692395.1 Moorena sp. SIO3H5
TCGATAGCTGCGAGCTTGTGCTTCAAAAATAGAAACCTTCCAATCATCTTCATTATCGAGGAGGTGGCGGATATCTTCCCAAATTTTAATGGCATAAACTAGGTGAGTTTGGGCTTGTTCTAGTTGATTTATTTCTAAGAAAGTAGCACCGAGATTATTCAGGGAGATAGCTTCACCCTTGCGGTGTCCGATTTCCTTCGCAATAGCTATGGATTTTTGGTGGTAATAAATGGCTTTGTTGTACTTTCCCAGATTACCGTATCCAATACCGAGATTCTCTAGGGCGTGAGCTTCACCCTTGCGGTGTCCGATTTCCCTAAAAATCCCTAAGGATTGTCGGTGATAATTAATCGCTTTTTTGTAGTCTCCCAGATTACCGTATGCAATACCCAGATTATCCAGGGAATACGCTTCACCCCGGCGGTTTCCGATTGCCCTTTTAATAGCTAAGGATTGTTGGTGGTAATCAATGGCTTTTTTGTAGTCTCCCAGATGACGGTATGCATTAGCCAGATTACCCAGGGAGCCAGCTTCACCCTCCTGGTTGTCGATGTCCCGATGAATAGCGATCGCATCTAGCTGGTAATCAATCGCTTTTTTGTAGTCTCCCAAACTCTCGTATGCATTACCCAGATTACTCAGGGAGCGAGCTTCACCCTTGCGGTGTTTGATTTCCTTAGCAATAGCTATCGATTGTTGGTGGTAATCAATGGCTTTTTTGTAGTTTCCCAGATTACCGTATGCAAACCCCAGATTAGTCAGGGAAAGAGCTTCACCCTCGCGGTGTTCGATTTCCCTAGCAATATCTAAGCATTTTTGGTAGTGATCAATTGCTTGTTTGTACTCTCCCAGATTAGCGTATGCACGACCCAGATTACCCAGGGAGAGAGCTTCACCCTCGCGGTGTCTGATGTGTTGATAAATCACCAATGCTTGCTGCCAAGACTGTAATGCTTTTCGGAACTCACTGCCACAAATGTGACGAAGTCCTTGCTTAAATAGTTTGTAAGCCTCTGCCTGCTTACTGTCTACTTCAAGAATGGCGTCACCAGGGGCTAAACTCCCGTGTTGCTCTAGGCTCAAACAGTTTAGTTGGTGATCCAGTCCTGGCAAACTCAGGAATCTAGCCACAACAGGGAATTGCCCAGGGGTAAGGCAGAGAGTGAAAATTCCCAAAAACAAGACCTGCTTAAGTGTAATAGGATGTGGTATCATCTAATGTTTACCTAAATCTGAAACATTCCTGAGCCTAGGCAATTATTGGCAGAATTAGGGAGCAGGGAGTCGGGAGTCGGGAGTCGGGAACAGGGAATAAAATTTAGATGTACCTGACTATACAAGGAAACACTAATACTCCTCAGACCTACTTCCTACCCTTCACTTATACACTTCAAGCCGAGTTTTTTCCACAAAATGCATAGGCTCGCATACTTACCAGATAGGTAAGAATGAGATTTGGTTCCCTTGTTGGGAGAGATTGCTAGGATACATCTCACTTTGCTTTTTGACCCTGTGGTGCGTTACGGGGCCGACTATCCCAACCCTGGTTAAGAAGCCGAAAATTAGGGCAAGTCCGCCCCTAATGCACCCTACTGCCGTGGCACAGCTAATTTGGTGCTTTAGTAAAATCCCTTATCCCTTGTAAATTAAGGTTTTTAACAAAAAGCTATTGCACTATTTTAGCTGTGTCACGCCACTACGCAATACTCATAGCTATAAGGTACAGATTATTTTTTCCCTCTTGCCTCTTGCCTCTTGCCTCTTGCCTCTTGCCTCTTGCCTCTTGCCTCTTAACTACTCCCTGCTCCCTCATGAATACCAGCTTAGCCAAATACTGGACACTTAATTACATTAATCGTTTAGGTCAACATCAAACTAAACCCATAGAAAAGGCTAAGGAATTTATCAGTGCCCAAGCTATTACCTTATCTACAGATGAAGACACTATAGACCAAGCACTGATTAGCAGACTGTGGCAACGTTATCACACCCAAGACGACGACTTTGAGCTGGCTGAGGTTTGTCTACGTTGTTTAGTTTCTCAGCAAATCAAGGAAGTTTGTTATCAGTTAGTAGAGCAATTTGGTCAGCAACATAATTTTACCATGAATGACCTACTGCCATTAGTCCTTGACCGTTATCCTGAGCCCGATCAAGGCCATAAACTAGGGGTAGATAATTCTATAAATACCTATATTTTGAAAACCTTTGACCCAAATAAAAGTAGCTTATTTTCCTGGACAAAAAGACTGGTTAAAACGAATAAGGAGGTGAAACAATTTTTACTATACTATGGAATTGAGCAGGTAACCGATTGGTTATTACTGAAACAAACTACTCCTGGTAAACTAAATCGTATTCTATCGGAGTTTCATCAGCTAACTGCTCAGGAAATTAACCACTATCGTGAGTTATTAGAAAGTTATCAAAGGATTTATGTACGTCAACTGCAAGCAGAACGTAGTAAAATTAACCAACAACGACAACAACAAGGCTTAGGTAAACTTACAACTCCTTACCCAATTCCTAGCAAGGAACAATTACAGCTGATTACAACTTTGGGGGGCTCCATCGGAAAACTATCTCCAGAAGCAGTACTTACTGATTTACAACGGTTAGCTCAGCTAATTCGAGACTATAAAAAGAATCGTGGCAGGAATGTTACCACTCAAGCGTTAGGGAAATTTGAGCATCAATTAGCAGCTGATGATACCAGTAATAATCAGGAGGAAGACGAGGTATTAGCTGCCTATGACCAATTACTACAGGATTGTTTAACTACTGCTATTCAAGACGTTATACAAAACCGAACTGCTTATCTAAGTCGTCAACAAAAGCAGAGAGATCAGCAATTTTTAGAAGCACTAGATTTATTTCACTGTCAGCATATTACTATGACTAAGATTGCTGTCCAAATCGGCTTAACTGCGCAATATCAGGTCAGTCGCTTGCTAGACCTGAAAGCCTTTCGAGCTGATATTGCTAGACGCACTTCCATAAGATTACATCACCAACTCGTGGAGTTAGGGCAAGCCTACGCTTCTGCACAAGAGGTTAAGGAATTAGAGAAACGAATTAGTCAGTTTGTAGAAGACGAAATTAACCGGATTATGACGGCAGCCATGAAGGAAACCTTTGTTAAAAACAAATACAAACTCTCTAGTAATTTTTCTAGGACTTTATGTGAATTATTAAAAAAGGGAATCGGTAGTAGGGAGTAGGGTGTGGGGTGTGGGGTGTGGGGTGTAGGAATTTTATTGGAATTTTTGCCTATTGCCTATTGCCTATTGCCTCTTGCCTATTGCCTCTTGCCTATTCCCTATTCCCTGCTCCCTGCTCCCTGCTCCCTTTTTATATTATTACTTAACTAAAAATGCTAAATACATCTACAGAAATGATTTCATTTCCAGCATTAACCGAAACCCTAACGCTGGAATTAGAACAACAACAACAAGCCCTGGATATAGCCAACCAGATCCCAGAGCAACCAGGAACATTAGCTATCTATCTCCAATGCTTAGCCTTACTAGTCTTTGAAGATTGGCTAGCAAAACGGGAGCCAAGTTTACAGGTAGAACGGGCAGCTAATGTTTTAGTAAACTCTGAATTATCTCAAGCTATTGCTAAAGTTATTAATCCTGTGTGTCATCTACAGGTAGGAGATTTCAAGATTTGCCTTATTCCTAGCTTTGGATTTAGTGACCCCTTTGTAACGCTCCCTGAAGCAATTGTTACTATTCCCGAATTTACTGCTCATTTTTATGTTGTGATTGCCATTGATGATGACTTAGGGATTGCTGGGATTAAAGGAGTAAATCGATACGACCAGTTAGTTACAGATATTAGTAATATAGCTATTGGATATGATCAGAATTACGAGCTCCCTTTATCTAGGTTTACTATGAGTGGAGACGACTTACTACTTGATTTACAATGTCTCTCTCCTGAGGAAATTCCTTTACCAGAAATACCACAGGCCGATCCTAATTATGTTAGCGACGTGCTTGAAATCCTGAATCAACGGGCGATTAATGTGGGACAATGGTTATATAATCAAATCGATGACCTAGCTCAAGAATTATCTTGGCAGCTATTACCAGCACCTTCTCCGCAATTGCGGTTTCATCGTACCCCAGCCCAAGAATTAGCTGAGATTATAACTATTATTGATATCGAAATTCCTGCTGCCGCTGTCCGTAGTTATCGAGATTTTCAACTAGCTGGAATTCCACTGCGCCTTTATGCTGTAACTTGGCAATTACCCCAGTCTGAACCAGAAGGGGATTGGAGTATATTGCTGATCCTGGGAGCTAGCCCAGGTAATACTCCACCTTGGGGGATAAAATTGCGTATTACTGATTATACCATGGTCTTGGAGCAACAGGAATTGAGCACTAATGACGACTATTTATTTACTCAGTTTGTGGGGGCTAATCATGAAAAGTTTCTAGCTACAATTACCACTGCTGACGAAACAGCACAAACCTCGATGTTGTTTGAATTTAAAGGGAGTAGGGAGTAGGGAGTAGGGAGTAGGGAGATTTCATGTAGGGTGGGCAGTGCATCAGTTAGATTGATGTGTTTCTAAAGGGGATTGCTAGGCACTGCCCACCAGCCGATTAATCACTGGTTTACTAGTGAAAGGTAAGTTCATGTAGGGTGGGCAGTGCATCAGTTAGATTGATGTGTTTCGAAAGGGGATTGTTAGGCACTGCCCACCAGCCGATTAATCACTGGTTTACTAGTGAAAGATAAATTCATGTAGGGTGGGCAGTGCATCAGTTAGATTGATGTGTTTGCAAAGGGGATTGTTAGGCACTGCCCACCAGCCGATTAATCACTTGTTTAGTTCATGTCGGTGGGCAGTGCATCAGACAGATTTTGAAGCTTGCAAAGGGCGTTGCTAGGCACTGCCCACCCTACGATTATAAGCCAATTAACAACTACTCTAAGTCATATGAAAAGTAAAATTTTTCACCTTAAAGTTATCAAAATAAAGTCAGGATGTAACTTTGAGTTATCTTGGGAAAATGGTAAGACTATTTCTGCCATAGTAGATTATCATCAAGACCTTGATCAAGGTTACCAAGACTGGAAAGATGCTTACATTAATTGTTACCGAGATTTGCGAGTTATTAAAATAAAAAAAAGTGGTAGTATTTCATCCTCTAAGAAGGATAATGCTGGATTTTTGCGGGAAGCAGAAGCTAGGTTTTTATCACTCTTTGATCGGTGGTTACGGGATGGAGAGTTATATCAAATTCGTGAGGAAATTGCTAAGGCAGCTACGGATTCGTCTATTAATCGTCGCTATTGGGTTGATATTATCCTCACCTGTAACTGTTATGAATTAACTTGCTTACCTTGGGAAGCTTGGGAAATTAGTACTACTACTACGACTAATTTATCCAGATTCGGAACTATCCGGATTGCTCGGGCTTCTAATATTATCCATACTGGAATTAGTCATCATAAAATTATTCCTTCAATCCGTCGCCGAGCCAGAGTGTTGGCTATCTTAGGTGATGAAAAAGGATTAGACTTTAAAGAAGACCGCAAAGCGTTAGCTCACCTATCTAAGCTGGCTGAAATAAAATTTATTGGTTGGCAACCAGGAAAAGACTCTACTAGTCTTAAGCAGGAAATTGTGAAAGAAATTGCTAATCCTAGGGGTTGGGATATTTTATTCTTTGCTGGACATAGTAATGAAACTGCCTTTACTGGTGGGGAATTACATATTGCTCCTGATGCTTCTTTAGGGCTTAAGGAGATTCAACAGTCCCTCCAACAAGGGATAGCTAATGGACTTAAGTTTGCTATTTTTAATTCTTGTGATGGTATCTCGATTGCGGAATTCCTAATTGCTTTAGGGTTACCTCAAGTGGCGGTAATGGCAGAACCTATTCACAATCAGGTGGCT
Organism: Moorena sp. SIO3H5; assembly: GCF_010692395.1. Lineage (GTDB taxonomy): Bacteria > Cyanobacteriota > Cyanobacteriia > Cyanobacteriales > Coleofasciculaceae > Moorena. The sequence goes on from NZ_JAAHHS010000234.1 coordinate 5,921, forward strand.
CAAGTTTTTATTGTCCAGTTTCTCAACAGTTTGGCTGAGTATAAGGATGTTCATGAAGCCCTCAGGGATGCTTGTGCTTATCTCAAAGACCAACAAAATCTTACCTATCCGTCTGCTTACCTAATCCCTACCTTATTTCGCCATCCCCAATCAGTACTGTTTCGCTTGGAACCATTTGGTTTAGGGCACAGTCTCAGAAATTGGTTGCCCACTAAAAAAGAAGCCCTTTGGTTATCGGCATGGTTAACCCTTAGTTTAATCCCACCTGTTCAGGATTTACTGTTAGAATCTCGTCTGTTGTTACAGGCTGGTTACCGTCAGGTTACTCAGCAGGTGCAGTGGCAAGCTAATCCTTCTCCAGTTCAGTCTCCAGTTCGGTTAGTTCAAATTGATAACAAGTCTCTTGAACAGGACAAGGTAACATTAGTTGATGGCAGGTATATGAATTATGGTTACTTAGCAAGTATATTAGATAAATTAGTTAGCAGTAATGCTCGTATAATTGGATTTGATTATATCTTAGATCAAGACCAACAACAGCTCGATAATAGTAAACAGTTACAGCAATCAGTTACTGAAGCGATTAAAAATAATACCTGGTTAGTTTGGGCAGCGATTGAAGCTGACCATCCTGCTGATTATCAGGGAGTTAGTGATAAAATTGCTAATCTTAAGCAAACCATGGAGGGAGATATTACAAGATATGATTGGTATGTGGAGTTACCTAGCAATAAGTGTGATCAAAGTTGTCCGTTTAGCTATTTACTAGTCCTTTCCTATTGTTTACGTAATCAAGATTCCAGCACTACTCAATTGGCGATGGGATTACCTGAGCCTCAACACAGTAATCAGGATTTTAGGACTTCAGTGATTGATTCGGTTAATGGTACCGATACACAAGCCCATACACAACTGGCTTGGTTGGGGAGGGTCAAACGTCCTGCGATCGCATATTTTTTACAATGGTTTCAACCGATTATTGACTATTCCCTGCCTCCAGAGCAGGTTTATCAAAGAATTTCTGCTTGTGAGTTATTAGGCTCCTGTTCTGGAGATGCTCTAGCTGATGATATCAGCTTTAACCAGACCATTGTGATTGTTGCTTCAGGAGGATACAAAGAAGCAGGAATTGATCAAGAAGGGCAAGATAATAATCTGCTTCCCCTTCCGGTAGCCTTCTGGCGTAGTTCACAGGGTTGGCAAGATTGGTTCGATGGCAAATCATCGTTTACTGGTGGTGAAGCTCATAGTTACATCGCCCACCATCTTTTTTACCAGCATCTGGTGATACCAATTCCTAATACCTTGATGATTTTGCTAACCGCTGTTTTAGGTAAGAGATTTAGGTTAATTAAACAGGATAATCCGGAGCAACAGCAATGGTGGTTTAGCAATATAGGTAAGGCTTGGTTGCTTTATTGGTTAGTTTATTGCTTGGTTTCATTACAAGTTTATATCTCTTTGAAGGTGCTGTTACCTACTTTGATGCCTTTAGTAGTGTTTAGCACCTATAGCGTTACGAAAAGGGAGTAGGGAGTAGGGAGTAGGGAACAATATAGCAATTATTATACTCATTAATATAAAGCCTATATTGTTAAATCAAAAGGCAAAAGTAAATAAAAATTTACTGGAATCAGCTCAAATATAGCGTTTTTAATAATTATCATGTACACAATATTTTTTCCCGATTCCCAATTCCCGATTCCCGATTCCCGATTCCAGAAAAACCAATAATTTGTACTTTACCCAATTAAATAATACTGTATTATGATGAAAATAATTCAAAACAAATCCACACTATTACTAACAATAGTAGTGCTAGTCTGTTCTTCTGTACTGCCTCTTGATGCCATAGTAAAAAAACCTCAGTCTGATCAGCAGTTATCCCAGTCTCAAGGCCAGCTAATTACGTTAAAATGGGGTGATATCTGGGAGAGATTGCGACGTAAAAAAGGTAAAGGAGGCTCAAGAGGGAGGTCAAGATATCAGCATCTTAGCGAGCAAACTCTCTGCATGCTTACCCCTGGTCAGCTACCAGATCGTGACGGTAATTCTAATCATAAAGGAAGCTTAGAAATTTGGAGTGAGCAACCCCTATTCCTATGGCAAGGAGAAATGAAAGGTATTGAGGTGCGTGAAATGCGTACTAATCAACAATTGTGGGAGCAACCTTTAGAGCCTACTACTAATAGTATACTTTATCAAGGAAAAGCCTTAAAACCAGGTATAGCTTACTATTGGCGCAATACAATTCCTTTAGAAGAACTTCCTACTAAGATAAGTTTTCGTCTGATGGATGACCAAAAGCGTAATCAAATCACGGCTGACTTAACTGCATTAGAAAGTAAGCTGAAGGCTAAAGATGCGAGTGCTGAAAGGATTGCTCTGAAACGAATTAACTATTTCATGGACAAACAACTTTGGTCAGATGCATTACGGGAAATTTATCTGATGCCTAATCCTCCAGCTGAGGTAACTGATGTTATTGATAAGATTAACAATAAGGCTCATGATTTTTGTCGGGAATAGGAAGAATCGTAGGGTGGGCATTGCTGATAAAGATCATGATTGAAGGCCGAGCAATTACATGGGCAATGCCCACCAATCCACAATAATCCTAGGGTAGGCATTGGTTCAGAAACCCGCCATGGGTACCGAACGTTGGTGGGCATTGCTCAGATCAATTTGCCCAGGATTTGGGTAAGTAAACTGGCCATGCCCACCCTACACAATGCTACCGATTACTATAAGGTACACATATTTTTTTACCGATTCCCGATTATCGATTTCATTTTTAGATAAGTATAAACAGTAATAATCGTAGGGTGGGCATTGCTGATAAAGATCATGATTGAACACCGAGCAATTACATGGGCAATGCCCACCAATCCACAATAATCCTAGGGTGGGCATTGGTTCAGAAACCGGCCATGGGTACCGAACGTTGGTGGGCATTGCTCAGATCAATTTGCCCAGGATTTGGGTAAGTAAACCGGCAATGCCCACCCTACACAATGCTACTGATGTTATTGATAAGATTAACAATAAGGCTCATGATTTTTGTCGGGAATAGGAAGAATCGTAGGGTGGGCATTGCTGATAAAGATCATGATTGAACGCCGAGCAATTACATGGGCAATGCCCACCAATCCACAATAATGTAGGGTGGGCATTGGTTCAGAAACCGGTCATGGGTACCGAACGTTGGTGGGCATTGCTCAGATCAATTTGGGCAGGATTTGGGTAAGTAAACCGGCAATGCCCACCCTACAGAATGCTACCGATTCCCGATTCCCGATTCCCGATTTCCGATTCCCAATTCCCTTTTTCTATAAGTCTCAAAAATAAAAAAAAATAGCCGTAGAAATACTATCCACGGCTATTTCAATTATCTATGTCAATGAGTTTCCAAACCGATCCGGACGCGAACAGACCGGAGCCTTTGCCAGGGGGGGGAAACCCCCCCAGAAATTAAAAGTGTTATGGCAACAGCCAATACTTCATCATTTTAGTAATCACTTCCCCTGGAACCTCAGTCGCTTCAAGAGGAGTCCATTCGGCAATCTCTGCATAGCCCAATTTATAAAGCATTTGGATACTATAGATTACTGCTTCACGAGAGCCTTTGAGAGTGTGCTCAACAGGTTGTTTCTTGAAGTTTGACTTAAACTCTTTTGACATAGATAAAAATTTGAGCTCGTTAGGTTTATATTGATTATTGTAATGATTATAATTTTAGTTGTCAAGGGTTTTAAAAAGTTTTTTTTCGGAAAGTTTTTATAGGCAATAAAAAAAGCGATTGCAAAGCTTTATTAAAGGTCAATCCCGTAGCTTATTTTTCGGTCAATCCCGTAGCGTATATTTTATAATATTGCATAGTTTTTTTATGAAATTGCTCTTTTTAAACGAGTAATTTTAATTATTAATTTTAACGATAACGATTTCTATCCTAATCATTTATCCAAGATTGTTTCCCTGCTCCTTTCTCCCTGCTCCCTGCTCCCTGTTCCCTGTTCCCTGTTCCCTGTTCCCTGTTCCCTGTTCCCTGCTCCCTGCTCCCTGCTCCCTGCTCCCTGCTCCCCATAAGTACCCTTTCGGGTACTGTCAACCCTAGTGCAGCCTTGCAATTATGTACATGGAAAGAACATTCAAGTCAGTTCTTGTTAGTAGTTAACCCTAAAGATAATAGTTATGTCAGAAAATGAAATAGTTTCCAATCAAACCAACCAAGGAAAGGAAATAGAACGGGAGGATCAGCGGCTCCATGAAATCACTTCTAGCGAAACTCCATCCCAGGCAATAGATTCCGAAGAGCAATTTGAGGGAATGATGGGTCGCGGTCAAATCGAAGCAGTATCCGGATTCAATAAATTCCGAGCTCTTAATGATGGTTTGGATTTCGACGAAAAAATTTTGGTCACAGAAGATTTGGAAAATCTTCCAGATGCTGGTGCTAAAGAATTCCAAAGGCCGGAGTCAGTATGTGGTAATGACGACCGCATCCGCATTTCCCCAGCTACTAATATTCCCTGGCGATGGATTTGCCAGTTAATCATTACCAAAGCTGATGGCAGCCAGTCCCGGTGTACTGGCTGGTTTATTGGACCACGGACAGTAATCACTTCTGGACACTGCGTTTATAGTCATAGTGCTAATGGTTGGGCGCAGAAAATTGAAGTCTTTCCCGGTATGGATGAGAACGAAGCTCCCTTCGGCTCCCAAGTTGGCACATCCTTCCGCAGTGTAACAGGCTGGACAGAAGAACAAGATGATGACTTCGATTACGGAGCAATTATTCTACCGGATGACACCCTAGGGAACCGAGTCGGCTGGTTCGGATTTGTCAATCTATCCGACGAGTTACTGACAAATCTACAGGTAAATAACTCTGGCTACGCTGGTGACAAACCATTTGGCACACAATGGTTCAATGCTGGCCGAATTACCAGGATCACTAGTGGCAAGCTCTCTTATATGCTCGATACCTATGGCGGTCAAAGTGGTAGCCCCATCTGGCGCTTTGAAGATGGTGAACGCCATGCAGTGGGAATTCACGGCTATGGTGGCTGTCCTAACAGTGCTGTCCGGATCAATCAGTCTGTGTTTGATAACTTGTCCGCTTGGAAAAATCTTTAATATCTCCGGGACTAATTAGCCGTTAGCTTATGCGCTACGCGCACGCTACGCGAACAGCGGTCAGTTATCAGCGCTCAGCTTATGCGCTACGCGCACGCTACGCGAACAGTTATCAGTTATCAGTTATCAGCTTAAGCGCTACGGGCACGCTACGGGAACAGTCAACAGGTGACGGCTGATCGCTGACCGATGCTTCACAGGCTGGAAGCCTGTTCCACAAAGCTGACTGCTGACTGCTAACGGCTGACTGCTGACTGCTTACAAATCAACTAACAAAGTAAAAAACTGTCAGATGACTACTAAACCACAAATTACTTTTAAATCTTTTGCTTTGAGCAGTCTTATCGGATTAAGCCTGCTGTTTTCTGCTTGTAGCGCTCCGCAACCAAACGTTTCACCGGAAAACAATCAGGGTAATAATCCAGATAATAATCCAATAGTTACCTCAACTGATGAACAAATGATTATCGAAGGTAAAATTGTCGCAGTTATGGAAAGCTTTCCTCTACAGTTAAAGGTAAAAACTGAGTCTGGTTCCTATAGTGTACAACTTCTTTCCGATACCAAAATCACTCGTCAAGGAGAAACTGTTGACCCAGGAAAATTGAGTCCTAAGCAAAAGGTTCGGATTAAAGGTCAGAGTTCTGGTTCCAGTAAGTCTGCTATCACTGCTGAAACTATTGAAATCTTTTAGTAAGCTATCAGTCGTCAGCGGTCAGCTGTCAGCTTTGTGGAACAGGCTTCCAGCCTGTGAAGCATCGGTCAGCAGTCAGCCATCAGTGGTCAGCGGTCAGTGGTCAGCCGTTAGCCGTTGGTTGTTCGCGTAGCGCATAAGCTAATAACTGAAAGCTGATCACTGTTCGCGTAGCGTGGGCGTAGCCCATAAGCTGAAAGCTGAAAGCTGAAAGCTGAAAGCTGATAGCTGATAGCTGATAACCATTGGTGACAAGTTAAGCAAAAGAGCAATTTGTCAAGTACTTTCCAGAAATTGCTGTATCCTTTACTAGGTAAACTATTCAGTGCGATCGCTAACCCCAAACTGTGCGATCGCTAACCCCAAACT